>NZ_JBFBAS010000002.1:0-454429 GCF_040682335.1 Streptomyces sp. NPDC051219
AAGGAACCTCGCCATCCGAAGATGGACGGGGTATCAACATATCTGGCGTTGACTTTTGGCACGCTGTTGAGTTCTCAAGGAACGGACGCTTCCTTCGGTCCCTTTTCACGGGGCCCTCCGGGCGCTTCCCTTCGGTGTTTCCAAGCTTACCAGATCGTTTTCCGTACCGATTCCGGTTCGGATTCTGATTCTGATTCCAGCGGCCTTTGGAGTGGCCTTTGCCTTTCGGCGTGTTCACTACGTTAGCGGATTTCCCTTGTGGCTCATAATCGAGCCGCTGAGTCAGAATTCGGGCACGCCGAATTCATCCCCGCCAGGGTGAATCGTAGGTAGTTGGCCGCTTCGAGTTGCCTCTGGTCCGGCCCGATGGGCTGTACCGACAGCAGTGCCCGGTCCAAGCGGCTCGGGCTACGTTAGGCGTCCCGCAGGGCCGAGTCAAGTCGCCCGGCGCCTCGGTACGCGGGCCCTGTACGGACTGACTGTGGGGTCGTCCGAAAACCAGAAGCGCCAGGGGCGATGGGCGCCGTCGCCGGCCACCCCTGTCCGGGGGCCGTTCCTCACCAGGTCAGGAAGTACGGGCGTCCCCTGGAGCAGGGACAGCGGGGCGTCGGGGCCGGCGCACACGTCCGTTCCGACGAGGGTGCGGTCGACGTCTAGGGCCGTCGCGAGGCGTGCCGGGCCTTTGGCCAGTTCCGTGTCCCTGCGGGCCGAGAGTCGTCGTTTGCGCGCCAGTTCTTGGCCGATGGTCACCTCGCCCGCTCTCAGCAGCACACCGCTTGCCGTGCCCTTGGGGGCCGAGGAGACCGGCGTTCATCTGGCCGCCGCACAGGCTCAGGGCGTCCTGGACTTGGCGACCCCTTCCGGTCGTCTGGCTGCTCGCATCGGCGCTGCAGTGGCCGAGAACGAGACCGAGATGCGAGTAGAGCGTCAAGTGCTCGGTCATCAGCGCCGCAGGGAGTCGGGCAGGCCCTTCTGGAGCACTCGCCCCTTCGGCTTCGAGCGCGACGGCACGCATCGCGACGAGGAGGCGGAAGCCCTGCAGCAGGCGTACCGGGATGTCCTGGCCGGTGTCTCCCTGTGGTCCATCGCGAAGGACTGGAACGCTCGCGAGCCGCTCTCGCCGCACGGCAAGGAGTGGCGTAGCTCGAACCTCCGGGGCGTCCTCTTGAAGCCGAGGAACGCGGGCATCCAGACGTACTCCCAGTGGGTCGAGAAGCCGGATGGGAGACGCGTACGCGTGACCGAGGAGACCGGCACAGCCAATTGGGAGCCGCTCGTCTCCGAGGGCATGTTCCGGGCCCTGGCGCGCTACCTGAGCGACCCTGAGCGCAACACGGGCGGCGGAGGGAAGCGCAAGGCTCTGTTCTCCGGCGTGGTCCGCTGCTCGAAGTGTCAGGCCGTCGTGACGCAGGGGTGGAGCAAGAAGAACGCGACAGGCGAGCGATACAGGATCTACACCTGCTCAGGTGGCCGGTGCATCACATGCCCGGCAGACCCCCTTGACTCCTTCGTGGTCCGCAAGGTCATCAACAGGGCCGAGGAGTGGAACCAGGCTCCGGCCACGGATGCCGCAGACGAGGAGCGCGAGGCCGAGCTACTGGCCGAGGAGGTGGCCACATCCGAGAGGCGTACCGCCCTGGCGGAGATGTTCGCCGTAGGGGACATCGACGCATCGACCATGCGTGCAGGCATCGGCAGGTGTGATGCCGACCTGGCGAGGGTCCGGACCGAGCTGGCAGACCTGGCAGCGAAGCGGGTGCGGGTAGATCTGGGGGACGTCGAGTACCTGTGGGAGGAGCTGGACTACGAAGACCCCGACCGGATCGACTACGTGCGGACGGTCGTCATGCAGGTCTGCGAACTCGTCGAGCTGATGCCGAGAGGTCGAGGAGTCCGAGGGTTCAAGCCGGACCACTGCCGGATCAGCTTCCGGAACCCGTGAGCGATGCGCGACGGCTGGCCGAGCGGACGGGTAGCCAACGACAGGGGCGCCGCCCTACGGGGGCGCCCTTCTGTGGACGATCACGTCGTTATTCCCCAGGGCGTGACCGTGTGAGGCTCGTTCCGATCCGGTCCAGCATCTGACCGAGCAGGTGGAGAGCTCGGGCTCGTGTCGGTGCTCCGCGGGAGGTGGCCCGCCAGTAGTCGTCGGTGAACGTTTCGAGGGTGACGAGGGTCTGGTGTTCGTCGTCTGCGGCCAGTACCAGGACGAACCGCACATAATCGCCGATGTCGGTGCCCCGTGGATGCTGCTCGACGAAGCCCCGAAGCCGTGGAGTCAAGGCGGGCAGCGTGCGGGTGGTAGGGAACACCACAGCGAGACCCGCGAGGGCCAGCCGGACACCCGGACATTCGGCTGCCCATCGGGCGAGCAGTACCGGACCGCCTCTCGGGCCCGCTTTTCGCTCTCCGGATCTGTATGCCGCGGAGCGTTGGGCCAGCAATCGGCCAAGTGCCGGCCTGCGACAGTGGCGGCGTGGAGCAGCAGGTCAACCGCTTCGAACCGCTGCTGTGGTGGCACCCGGTCATCGACGGCCAGGGTCGCCAGCAGGGGGACGCCGTCGGCGGTGTCCGGCTGGCAGGTGTCCTGGTGGAGGATCTCGTTGTAGAAGTCGCCGAGGAAGAACCTGTCGTCCGTCCAGAACGGGTCAACTGAGGACTGGAACAACATCGCGGCCTGCGGCGGCTGCGGGCCCGCCAGACGATCGGTGATGACGTCCCGGAAGAGCCGCCTGATCGGCGGCTCGACGACGCGACCGGTTCTCCAAGCCTCGTAAAGCTCGGTGCCGGTCGCGCCACGCTCGCGAGCGGTCACGCATCTTCGGGCCCAACTCCGCGCCGACTCATCGGCGAGCCGCGAGCGAGGCGCACAGCGGCTCAGGCTCCGGCGGACGGCTTGGCTCTCGGGCTCAGTCGGTACGCCGAGACCGTTGGATCCCCCGCGAGGTAGAAGCGGTGCTGCCAGTCGTGGGCTTTGCTCACGCCTACCCGAGGACCAACCCGGATGAGTGCGGCGGGTACTGGCTCGCCCTCGGACAGCGCGACCGAGGCGCCTGTCAGTAGGTCTGTGCCGTTGTGCTCTGCCGTGATGCCGAGCGCTTGGCAGAAGTTCCCCGGACCCTGCGCGAGACGTGGGCTCTCGACCTTGCCCCCTCGCCGCTTGCGTGCCAGGTCTTCCCCTTCGATGACCCTGCCTGCCCGGATGAGGACAGCTGTAGCGATGCCGTCTGCCCCGGTGACGATGTTGGCGCACCAGTGGAGACCGTGGGACCGGTAGACGTACAGGTGTCCCGCGGGTCCGAACATGACGGCGTTTCGGGGTGTCCTGCCTCGGTAGGCGTGGGAGGCAGGGTCGGCCGAACCGGAGTACGCCTCGGTCTCCGTGATGGTGATGCTCACGGTTCCCTCGGGGGTCTCGTGGGTGAGGATGGCACCGAGCAGCTTGGGGGCGACTTCTTCAGCGGGGTGAGCAAGATCCATGACGGTCATGCTGACCGCCTTGACATGGTCACCGCGTTGCGTGGCGTCCGGCCGCGGAAGGCGTGGGAGCCGGGGTCGCCCGGGCCGTCGTATGCCTCTACCTCTGTGATGCGGCCGAGGAGATCAGGGGCGACGGCAAGGACCGGCCGGTCGAAGAAGGCGTGGGTGAGAGGCGTACGGTCGGGGCTCGCGATCATCCGTACGAGCGTACTGGAACCCATAGGTACGGGTAGGTGGTCAGCGGTCACCCGGTTTGCCAGGGTGAGAGCGCGGAACCGGGCAGGTCTGTTCCGCGTTTGTAGAGGTCAGGATCGAGTGATGGGGAGAGACGCATGGGCTTCAAGAGGCTGCTTGCGAGCATGGGTGCCGGTGGCGCGTCGGTGGAGACGGTGCTGACGGAGGTCAACGTCGTACCCGGTGGTGTCGTCCAGGGCGAGGTGCGTATCCAGGGCGGGTCGGTGGACCAGCAGATCGAGGGGCTCTCCGTCGGTCTGCAGGCGCGCGTCGAGGTCGAAGGCGGTGACCAGGAGGTCAAGCAGGACATCGAGTTCACCAAGCAGCGTCTGGGCGGTGCCGTCGAGATCAAGGCCGGGGCGGTGCACGTCGTGCCGTTCGGGCTTGAGATTCCCTGGGAGACGCCGGTCACGAGCTTCGCCGGGCACCAGCTGCCCGGGATGAACATCGGGGTCACGACCGAGCTGGAGATCGCGCGTGCGGTCGACGCGGGCGACCTGGACCCCATCAACGTGCACCCGCTGCCGGCGCAGCAGGCAATTCTGGACGCCTTCGGGCAGCTGGGCTTCCGGTTCAGGAGTGCGGACATGGAGCGGGGTCACATCCGCGGTACGCGTCAGCGCCTCCCCTTCTACCAGGAGATCGAGTTCGTGCCTCCGCAGCAGTACCGCGGGCTGAACCAGGTCGAGCTCACCTTCGTCGCCGACGACCGTGAGATGGACGTGGTACTGGAGATGGACAAGAAGCCGGGGCTCTTCTCGGAGGGCAGCGACTCGTACCGGGCGTTCAAGGTGGGGCTCAACTCCTTCCAGGACACCGACTGGGCCGCCTACCTCAACCAGTGGCTCGCCGCTGTCGGTGGCAAGCGGAACTGGGCGTAGGGCCTAGGCTCGCGTCCGTAGCCACTCTCGCGATCAGGAGGTTCCGTCGTGACCGAGCTCAACAGGCCGCCACTCCCCCATGACTTCCTGCCGCCGGTGCCGTCGTTCACAGTGGTGAGCGAGGACGTCGCGCCGGAGGCCGGCCTGGGTCAGGCGCAGGTGAAGTCGGGTGGGAACAGTTCGCCGCACCTGCGGTGGGAGGGTTTCCCGGCCGGGACGAAGAGCTTCGCCGTGACCTGCTTCGACCCCGACGCCCCCACGGGCAGCGGGTTCTGGCACTGGGTGCTGTTCGACATCCCCGCTTCTGTCACCGAGCTGTCACCCGGTGCGGGCGGCGGGAAGTTCGAGGGGCTGCCGGCGGGCGCCGTCCATGCGCGGAACGACTACGGGACCAAGGACTTCGGCGGGGCGGCTCCGCCGCCCGGCGAGCGGCACCGCTATGTGTTCACCGTGTATGCCCTGGACCGGGAGAAGCTGGGCCCGGACGAGGACGCCTCACCAGCGGTCGTCGGTTTCAATCTGCGCTTCCACACCCTTGCCCGCGCACAGCTGATCGGTGAGTACGAGTCGCCCGCCCACAGCTGAACGTTCGTCGGTTGTTTGCCCTGCCCTGGTCTTGGAGAGATCAGGGCAGGGCAATTTTTATGCCTGGGTCCGGTGGCGGGCCCGGGAAGGCACAGATATTGCGTTGTCCATCTCGGCGCGCCCGGCCAGAGTTGATCCAAGCCCAAGCCCGCCGACAGGGGTGGGGGGCCGGCACACGGGAGGTGGGCGATATGCGGGACACGCTGGTACTGAATGCGAGCTTCGAGCCGCTGTCGACGGTGACACTCAACCGCGCAGTGGTGCTTGTCCTGCAGGACAAGGCCGTTGTCGAGCAGGCCCACCCCGGACTACGTATGCGCGGCGCCGCCGTCGATCTTCCGGTACCGCGGGTGATCCGGCTCTGCAGGTACGTACGCGTGCCCTTTCGAAGACAGGCTCCGTGGTCGAGGCGGGGTGTGCTGGTCCGGGACCAGCACCGGTGCGCGTACTGCGGGCGGCGGGCGTCGACCGTGGACCACGTCGTGCCGCGGGCTCAGGGCGGTCAGGACACTTGGCTGAACACGGTTGCCTCGTGCGCGGAGGACAATCACCGCAAAGCGGACCGCACTCCGGAGCAGGCGGGGATGCCGCTGCTTCGCAGGCCATTCGTGCCGACGCCCGCCGACGCGATGCTGCTGGCGCTCGGTGCGGGTGACCGTCAGGCTCTGCCGGAGTGGCTCGCGCAGTCCGCGTAATCTCGCACGGTCCGCGTGGTACCCAGTCGCACGCTGTGAGGCCCGCCTTCCGACGGAGGCGGGCCTCGTTCAGTTCGGCACAGCGGTGTTCAGCCCGTCACAAGCTGGATGATCGCGACGATGCCGACGGCGACGATCACCGCGCGCAGCGCCGCCGGTGGCAGGCGGCGGCCGACCTTGGCGCCCAGCTGGCCGCCCAGTGCCGAGCCGACGGCGATCAGCAGGACCGCGGTCCAGTCGAATTCGGCTACGAAGAGGAAGAAGGCGGCGGCCACGCCGTTGACGATCGCGCCGAGGACGTTCTTGACGGCGTTGATGCGCTGGAGGTCGTCGTTGAGCAGCAACCCCATCAGGGAGAGGTAGAGGACGCCCTGCGCCGCGCCGAAGTAGCCGCCGTACGCGCTGGACAGGAGCAGGCCGGCGAGAAGTACCGGCCCGCCGTCCGGGTGGGTGTCGGCGTCCTTGCGCGCGCGTCGGCTCTGGATCGCCCGGGACAGCCGGGGCTGGGCGATGACGAGGACCAGGGCGATGCCGATCAGTACGGGGACGATCGTGTCGAAGGCGTTCGAGGGCAGGGCGAGCAGCAGGATGGCGCCGCTCAGTCCGCCGATGAGGGCGGTGAGGCCGAGGCGGAGCACGCGGGGCCACTGGCCGCGCAGTTCCTTGCGGTAGCCGATGGCGCCGCTGATCGAGCCGGGTACCAGGCCCAGGGTGTTGGAGACGTTCGCGGTGATCGGCGGCAGGCCGGTGGCGAGGAGCACGGGGAAGGTGATCAGAGTGCCGGAGCCGACGATGGTGTTGATCGTGCCGGCGCAGATGCCGGCCACGAGCACCGCGAGTGATTCCCAGATGGACACGCCATCTCCTTCACCTTCAGTGAGATGCCTCCCCGCCATGAAGGTCGAGGGGCCTCACTGATCATGCATGAAGGTGCCTGGCCGTCAGTCGATGGGGGGCTGTTCGCGGCGCTCTGTGCCGGTGGCCTGACGGCCAATGGTACTGCCGCCTCCACCGCCGCCCAGGGGCCCGAAGTTGCCCATGGCGCCGCTGAGTCCCTTGAGCGCGTCGCCGATCTCGCTGGGCACGATCCAGAGCTTGTTGGCGTCGCCTTCGGCGATCTTGGGGAGCATCTGGAGGTACTGGTAGGCGAGGAGCTTCTGGTCCGCGTCACCGGCGTGGATGGACTCGAAGACCGTACGGATGGCCTGGGCCTCGCCCTCGGCGCGCAGCGCGGCCGCCTTGGCCTCACCCTCGGCGCGGAGAATCGCCGACTGCTTCTCGCCCTCGGCGGTGAGGATGGCCGACTGCCGGATGCCCTCCGCGGTGAGGATCGCGGCACGCTTGTCGCGGTCGGCACGCATCTGCTTCTCCATCGAGTCCTGGATGGAGGTGGGCGGCTCGATCGCCTTGAGCTCGACACGGTTGACGCGGATGCCCCACTTGCCGGTGGCCTCGTCCAGGACGCCGCGCAGGGCCGCGTTGATCTCCTCGCGGGAGGTGAGCGTCCGCTCCAGGTCCATGCCACCGATGATGTTGCGGAGCGTGGTGACGGTCAGCTGCTCGATGGCCTGGATGTAGCTGGCCACCTCGTAGGTCGCGGCGCGGGCGTCGGTCACCTGGTAGTAGATGACCGTGTCGATGTTGACCACCAGGTTGTCCTGGGTGATCACCGGCTGGGGCGGGAAGGGCACGACCTGCTCGCGGAGGTCGATGCGGTTCCGGATGGAGTCGATGAACGGGACGACGATGTTTAGGCCCGCGTTGAGGGTGCGGGTGTAGCGCCCGAAGCGCTCGACGATGGCGGCACTGGCCTGCGGGATGACCTGGATCGTCTTGATCAGGGCGATGAAGACGAGCACCACCAGAATGACCAGGACGATGATGATCGGCTGCATCGTGTTCCCGTGCCCTTCATGCTTCGAGAGAGTGGACCCCGAGGCCCGAAGATCGAGTTTCGCAGAACCCGGGCCGTGCCGTGGGGCGTTCGGTCACATGACGACTGCGGTCGCTCCGTCGATCTCGACGACATCGACCTGCTGGCCCGGTTCGAAACTGCGGTCCGTGTCGAGGGAGCGTGCCGACCAGACCTCGCCGGAGAGCTTGATTCGGCCGCCGCTGCCGTCGACCCGTTCCAGAACGACGGCTGATCTGCCCTTCAACGCGTCGACGCCGGTGGCGTGTTGGGGGCGTTGGGCGCGGTGCCGGTTGGCGATCGGACGAACGACGGCGATCAGCGCGACTGACATCCCCGCGAAGACGAGCACTTGGGTCACGATGCCGGTGCCGAGGGCGGCGACCACCGCGGCGGCTATCGCTCCGGCGGAGAACATGCCGAACTCGGGCATCGCCGTGAGGACGAGCGGGATGCCCAGCCCGACCGCTGCGATCAGCCACCACACCCATGCGTCGATTTCCACATGGTCATGTTAGGTGTGCCGGTCCCGCTCGGGACAGGGGGCGATTCGAGGTCGTCGGTTCGGTTCGCGTTGGGTCGGTTCGGGCCGCGTTACGCCGCATCAGGCGAGCGGAAGTCCCTGCGCCGTCCAGCGGTCGCCGTTCTGCTCGACGACGAGCGGCAGACCGAAGCACCGGGAGAGGTTGCGTGAGGTCAGCTCGAGTTCGAGCGGTCCGGCTGCGACGACCTTTCCCTGACGGATCATCAGGACGTGGGTGAAACCGGGGGCGATCTCCTCGACGTGGTGCGTGACCATGGCCATCGACGGGGCGTACGGGTCGCGCGCCAGGCGGCCGAGGCGGCGCACCAGGTCCTCGCGGCCGCCGAGGTCGAGGCCTGCGGCAGGCTCGTCAAGGAGCAGCATTTCGGGGTCGGTCATCAACGCGCGGGCGATGAGGGTGCGCTTGCGCTCGCCCTCGGACAGCGTGCCGAACTTCCGGTCGAGATAGTCGGTCATGCCCAGGCGGTCGAGGAAAGCGCGGGCGCGCTGCTCGTCGACGTCCTCGTAGCTCTCCTGCCAGGTGGCGGTCATGCCGTACGCGGCGGTGAGCACCGTCTGGAGGACGGTCTGCTGTTTCGGCAGCTTGTCGGCCATGGCGATACCGGCCATGCCGATGCGCGGGCGCAGCTCGAAGACGTCCACCTTGCCGAGGCGGTCGCCGAGGATCGTGGCGGTGCCACTGGACGGGAAGAGATAGCTGGACGCGACGTTGAGCAGGGTGGTCTTGCCGGCGCCGTTGGGGCCGAGGATGACCCAGCGCTCCCCCTCCTTGACCGACCAGGAGACCTGGTCCACCAGAGCCCGGCCGTCGCGGACCACGGATACGTCCACCAGCTCCAGTACATCGCTCATGAGCGCGTTGTCTCCCATTGCAGTCTCGGATGTCGCGTGCGCCTGTGGGCGCAGCCCCCAGGGAAAACCTACGCCACGTCTCGGGCGGGCCCTCCCTTAGGTCATTGCTAAGGCCACTGCCTGGGTCCGGTCCCGCGCGAGTCCTTAGTGGTTGGCTCCGGAAGTCCTTCGGGGGTTGATCAGGCAGCCAGGGGGCCAGAGGATACTTGGTGTCGGTCGGTGCGTGTGTGCCGGTCGAGCCGGGCCGGCAGGTCGTCCAGGTCCGGGTCCCGGATGAAGATCCACGACCGATACTGCCAGGGGTTGAGTGCGTCCTCGCGCAGCTGGCGGCGCACGGTGGACGCCGAGACGGTGTCGGTGATGCCGCGCGCGATCAGCTCGGCGGCCAGTTCCTGGCATGAACAGCGCGACAGCGGCACCCCGGTCTCGGCCGGGAGCCGGCAGGCCAGTGCCTTCGCCTCGGCGACCTGCACGGGAGTGAGTCGGGCCGGGCGCCCGCTGCGTCGGCGGTCGGCCAGGGCCAGCAGCCCGCCGTCGGCGAACCTGCCCCGCCAAGTCCGCACGGTGTCCAGGTGCAGGCCGCTGTCGCGGGCGATGCGCGCATTGGAGCGTCCCCGGGCCGCATGCAGCACGACCTGCGCGCGCATCCGGGCCTGGTAGCCGGTCTTGTGGCCGTAGGCCGCCTTCTTCAACCGGTGGCGTTCGGCGGCGGTCAACACGATCGGAAGAGCGGCGGCGACAGGCATACAGGGCAGGCCGATCACGAGATGCGTGACCATTCAGCGCGGACGCGTTGTGTGACGGCTTCAGGTGTGGGGTTTCGGCCGGTGCACCGGTGGTCAGCGGCTGGCGGGGCCGCCGTCACAGTAGAAGGGAATCGCAGCCTCAGGGCTCTCGACTTCGACGTCTGCGATCATCGCTCGAATATCGCTGTTCACGCGACTTTTCCCTTCGTAATTCCGCGGTGCCGTCAAGCTCACCGGCGGGCGGGGCGGGCGGCACCTCCTCGCAGTTGGTCAGACCTGGATCTGTCCGCCGTCGACGAAGTGCTCGGCACCGGTGATGAACGAACTCTCCGGCCCGGCAAGGAAAGCGGCCAGCGCTGCGACCTCCTCGGGGCGGCCCATGCGCTGCAGCGGAAGGTGCGAGGCCAGCGCGCCGTGGAAGTCCTCAGTGCTCTGGCCGAGCTTGTCGGCCAGGCGTTCGATAGCGGGTGTGGCGATGGGGCCGGGCGTGATGACGTTGACACGCACGCCGCGCGGGGCCAGCTCCGCGGCCCAGGTCCGGCCCAGGCTGCGCACGGCTGCCTTGGATGCGGCGTAAACGCCCATTCTGTCGGCGCCTCGGTGGATGGTGGAGGACGCCAGCAGGATCACCGACGCGGGCCGGGCGAGCAGGGGCAGCGACTTCTGCACGGTCAGCAGGCTGCCCTTGGTGTTCACACCGAAGACGAGGTCGAACTGTTCCTCCGTGACGTCCGCGAGAAGAGCCCCGTCGCCCACGCCGGCATTGGCCACGACGGCGTCAAGCTGCCGTCCGTCGCCGCGGATGACGTCCATGACTCGGTCAAGGTCGGCGGCCCGCGCGACGTCGCACGGCAAGGCGACCGCGTCGGGGCCGACGTCCTCGGCTGCGGCTTCGAGTTCGTCCTTGCGCCGGCCAGTCAGGTAGACGCGGGCGCCGTCATCGGCAAAGCGCTTCGCGATCGCCCGTCCGATACCACTGGAGGCACCGGTGACCAGGGCTGTCCTTCCGTTCATGGGGCGCATGACACCCATCCTTTCGAGATCACTATGTCGTTCACGCTACTCGTCGCCGTGGCACGGCCTGACGGGCTGCCGATTTTTCTTGACCACCTCGTCCAGAAACGTACCCGATTCTGGACGAGTCAGTCAAGAATGGGTATTGTGGAGCCATGGCACGATCCCGAAGCTTCGATGAAGGCGAGGTCCTGCGCGCCGCCAGGGACCAGTTCTGGTCCACCGGTTACGCAGCGGCGAGGGTGGACGACATCGCCGCGGCCACCGGTCTGGGCAAGGGCAGCCTCTACGGCGCCTTCGGCGACAAGCACCACCTGTTCCTGCGCACCTTCGACGACCATTGCGCCGAACTGATCGAGGCCGTGCGCCGGGCGCTCGACGGCCCGGATGTCGGTGCCTGTGAACGGCTGCGCGCGCATGTACTAGCGGTGGCCGACGCCACCGCTTCGGACGTCTGTCGGCGTGGCTGCCTGCTCGCCAAGGGCACCGCCGAGCTGTCGGAGCAGGATCCGGCCGTCGCGGCAACGGCCCGCCGGACGTTCGCAGCCATCGAGGAACTGCTCACTTCCTGCATCGCGGGAGCGCAGCGGGCGGGCGACATCAAGCAGGACGAGAACCCCACTCGACTTGCCGGACTCCTGCTGGCTGTGCTGCGCGGGATCGAAGCGTTGGGTAAGGGTGGAAGCAGCCCCGACTCGCTGCGCGCGATCGCCGAAACGGCCTTGGCCGTCCTGCCCCGGCCCTAGGACAGCTGCGGTCCGGACCGGAGCGGAAGATCCTCCGTCGCCCTGGCGGCCTGATCAACCCCTGAAGGACTTCCGGAGCCAACCACTTAGGCTGGATCCATGCTCTCGGAACCACGTTCAGGACGGCTGGCCGCATGGGGAAATGCCCTGCTGGCCGGATCTGTGTCGCCGGATGATGCCGCGCTCTCCATCGTCGGGGAGGACGCCGTACACCGCGTCGACGGGCTTCCTGGTGAGCCCGGGCCGGTCGGGCTCACGCTCGCGCTGGGGCGGCTGCGGGCGCTGGGGGTGACCGGCCTGCGGGTGGCACTGCCCGCCCCAGGGCATCCGCTGGGGCTCAGCGGGCCGCCGGAGTTCAATGCGCGGGCGATGGAGACCGAGGAGGCGGTCGTCGCGGTGGGCGCCGCGCTCGGGCTGGTACCGGAGGTGTACAAGGTCGGGCCCGAGGGCGATCTGCATGCCGAGGTCGTCTGGCATTGCTTGCCGGTACGAGAGGCTCCGCCTGCGGATGTGCCCTCGCTCGGGGAGGCCGAGCGCGAGCTGGCCGAGGCGCTGAGGGACGCGACGGCGGTTCTGACGAGGCTCGACGTGGCGGGGTCGGGGCCGGTGTCGGAGGCGGCGATCGACGCATACCGGGCGCGGGCGGAGCGCGGGCGCGAGGTGCTGGCCCCGGGATATCCGCCGCGGGCGGTGCGGGTGCTGGAGCTGGCGCAGCGGGTCGGGCTGCTGATCTCGGTGGCGTACGAGAGCGGGCACGGCGGCGCGGTGAGTGCGGCGGAGATTGCGGCACGGGCGGAGACACTGCGCCCGGTGGAGCGGGTGGCGCGGCGGGCGCAGGTGGCGGCGTACAACGCGTATGTGGAGGACCGCGAGCGGGGGCTGCGGTGACGCGGTGACGCAGAGGCGGCGACCGGTGGCGATGGCGCGGTGGCGGCGACCGGTGGCGATGGCGCGGTGGCGGTGACCGGTGGCGATGGCGATGGCGCTTTCCGGGTGCGGGTCCGGGAGCGGCTCCCTTCGCTGCGCGGAGGGGCGCCTCCCACCCGCCCGTCCGTTCGGCGGAAGGCCTTGGCTACCCGCGCGCCGGAGCGAGCCGGGCGCAGGTCTCGCGCGGGTTGTCCGTATGGGGGTGCGGCCCCCAGGGTGTGCCTGGGGGCCGGGGATCCTGCTTGACCCTCAGGTCGTCAGTTGTTGATCCCGGTGTTACCGAAGGCCGGGTTGAGCAGGCCGATCACGTTCACGGAGTTGCCCACCACGTTCACCGGCACGTGGATCGGGGCCTGAACGACGTTGCCCGAGATGACGCCGGGCGAGTGGGTGGCAGCACCGTGGGCGTGGGCGCCGTCGGTGGCGGAGGCGGCACCGGCACCGGCTGCGACGAGGCCGCCCGCGATCATGGTGATGGCAGCGGCCTTCTTGATGTTCTTCACTTCTAAATCCTCCTGGGTAATCGCTGCGGCCAGCCGCCGCAGCACGCCATGGAGAACGGCCGGGAGCCGGACAGGATGCGCCGTGTGGGGGACATACACCCGACAGTATGAATCTCGGTCCGGAAGAAGACGGTCCGCTTCAGTCGGTAACCCCATGTCGTACGGCCCAGAGCGCCGCCTGCGTCCGGTCGGAGAGATCCAGTTTCATCAGGATGTTCGAGACGTGGGTCTTGACGGTCTTCTCGGAGAGGACCAGGGCACGGGCGATCTCGCGGTTGGACCGGCCGTCCGCGATCAGGCCGAGGACTTCCCGTTCCCGCTCGGTGAGGGTGCTGCCTCGGCCCGTGCCGCCGCTGCTCTCCTCCTGTGCCAGCAGCGCCTCCGCCACCTCCGGCTGGAGCAGGACATGGCCGGCGTGGACCGACCGGATGGCGCCGGCCAGCGCGTCCGGGTCGACGTCCTTGTATACGTACCCCGACGCACCCGCGCGCAGGGCGGGGACCACAGTGCGCTGCTCGGTGAAGCTGGTGACGATCAGCACCCGCGCGGGGTTCGCCAGCTCGCGCATTTTGCGCAGCGCCTCGATGCCGTCGGTGCCGGGCATCTTGATGTCCATGAGCACGACGTCGGGGCGCAACTCCTCGGCGCGGGCGACGCCCTCGGCGCCGTCGGAGGCCTCGCCCACGACCTCTATGTCGTCCTGCACCTCCAGGAAGGTGCGCAGGCCGCGGCGGACCACTTGGTGGTCGTCGACCAGCAGTACACGGATCGTCCTGTCAGCCACCGGGCACCTCCATCTCGATCGTGGTGCCCTCGCCGGGCGCCGACTGCACGCTGAGGCTGCCGCCCACTCCGCTCGCCCGGTCCCGCATCGACACCAGGCCCAGATGCCGGCCCGCCCGCCGTACGGTCCTCGGGTCGAAGCCGCGCCCGTCGTCGGTTATCCGCAGCACCGCGCCGTGCTCGCGGCGGCTGAGCCTCACCTCGATCTTGTCCGCTCCGGAGTGGCGCAGGGCGTTGTGGAGGGCTTCCTGGGATACCCGGAGCAGGGCTCCCTCCTGGGCGGCGGGGAGGGCGCGTACCCCCGCGCTGTCGAAGGTGACGCTGGCGGTGTGGGCCCGGTCGAGGACCTGGATCTGGGTGCGCAGGGTGGCGACCAGGCCGTCCTCGTCGAGGGCTGCGGGGCGCAGCTCGACGACGGCGGCGCGCAGTTCGTCGGCCGCCTCGGCGGCCAGCGCCGCCACCTGCTGGAGCTCGTCCTTGGCGCGTGCCGGGTCCCGGTCGACCAGGGCGGCCGCCGCCTGGGCGGTCAGGCGCAGCGAGAAGAGCTTCTGGCTCACGGCGTCATGCAGCTCGTGGGCCAGGCGGGAACGTTCCTCCGCGATGGTGAGCTCGCGGCTGCGCTCGTACAGCCGGGCATTGGTCAGGGCGATGGCCGCGTGCTGGGCGAGGATGCCGAGCAGGTCCTCGTCGTCCTGGGTGAAGCCGCAGCCGCCGGCCGGCTTGGGGCACCGCTTGTTGGCGAGGAACAGCGCGCCCATGACCTCGTCGCCGTCCCGGATGGGCAGGCCGAGGAAGTCGGACATCTCCGGGTGCGCGGCCGGCCACCCCTCGAAGCGCGGGTCCTTGCGTACGTCCGCGAGGCGCTCCGGGGCGGCGTCGTGAAGCATCGCCGCGAGGATGCCGTGCTGTCTGGGAAGGGGGCCGATGGCCTTCCACTGTTCGTCGCTGACGCCGTCCACCACGAACTGGGCGAAGCCGCCGTGGTCGTCGGGCACGCCGAGGGCGGCGTACTCGGCGTCCAGCAGTTCGCGGGCCGAGGCGACGATCGTCTTGAGGACGTCGCGGACCTCGAGGTGCCGGCTCATGGCGAGTAGCGCGGTGCTCACCGCCGACAGTCCGGTGCGGGGGCCATGGCTCATGGGCTCACCGTACCGGCGGGTCCTGCCTGGCCGTATCGGGCAACGGGCCGCCGCCGCGTAGGGCGGAGGGCCTAGGGCAAAGGGCCTTGGCCCGGTGCGGCCGACGGCCGAGGCGGCGGCGTGTCCGCTGTTCCAGGGTTGGGGCCAGGAACGGTGGACCTGTCGACGAGGGGTGGATGTCATGGCTGTGGCGATCATTACGGGGGCGTCCCGGGGCCTGGGGCACGCCCTCGCCCATGCGCTGGCCGGGCGGGGCTGGGATCTGGTGCTGGACGCCCGGACGGCCGCACCGCTGGAGGAGACCGCGCGGGAGCTGGCGAAGTACGGGACGCGGGTGGTGGCCCTCGCGGGGGACGTGACGGCGAGCACGCACCGGGCCGAGCTGGTGGCGGCGGCGCGGGAGCTGGGAGGTGCGGATCTGCTGGTGAACAACGCCGGGATCCTGGGCGCCGAGCCCCTCGTCCCGCTGGACCGGCATCCGGTGGAGGGGTTCCGCGCGGCTCTGGAGACCAATGTGGTGGCTCCGCTGGCGCTGATCCAGGAGGCTCTTCCGCTGCTGCGCGAGGCGCCGGGCGGGGCGGTGGTCAACGTGAGCTCGGACGCCGCCGTGGAGGCGTACGCGACCTGGGGCGCTTACGGGGCGACGAAGGCGGCCGTCGACCAGCTGTCGTCCGTACTGGCGGTGGAGGAGCCGGGGCTGCGGGTGTGGTGGGTCGATCCGGGCGGGATGCGTACGGCCATGCCGGCCGCGGCCGAACCGGACGAGGACCTGACGGGGGTCCCGGTGCCCGAGGAGGTGGCGCCCGCGTTCCTGCGGTTGCTGGACGAGCGGTCGCCCAGCGGGCGCTACGCGGCTCCGGTACTGCTGGAGACGGGGGCCGGACGGTGACGGTGTCGGAGTTCGAGGCGCTGCGGGTGCCGGAAACCCTGTCCGCCCGGGTGCCTGCGGAGCAGCGCGGGCCGGGGCTCGGCCGGGACGCGGTGCGGTTGCTGGTCTCGCGCGGGACGGAGGTGGCGCACCATACGTTCCGGGAGCTGCCGGGGCAGCTGCGGGCCGGTGACGTACTGGTGGTGAACACCTCGGCCACATTGCCCGCCGCGGTCAACGCCCGGCTGGGCGCGCAGCGCCTGGTGGTGCACTTCTCCACTCGGGCGGACGACGGGCGCTGGGCGGTGGAGCTGCGGGAGCCGGACGGCCGGGGCACCACCGGTCCGCGGGCCGGGGGCCCGGTGGGGGCCGTGGTTCGGCTTCCCGGCGGTGCCCATCTTGTACTGGAGGAGCCTCTTGCGCCCGGACGGCACGTCCCGGGAGTGGCCGGGGGCGGGTCGCGGCTGTGGTGGGCCAGGGTGTCCGCCGTCGACGTGCCGGCCCTGCTGCACCGGTACGGGCGGCCCATCCGTTACGCGTACACCGAGCGGGACCAGCCGTTGGCCGCGTATCAGACGGTGTTCGCGCTGCCCTCCCCCAGCGGCTCCCCGGCAGGCGCAGCCTCGGCCGAGATGCCGAGCGCCGCGCGGCCCTTCACCACGGAACTGGTCGCGGAGCTGGTGAGCCGGGGGGTGCAGTTCGCTCCGCTCGCCCTGCACGCGGGCGTGGCGTCCACGGAGGCGCACGAGCCGCCGTACCCGGAACGCTTCGACGTGTCCGCCTCCACCGCGTGGCTGGTCAACGCCGCACGCGCGGGCGGCGGCCGGGTGGTCGCCGTGGGGACGACCGCGGTCCGGGGCCTGGAGTCGGCGGCCGGCGCCGACGGGGTGGTGCGGGCGGCGTCCGGCTGGACGGACCTGGTGCTCACCCCGGAACGCGGAGTCCGCGCCGTGGACGGACTGCTGACCGGTCTGCACGAGCCGGAGGCGTCGCACCTGCTGATGCTGGAGGCGATCGCCGGCCGGGCGGCCGTGTGCCGCAGTTATGACGAGGCCGTACGCCATCTGTACCTCTGGCACGAGTTCGGCGACGTCCATCTGATCCTGCCGGCCGAGGGCACTCACCGTACGAATTGCTGACGCAACTCAAGGTGAGACTGCCACCCGCTCGATGTGAGCCCTCGCATAGGACGCAGATCACTTACGAAGGCGCCTAGTTGCCATACGGGCGATATGACCGGCATGCGAGCCGGTCATTTCCGTGCCCTAGCGGGTGATACGGACATTACGGGTAGCCACGGTCCACTAAGCAGGATCGTACGTCACACCTTTGCCACAGAATTTTGCTGCCGCTAACAATGGCTGCCGTCGCACAGCGCTGCGGATTCAAACCCGCGGCGCTTTCCTGCGGCCCCGCTATTCGAAGAGGTAGTTCATCCATGTCTGTTTTCCGCACCAACGGCAAGAGTCGTATCGCCAAGAAGCACAAGCTGTCGATCGCCGG
Source organism: Streptomyces sp. NPDC051219 (assembly GCF_040682335.1). Lineage (NCBI taxonomy): Bacteria > Bacillati > Actinomycetota > Actinomycetes > Kitasatosporales > Streptomycetaceae > Streptomyces > Streptomyces sp. NPDC051219. Next base: position 17,413 of record NZ_JBFBAS010000002.1, read on the forward strand.
CGTTGCCGCCGTCAGCACCGCTGCTCTTGGTTTCACCCTCATCCCGGCGTCGGCGTCCTCCGCCCAGACGGAGCCCGCCACGCTGAGCGTCGCCGCTGCCCCGGTGGCCCTGAGCTCGGCCACGCAGAGCCTGCAGGCCGAGACCGTTCACAAGAACCTGACCAAGCAGCACGTCGCCGCGAACCTGCAGGCGAAGGTCGCGAAGGCCGCCGCCGACAAGGCCGCCGCCCAGGCCAAGGCGAAGGCGCAGGCCACCGCCAAGGCGAAGGCGGAAGCCACCGCCAAGGCGAAGGCGGAAGCCACCGCCAAGGCGAAGGCGGAAGCCACCGCCAAGGCGAAGGCGGAAGCCGCCGCGAAGAAGCGCGCCGAGCAGGCGGCCGCCAGCCGTGCCGCTGCCCGCAAGCCCGTCTACGCCAACAACCTGGACGGCTGGATCCGCGAGGCCATGAGCATTATGAAGCGGGAAGGCATCCCCGGCTCGTACGAGGGCATCCACCGCAACATCATGCGCGAGTCCAGCGGTAACCCGCTCGCGATCAACAACTGGGACATCAACGCCATCAACGGCGTCCCCTCCAAGGGCCTGCTCCAGGTGATCCAGCCGACCTTCGACGCCTACCACGTCAAGGGCACCAAGAAGGACCTGTACGACCCTGTTGCCAACATCGTCGCCGCCTGCAACTACGCGGCCGACCGATACGGCTCCATGGACAACGTCGACAGCGCCTACTGAGCCGACTCCGGACCGGCGGCAGGCCGGACACCTTGACGAACGGCAGAAGGGCGGCACCCCATACGGGGGTGCCGCCCTTCGGGCATCTTCCGGTTCCGGGTCGGGGCCCGGGTGGACTACTTGCGCATGACCTCGGGCTCATGACGACGCAGCAGGCGCGCCACCGCGAAGCCGCAGGCGATACCGATGAGCAGCAGGATGGTCACGTTGAGGCCCCACTGGCCGGCCGTGTGCTCCCACAGCGGGTCCAGGTTGTCGGGGTTCTTCTGGTCCCACGGCGGCATCAGGTGGCCGAGGTCGAGTGTCGCGCCGGTGGCCGCGATCGCCCACCGGGACGGCATCAGCCACGCGAACTGCTCCAGGCCGGGCGAACCGTAGACCTGGAAGAGCACACCGGTGAAGACGACCTGCACGATCGCGAACATGACGAGCAGCGGCATGGTCTTCTCGGCGGTCTTCACCAGCGAGGAGATGACCAGGCCGAACATCATCGAGGTGAAGCCGAGAGCGATGATCGCGACACACAGCTCGACGGCCGGCGGCATGATCAGGCCCTCTTCGGGCAGCTCGCGGGTCGCGAAGCCGATGCCGCAGATGATGACGCCCTGGAGGGCGGTGATCATGCCGAGTACGATCACCTTGGACATCAGGTACGCCGAGCGTGACAGGCCGGTGGCCCGCTCCCGCTCGTAGATGACCCGTTCCTTGATCAGCTCTCGTACGGAGTTGGCGGCGCCCGAGAAGCACATGCCGACCGCGAGGATCAGCATGATCGTGCCGGCGTCACCGTTGAACCGGGACGGCGGTGTGGGCGGCGCCAGGCCGAAGTCGGCCGGAATGACGACGCTCACCACACCGAGGACGGCCGGCAGGATCACCATCAGACCCATGAAGCCCTTGTCGGACGCGATGACCGACACATAGCGGCGGATCAGCGTGAACAACTGCGCGCCCCAGCCCTGCGGCTTCGGCGGGCGCATCTGGTTCGGCGGCGGCATGTGTACGGACTGCGGCGCGACGGCGTCGATGTCCGCGGCGTACATCTGGTAGTGCTGCGAGCCGCGCCAGCGGCCGGACCAGTCGTAGTCGCGGTAGTTCTCGAAGGCGGAGAAGACGTCTGCCCATGTCGTATATCCGAAGAAGTTGAGCGCCTCCTCGGGCGGGCCGAAGTAGGCGACCGAACCGCCCGGAGCCATCACCAGGAGCTTGTCGCAGATGGCCAGCTCGGCGACGGAGTGGGTGACCACCAGGACCGTACGGCCGTCGTCCGCGAGACCGCGGAGCAGCTGCATGACATCGCGGTCCATGCCCGGGTCGAGACCGGAGGTCGGCTCGTCCAGGAAGATCAGCGACGGCTTGGTGAGCAGCTCCAGGGCCACGGACACGCGTTTGCGCTGACCACCCGAGAGCGAGGTGATCTTCTTGTCCTTGTGGATGTCGAGCTTGAGCTCGCGCAGCACCTCGTCGATACGGGCTGCGCGCTCGGTCTCCGCTGTGTCGCCGGGGAAGCGGAGCTTGGCCGCGTACTTGAGCGCGGTGCGGACGGTCAGCTCCTTGTGCAGGATGTCGTCCTGCGGGACCAGACCGATGCGCTGACGCAGCTCGGCGAACTGCTTGTACAGATTGCGGTTGTCGTAGAGGACGTCGCCCTGGTTGGCAGGACGGTAGCCGGTGAGGGCCTTCAGCAGCGTCGACTTGCCGGAGCCGGACGGACCGATGACCGCGATCAGCGACTTCTCCGGAACGCCGAACGAGACGTCCTTGAGGATCTGCTTGCCGCCGTCGACCGTCACCGTCAAGTGGCGGGCGGAGAAGGAGACCTCGCCGGTGTCGACGAACTCCTCGAGGCGGTCGCCGACGAGGCGGAAGGTCGAGTGGCCGACGCCCACGATGTCGTTCGGGCCCAGCAGTGCGCTGCCGGCCTTGGCGAGCGGCTGACCGTTGACATAGGTGCCGTTGTGGCTGCCGAGGTCGTGGATCTCGAAGCGGCCGTCGGGCGTCGCGCGGAACTCGGCGTGGTGGCGCGAGACCTGGAGGTCGGAGACGACCAGCTCGTTCTCCAGGGCACGACCGATGCGCATCACGCGGCCGAGAGCCATCTGGTGGAACGTGGTCGGGCTGCGGTCTCCGTACACCGGCGGAGCCCCCGCGGCACCGCCGGATCCAGGGGCCTTCTGGGCGTACCGTTCGGCCGGCCCCTGCTGGTGCGGGACCTGCGCCTGCTGCGGAGTCTGCTGCCAGCCCTGCTGTTGCGGAACCTGGTGCTGCTGGGGGCCCTGGTGCTGAGGGGCCTGTGCCTGGCCCTGACCCGCCGCCCAGCCCTGCTGCGCCTGCCCGCCCGCCGCGCCCTGTGCGCTGGGCACCGAAGCGCCCGCCGCCGAACCGGACAGGCTCAGACGGGGCCCGTCGGTGGCGTTGCCGAGATGGACGGCCGAGCCGGGGCCGATCTCCATCTGATGAATCCGCTGGCCCTGCACGTAGGTTCCGTTGGTGCTGCCGTGGTCCTCAATGACCCAGCTCCGGCCGCCCCAGCTGATGGAGGCGTGCCGCCACGAAACCCTGGCGTCGTCGATGACCATGTCGCCCTGCGGATCGCGTCCGAGGGTGTACGACCTGGACGGATCGAGCGTCCAGGTCCTTCCGTTCAATTCCAGTACGAGTTCCGGCACTCCATGCCCCACTAGTTGTCCCCCGAGGTACCCCCATCAGAGGGAGTCTAGGGATGGTGAACATCGTGGGGAACTATTTCAGGCCCGGTCCCCAAACTGAAAGTCGGGCCGTGTGAAGAGTGCGCACCGGGCGCCGTTGACTCCGCCGAAACACCCCCGGAGAGTAGTAAGCGCCCATGAGTGCGTACGGATCATGCGCGAATGCGGCCAAGCGGGGCATACCCAGCAGAGATCGGGGGGTCCTCATGGGTGAGAAGCGAAGTACGGGCATTCGCTGGGGTGATGTGCTCGTCGCCGCGGTCGCCGCGGTGAGCTGGGCGCTGATCGCGATGGCCGGGACCGCCGCTCTCGGGCTGCATCTGCTCGGGGCGGACTCCGCCGGATCGCTCGGTCCCATGGCGGCGGCCGTGGTGGCGCTGGCAGTTGGCGGTTCGGTCCGCCCGTCGGGTGAGGTGTCCGCGTTCGGCCTCGAAGGGGCGGAGGCACAAACAGCCATCGATATCGCGCCATTGGGGGTGGGGCTGGTCGGGGCACTGGTGCTGTCGCTCATCTTCCTGAGGTCCTTACGCGGCGCCGGGGTTGCGATATCGGGCGGCGAACTGGCCGCCCGAGCCGGCGCCTTGGCCGCGCTGTTCGTCGCGATGGTCGGCGGCCTCGCGTGGGTGGGCCACGACGTCATCACGATCGACGGCGGTGCGCTCGGACTGGACGACGTACCGGGCGGAGGCGGGCTGGGGGACATCCCGGGCGGGGCCGGGCTGCCGGACGGCATAGCGGACCGGCTCCCCGACGGACTCGGGGACATCGGCGGCCTGCTGCCCGACCGGCTTGGGGATCTGGTACAGGCCGAGGCCTCGGTGGGCTTCACCGTCAACGCCGCGGAGTCCCTGTCCGGCGGGGCCGGCTGGGTGCTCGGGGTGGTGACCATCGCACTGCTGACGTCGCGCCGCGCGCCGCTGCCACGCGGCTGGGACGTCCTGCACCGAGTGGTGCGGCCGGCCGCGTCGGCGCTGGTCACTGTGGTGCTCGTGGCGGTCCTCGCCGGGCTGGCGGCCGCCGCGTACGCCGCCGTCGGCGACGGCGACCCGAAGCGGATCGCGGGCGCCGCGCTGCTCGGCGCCCCGAACGGCGTATGGATGGCTGTCCCAATCGGGCTCTTCGTGCCGTGGGAGGGCGCGGCCACGGGTGAGCTGGCGAAGCTGCTGCCCGATCCGCTGGACGAGCTGCTGCGGGTCTCCGCCGAGAAGCCGGTCACGGTGGGCCGGCTCGCCGAACTCGACGGCAGGGTCTGGCTGCTCGCCGTCGCCACGGCGCTGTTGATGCTGTACGCGGGCGTGCTGACGGCGGTACGAACGCCGCGGCCGCCGGGGCTCGGCGCCACGCGGTTCGCGGGGGCGTGCGCGCTGCGGGTGGGAGTGGTGACCGCCCTGGCGCTACCGCTGCTGGTGTGGCTGACGGGCGTTTCCGTCGGCGCGTCGCTCTCGGTGCTCGGCTTCGACGCGTTCGGCGCCGGCATCGAGCTGCACGGGAGCGCGGGGACAGCGCTGCTGCTGGGAGCGGTGTGGGGTGCTGGGGCGGGCGCGCTCGGCGCGCTGCTGGCGTGCGCGACGGGGGCGGCCGGTGGACGGGTCGCGCCGCTCGCCCGGGGCGGGAGGTCGGGGTGGGGCGACCGTACGTACCCGGGCCTGGCGTATCAGCCGGGTCCGTACACGCCGTCGCCCGGCTACCGCCCGTCCCACGACGAGACGAACCCGTACCTGCGGGCGCCGGACGACTGGTACGGGGCACCGACGGCAGCCGGCCCGGCCCTGCCGCCGTCCCCGCGGGCGCGGCGCACCATTCCTCCCCCTGCTCCGGGTCCGCAGGACGGCCACGCCCCGCCGGGACGGCCCCGGCCGCGCACGGCCGCGCCCGGGGAGGAGGGCCCTCCCCCGCCCGGCACCCCTCGCGACCCGCGCTGAGGGCCGTCGGGTGCGGGACGGGCGGGCGGCGTCCCCCGGCGCGCCTCCGCGGCCTCCGGGGTCGGGTGCCACCCGCTCTGCCTCCGCAGGACGGGCATCGCGGCAGGCGCGCCCGCCGGGCCGCCCGCCGGGCCGCCCGGCGGCGTCCGGTGGGCGGGACGGGGGGTCCTGCCGCGGAGCCCGCCCTATACGGTGGGAACACCATGAGCGCTTCGCAGACCTCCGAGTTCCCTACTCTCCTCGTCAAGATCTTCGGCAAGGACCGTCCCGGGATCACCGCCGGACTGTTCGACACCCTCGCCGCCTACTCCGTCGATGTCATCGACATCGAGCAGGTCGTCACCCGGGGCCGCATCGTGCTGTGCGCGCTCGTCACCCTGCCCACCGCCGGCGGCACCACCGAGGGCGACATGCGCGCCACGGTGCACAACTGGGCGGAGTCACTCAAGCTTCAGGCCGAGATCATCTCCGGCACAGGCGACAACCGGCCCCGCGGCAGCGGTCGCTCGCACGTCACCGTTCTCGGGCACCCGCTCACCGCGGAGTCGACCGCCCAGATCGCCGCGCGCATCACCGCCACCGGCGGCAACATCGACCGTATCTTCCGGCTGGCGAAGTACCCCGTCACCGCCGTCGAGTTCGCGGTGTCCGGTGCGGAGACCGAGCCGCTCAGGACCGCTCTGGCGACCGAGGCGGCCGAGATCGGCGTCGATGTCGCCGTCGTCTCCGCCGGACTGCACCGCCGTGCGCAACGGCTGGTCGTCATGGACGTGGACTCGACCCTCATCCAGGACGAGGTGATCGAGCTCTTCGCGGCGCACGCCGGCTGCGAGGACAAGGTCGCCGAGGTCACCGCGCAGGCGATGCGCGGCGAGCTGGACTTCGAGCAGTCGCTGCACGCGCGTGTGGCCCTGCTGGCCGGGCTGGACGCGTCAGTGGTGGACAAGGTGCGGGCCGAGGTACGGCTCACCCCCGGCGCTCGCACCCTGATCCGTACGCTCAAGCGTCTCGGATACCAAGTCGGTGTCGTGTCGGGCGGTTTCACCCAGGTCACAGATGATCTGAAGGACCGGCTGGGGCTGGACTTCGCCTCGGCGAACACGCTGGAGATCGTCGACGGGAAACTGACCGGGCGGGTGATCGGCGGTGTCGTGGACCGGGCGGGCAAGGCCCGGCTGCTGCGCAGCTTCGCCGCGGAGGCCGGGGTCCCGCTGGCGCAGACCGTGGCCATCGGTGACGGTGCCAACGACCTGGACATGCTCAACGCGGCCGGTCTCGGTGTGGCTTTCAACGCCAAGCCGGTGGTACGCGAGGCCGCCCACACCGCCGTGAACGTGCCCTTCCTGGACGCCGTTCTCTACCTGTTGGGCATCACCCGTGAAGAGGTCGAGGCCGCGGACGTGGAGTGACCTCCGAGACGACCGAGGGCCCCCGGCATTCGTGCGGCGCCGGGGGCCCTTTGACGTAAGAGGACGGAGGTGAAGGGGGTTACTTGTGCGGGGCCCAGTACTCCAGCAGCGTGCCGACCCCGTGCTCCACGGACTTCCAGGAACCGGCGAAGCCGACGACGGCGAGCGCCGAGGTAGGGAATCCGCCCTGGTTCATGCGGGTCAGCGCATCGCCTTCCGCGCGGCCGGCGAGGGCGTCGGCCAGCGCGTGCATACCGGGGTTGTGGCCGATGACGAGCAGATCGTTCACCTCGTCCGGGGTCTCGTTGAGCAGGGCGATGAGCTCGCCCAGGGAGGCCTCGTACAGCCGCTCCTCGTACACCGTCTTGGGCCGGTGAGGCAGGGCTTGGACGGCGAGCTTCCAGGTCTCGCGGGTCCGTGCGGCGGTCGAGCAGAGGGCCAGATCGAAGTTGATGCCGGTCTCGGCCAGCCGGAGGCCGGCGGCGGGGGCGTCCTTGCGGCCGCGCTCCGCGAGTGGCCGCTCATGGTCGGACACCTGCGGCCAGTCGGCTTTCGCATGCCGGAGTAGGGCGATCCTGCGGGGTGTATCGACGCTCATGCATCCCAGCTTCGCATGAATTCAGCCACGGGGCGCAGGGTGTTGAGCGGCTTCTCCCGCCAGGGGTGAACGGCTTCGGGAATGCCCACCGGCCGGTCCGAAGGGGCGCGTCGTGGCCTTGGGACCCTAGTGCGCCAGCGTCCGCCGGATGCGCTCGAGCAGTTCCGCGACGGCGGGATCGCCGCTCGCGGCGTGCGCTTCGCCCGGCCCGACGATGAGCAGGAGCAGTACGGCGAAGGCGATGGCGGGCAGGGCGACGGCCCACCACGGCAGCCGGACCTCGACGCCGCCGGCCGGCGGGATGGACCGGGTGTGCGTACGGGCCGACATGGCCGCCTCCGTGGGTCTTCGGTTGGTGTACCTAGAACCTACGGATGGCCGCGGGCGGTTCCCATCCGGTGATCCACCCACTTGACCCTGACCCTGGCCCCCTAGGGGATGGTGGGGCCAGCCCCACCATCCCCTACGTCGGCGCGGGTCAGGGGGAGGCGATGGACGCGATGATTCCGATGATCACGCTGATGGCCAGCATCGCGCCGAGCACGATGAGCAGTTTCTTCTGGCCGTTCTGGGGATTCGGGTCGAGCACGGGCATGCGGTCAGTCTCGCATGCCGCATTCGTCCTCGATCGTGCGGTCCCGCCCGGCCAGCGTTCCGGCGACGATCTGCGGCACCATCAAGCCCGCCATCAGCGCGATGGGCAGCTCCCAGCCGCCGCTGTGCTGGTAGAGCGCACCGACGACCAGTGGTCCGGGGATGGAGATGAGGTAGCCGGTGCTCTGCGCGAAGGCGGACAGCCGGACCACTCCCGGACCGGAACGGGCGCGCATCCCGATCATCGTGATGGCGAGCGGGAAGGCGCAGTTGGATACGCCGAGGAGGAGCGCCCACAGCCAGGCGCCGGCCGCGGGAGCGAAGTACAGGCCCGCGTACCCGGTGAGGCCGAAGAGGCCGAGGGCGACGACGAGCAGGCCCTGGTTCCTCATACGGCCGGCCAGCCTCGGGATGACGAAGGCGAGCGGGACGCCCATCACCATCGTCACGGCGAGCAGTACACCGGCCGTGCCCGGCGGGACTCCGGCGTCGCGGAAGATCTGCGGCATCCAGCCCATGGTGATGTACGCGGCGGTGGCCTGTAGGCCGAAGAAGCAGGCCAGGGCCCAGGCGGTGCGACTGCGAGTGATGCGTACGACCGGGGTGTCCGGGTGGCGGACCGCGGTCGCGACGACCGCAGCGGTGCGGCGCTCCCGGGCCACCGGCAGCCAGACCAGGAGAGCCAGGGCGGCGAGCACCGCCCACATGGCGAGGCCGGTGCGCCAACTGCCGCCCAGCGCTCTCGTCATGGGCACGGTCGCGGCGGCCGCGACGGAGGTGCCCAGAGCCAGGGCCATGGAGTAGAGGCCGGTCATCGTGCCGAGGCGGTCCGGGAACCAGCGCTTGATGACGGCCGGCATCAGGACGTTGCTGAGCGCGATGCCCGCGAGCGCGAGGGCGCTGGCGGCCAGGAAGCCGGCCGTGCCGCCGGCGAAGGGACGGATAACCAGTCCCGCGGTGACCGCGGCCATGCCGGCGCAGAGGATCGCGGCGGGTCCGAAGCGGCGGGCGAGACGGGGTGCGGTGACGCCGAAGACGGCGAAGCACAGCGTCGGTACGGAGGTGAGGAGTCCGGCGGTGGTGCCGCTCATTCCGAGGCCGGTCCGCGTCTCTTCCAGCAGCGCGCCGAGGCTGGTGATGGCGGGGCGCAGATTGAGGGCCGCCACGACTATGCCGACGACGAGGAGCGGGGCGAGCCAGGCGGGCGACGCCGGTGGGCCGGCCGGGGCCGAACGGGGGGCGGTGCGGGCCGCGGTGGGGCGGTTCAGGGTCTGAATGTCGTCGTCGGCCATAGTGCCATCATAGAATCATGGGATGATTGGTTGTCCAATCCGCAGCCTGCCCCCAGGGCCCGCCCTCGACCAAGGAGCACCATGCCGCTCTCCTCTCCCCGGCGTTCCGCACTCGCCGACCAGGTGATCGCCGAGCTGCGCAAGCAGATCGCCTCGGGCGAGTGGCCGGTCGGTTCCCGCATCCCCACCGAACCCGAACTCGTGGAGCAGCTGGGGGTGGCGCGCAACACCGTCCGGGAGGCGGTCCGCGCACTGGCGCACAACGGGCTGCTGGACATCCGCCAGGGCTCGGGCACGTATGTGATCGCCACCAGTGAGCTGGCCGGGGTGATGCACCGTCGGTTCGCCGACGCGGACCCGCGGCACATCGCCGAGCTGCGCTCCACGCTCGAGTCCTCGGCGGCCCGGCTGGCGGCCCAGCGGCGGACCGAGAAGGACCTGAAGCAGCTGGACTCACTGCTCGCGAGGCGCGAGGCGGCGTGGGCCACGGGTGACGCGGAGCGGTTCGTGGCGGCGGACACCACGCTGCACCTGGCGGTGGTGGCCGCCTCGCACAACGAGGTGCTGACCGGGCTCTACGCCGACCTGGGCGACCTGCTCCGGGACTGGCTGCGGGGGGACGTGGGCCAGGATCTGCGCCCGGAGGCCCACATGGACCACTCCCGGCTGGTGGAGGCGATCCGTCGCGGCGACGCGGACACCGCCGCGACCGAGGCCGCGGGTTATCCGTTCATGTGCCTTCGGGGGGCTGGTGGCTGATCCACACCGCGCGGATCTCCTTCCAGCAGCGGTCGGACAGCTCGGCGTAGCCGGCCGGGCCGATGACCACGGGCGCACTGTCGCCGTCGATGTCCCACCAGCGGTCGCACTCGACGTGCAGCCGGACGAGGTCGGTCTCCGGGTAGGGGTTGTGGCAGAAGGCGCTGACGCGCGAGCCGTCGATCATCGTACGGCATTCGGCGCCGAAGCGTTCGGGCTCGGGGGTTCGGCCGGAGGGGGGAGCGGCGCCGCCGGCTTTCGCGGTCGTGAGGACGTGCGCGCCGGTGACGGCTTGCGCGGTGGTGGCCGGTACCGGGAGACCGGACAGGACGACTGACGTCAACAGCAGGGATACCGCTCGGCTCCGCCTCGGTCGCACGCCCGTACCTCCTCCCCGCAGCACGCCGGGAAGATCCCGGTTTGACCAGTTTGCAGGGAGTCGCCGGGCTTTTCGACTCGAGGGCGCACGCACGACGGCCGCGTGCCGTCCGCCCGAAGGCGGACGGCACGCGGCCGCAGAGGCCCGTACGGGTCAGGCGCCCATCATGTGCACGCCGCCGTCGACATGGACGATCTCGCCCGTCGTCTTCGGGAACCAGTCCGAGAGCAGGGCGACGACTCCGCGTCCGGCCGGGTCGGGGTCGGCCATGTTCCACTCCAGCGGGGAGCGGTGGTTCCACACGTCCGCGAGCTCGGAGAAGCCCGGGATGGACTTGGCGGCCATGGAGCCGATCGGGCCCGCCGAGACCAGGTTGCAGCGGATGTTCTGCTTGCCCAGGTCGCGGGCGAGGTAGCGGGAGGTGGCCTCCAGCGCGGCCTTGGCCGGGCCCATCCAGTCGTACTGCGGCCACGCGAACTGCGCGTCGAAGGTCAGGCCGACCACCGCGCCGCCCTCCTGCATGAGCGGCAGGCAGGCCATGGTGAGCGACTTCAGCGAGAACGCCGAGACGTGCATGGCCGTGGAGACGGACTCGAACGGCGTGTTGAGGAAGTTGCCGCCGAGCGCGTCCTGCGGGGCGAAGCCGATGGAGTGGACGACGCCGTCCAGGCTGCCGAGCTCGTCACGGACCAGGTCGGCCAGGCGGTCGAGGTGCTCGGTGTTGGTGACGTCCAGCTCGATGACCTTGGCCGGCTTGGGCAGCTTCCTGGCGATGCGCTCGGTCAGGGTGGGCCGGGGAAAGGCGGTCAGGATGACCTCGGCGCCCTGTTCCTGGGCCAGCTTGGCGGTGTGGAAGGCAATGGAGGACTCCATCAGCACACCTGTGATCAAGACGCGCTTGCCGTCGAGAATTCCACTCATGGCGATCAGTGACCCATGCCCAATCCGCCGTCAACGGGAATGACGGCTCCGGTGATGTACGAGGCGTCGTCGGAGGCGAGGAACCGCACCGTGGCGGCGATCTCCTCCGGCTGCGCGTAACGGCCGAGCGGCACACCGGCGACGATGCCCGCGCGCTGCTCGTCGGTGAGCACCTTCGTCATGTCGGTGTCGACAAAGCCGGGTGCGACGACGTTGAAGGTGATGTTGCGCGAGCCGAGCTCACGGGCGAGGGAGCGCGCGAAGCCGACCAGACCCGCCTTGGACGCGGCGTAGTTCGCCTGGCCCGCCGAGCCGAGCAGGCCGACCACCGAGGAGATGAGGACGACCCGTCCCTTCTTGGCGCGCAGCATGCCTCGGTTGGCGCGCTTGACGACCCGGAAGGTGCCGGTGAGGTTGGTGTCCAGAACCGCGGTGAAGTCCTCCTCGGACATCCGCATCAGCAACTGGTCCTTGGTGACGCCGGCGTTGGCGACGAGCACCTCCACCGGGCCGTGCTTCTCCTCGATCTCCTTGTAGGCCTGCTCCACCTGCTCGGAGTCGGTGATGTCGCACTTGACGGCCAGGAAGCCCTCCGGCGGCTCACCGGACCGGTACGTGATCGCAACCTTGTCGCCGGAATCGGCGAAAGCGCGGGCAATGGCGAGGCCAATGCCCCGGTTACCTCCGGTGACGAGAACCGAGCGGCTCAACGGATCACCCTTTCGATAGCGGTCTGGTTCCCGGAAAACCTATCGGTCCTGTCCGCCTTACGGAGAATCCACCTTTGACAGCGCCGTGATTCAGTCACTGTCGGGTCCCTACAGTTCGGGCAGGCTCGTCAGTCCGCCATACCGGGGGCGAACGCAGCCAGTCCGGCCTCACGGGCCGCGTGGAGTATCCGCTTGTCGTAGGTAATCAAGGAGTCGAGAGCCTCACCGATGGCCGGCGCACTCGCCGCGTGGATGGCGTCCAGGGAGCGCAGGGTCGCCGGACGACCCTGTCGAGCTGCCGGACCACGCCCGGGGCCCGGAAGCAGTATGGCGATGACGTTTCCGGTCGCCAGGTCCCTGACCTCCTCGGTGAGGAGGATCTCGGTGACCATGGTGTCCAGATCAGCCGGAGCGCCCGGAAACGAGCCGCGCGCCACCTGGACCGCCTCGCCCTTTTTCGACGCGTGCGAAGACGCCGCTGGGGTTGTAGGAGAACTCACGGACCGAGATGGTGCCCATCGGGGGACTCCCTCGGCATGGCCGACGTGACCCGCACTCCCTGGATTCTACCTACATCCCTGAGGCCGTCCGGCGAAGCCGCCCGGGCTGTGCAAACCCAGGAGATCCCGGCCTGCAGACGTGATTCACTGCCGCAGACGTACCAGGGCAGAGCCATTGTGAAGCGAAGGGAAGGGCACCCGTGCCCCACGATATCGATCAGGCGTTCACCGCCCTGCCGCTGCGGGCGCTCGCCGACGCGGCGCTCGCCCGCGCCCGCGCGCTGGGCGCCGAGCATGCCGACTTCCGCCTCGAGCGGGTCCGCAGTGCCTCCTGGCGGCTGCGCGACGCCAAGCCGTCGGGCTCCTCGGACACCACCGATCTCGGCTACGCGGTGCGGGTGGTGCACGGCGGCAGCTGGGGCTTCGCGTCCGGGGTGGACCTGACGATGGACGCGGCGGCCCGGGTGGCCGGCCAGGCGGTGGCGATGGCCAAGCTCTCGGCGAAGGTGATCGCCGCGGCCGGCTCCGACGAGCGGGTCGAACTCGCCGACGAGCCCGTGCACGCCGACCGGACCTGGATCTCCGCCTACGAGATCAACCCGTTCGACGTTCCGGACGAGGAGAAGTCGGCACTGCTCGGTGACTGGAGCGCGCGGCTGCTGGCGGCGCAGGGCGTCGCGCACGTGGACGCCTCGCTGCTGACCGTGCACGAGAACAAGTTCTACGCGGACACCGCCGGCACCGTCACCACGCAGCAGCGCGTACGGCTGCATCCGCAGCTCACCGCCGTCGCGGTGAACGCGAACTCGGGAGAGTTCGACTCCATGCGGACCCTCGCGCCGCCGGCCGGCCGCGGCTGGGAGTACCTCACCGGCACCGGTTGGGACTGGAACGCCGAGCTGGAGCAGATCCCGTCCCTGCTGGCGGAGAAGATGCGCGCGCCGAGCGTGGAAGCGGGCACGTACGACCTGGTCGTCGACCCGTCGAACCTCTGGCTCACCATCCACGAGTCGATCGGCCACGCGACCGAGCTGGACCGGGCACTGGGTTACGAGGCGGCGTACGCCGGGACCTCGTTCGCCACCTTCGACCAGCTCGGCAAGCTGGCGTACGGCTCGTCGATCATGAATGTGACGGGCGACCGGACCGCCGAGCACGGCCTGGCGACCGTCGGGTACGACGACGAGGGCGTCCAGGCGCAATCCTGGGACCTGGTCAAGGACGGCACTCTCGTCGGGTACCAGCTGGACCGGCGGATCGCGAAGCTGACCGGCCTCGGGCGGTCGAACGGCTGCGCCTACGCCGACTCCCCCGGCCATGTGCCGGTCCAGCGGATGGCGAACGTGTCGTTGCAGCCGGACCCGGGCGGCCTGTCCACGGAGGATCTGATCGGGGGTGTCGAGCGCGGCATCTACGTGGTCGGCGACCGGTCGTGGTCGATCGACATGCAGCGCTACAACTTCCAGTTCACCGGGCAGCGCTTCTTCCGGATCGAGAACGGCCGGCTTGCCGGCCAGCTGCGCGACATCGCCTACCAGGCGACCACCACCGACTTCTGGGGTTCCATGGAGTCGGTCGGCGGCCCGCAGACGTACGTCCTGGGCGGGGCCTTCAACTGCGGCAAGGCGCAGCCCGGCCAGGTGGCCGCCGTCTCTCACGGCTGCCCGTCCGCGCTCTTCCGCGGAGTAAACATTCTGAACACCACGCAGGAGGCCGGACGATGAGCCGCACGACCAAGCCGCACGAGGTCGTCGAACGCGCCCTCGCGCTGTCCCGCGCCGACGGCTGTGTCGTCATCGCCGACGAGCACTCCACCGCCAACCTGCGCTGGGCCGGCAACGCCCTCACTACGAACGGGGTCACGCGCGGCCGCACCCTCACCGTCGTCGCGACGGTCGACGGCAAGGAGGGGACCGCTTCCGGTGTGGTCTCCAGGTCGGCAGTCACCGCCGACGACCTCGAGCCGCTGGTCCGCGCGGCCGAGGCCGCCGCACGTGGGGCAGGCCCGGCCGAGGACGCGCAGCCGCTGGTCACCGGGGTGTCCGCGTCCGACGACTTCACCGACGGCCCTGCCGAGACCTCCTCCGAGGTCTTCGCGGAATTCGCGCCCTCGCTCGGCGAGTCGTTCGCCCGGGCCCGTGAGGGCGGTCGGGAGCTGTACGGCTTCGCCAACCACGAGCTCGTGTCCACCTATCTGGGCACGTCCACGGGGCTGCGCCTGCGGCACGACCAGCCGACCGGGACCCTTGAGCTCAACGCCAAGTCACCCGACCGCACCCGCTCGGCCTGGGCCGGCCGCTCCACACGCGACTTCAAGGACGTCGACCCGGCGGCGCTGGACGCCGAGCTGGCGCAGCGGCTGCGCTGGGCCGAGCGCCGGATCGACCTGCCCGCCGGCCGGTACGAGACGCTGCTGCCGCCGACCGCCGTGGCGGATCTGCTGATCTACCAGCTGTGGTCCGCCGCTGCCCGGGACGCCGCGGAGGGCCGTACGGTCTTCTCGAAGCCCGGCGGCGGAACGCGGGTCGGCGAGACGCTGTCGGAGCTGCCGCTGACGGTGCGCAGCGACCCGTACGAGCCGGGCCTGGAGTGCGCGCCGTTCGTGATCGCGCACAGCTCCGGCGACGACGCGTCGGTCTTCGACAACGGCCTGCCGCTGTCGGCCACCGACTGGGTACGGGACGGCAAGCTCACCCACCTGCTCACCACCCGCCACAGCGCGGCCCTGACGGGGCTGCCGGTGGCGCCCGCGATCGGGAATCTGGTGCTCGACGGGGGTGGCGAGCGTTCCATGGAGGAGATGGTGGCCTCCACCGAGCGGGGCCTGCTGCTGACCTGCCTCTGGTACATCCGCGAGGTGGACCCGGCCACGCTGCTGCTCACCGGACTGACCCGGGACGGTGTCTACCTGGTGGAGAACGGCGAGGTCGTCGGCGAGGTGAACAACTTCCGCTTCAACGAGTCACCCGTCGACCTGCTGTCCAGGGCATCGGAGGCCGGCCGTACCGAGAAGACGCTGCCGCGCGAGTGGAGCGACTGGTTCACGCGGTCCGCGATGCCCGCGCTGCGCATCCCGGACTTCAACATGAGCTCGGTCAGCCAGGGAGTCTGACCCGCCTAGACTGGCGGGGGTCAACGGACATCGTTCACATCGTTCACATCGTTCAAGGAGACACAAGACCGTGACGGACATCGTCGACGAGCTGAAGTGGCGCGGGCTGTTCGCCCTGTCCACTGACGAGGACGCATTGCGCAAGGCTCTCGCGGACGGTCCCGTCACGTTCTATTGCGGCTTCGACCCCACGGCGCCCAGCCTGCACGTGGGGCACCTGGTACAGGTTCTCACCGTCCGCCGGCTGCAGCAGGCCGGTCACCGGCCGCTCGCGCTGGTGGGCGGTGCGACCGGCCAGATCGGTGATCCCCGGCCGACAGCCGAGCGCACGCTGAACGACCCGGAGACGGTCGCCGGCTGGGTGCAGCGGCTGCGTGGCCAGATCGAGCCGTTCCTCTCGTTCGAAGGCGAGAACGCGGCCGTAATGGTCAACAACCTGGACTGGACGGCGGGCATGACCGCCATCGAGTTCCTGCGGGACATCGGCAAGCACTTCCGAGTGAACAAAATGCTGACCAAGGACTCGGTCGCCCGCCGGCTGGAGTCCGACCAGGGCATCAGTTACACCGAGTTCAGCTACCAGCTGCTGCAGGGCATGGACTTCCTGGAGCTGTACCGGCGGTACGGCTGCACCCTGCAGCAGGGCGGCAGCGACCAGTGGGGCAACCTCACCGCCGGTCTCGACCTGATCCACCGCCTGGAGCCGCACGCGAACGTGCACGCGCTCGCGACGCCGCTGATGGTCAAGGCGGACGGCAGCAAGTTCGGCAAGACCGAGGGCGGGGCGGTCTGGCTCGACCCGGAGATGACCACGCCGTACGCGTTCTACCAGTTCTGGCTGAACGTGGACGACCGGGACATCTCCACATACACGCGCATCCTCAGCTTCAAGTCCCGCGAGGAGATCGAGGAGCTGGAGAAGCTGACCGAGGAGCGTCCCCAGGCCCGCGCCGCGCAGCGCGCGCTGGCCGAGGAGCTGACGACGCTGGTGCACGGCGCGCAACAGTGCGCCGCGGTCGTCGCCGCCTCCAAGGCCCTCTTCGGCCAGGGTGAGCTGTCCGGTCTCGACGAGCCGACGCTGCGCGCGGCGCTCGCCGAGCTGCCGCACGCCGCCGTCGGCGGGCTCGCCCCCGTGGTGGACCTGCTCGTGGAGGTAGGCCTGACGCCCAGCAAGTCGGCGGCCCGCCGCACCGTGAAGGAGGGCGGCGCGTACGTGAACAACGTCAAGGTGACCGACGAGGAGGCCGTACCGGCCAAGGAAGACCTGCTCCACGGGCGCTGGCTCGTGCTCCGGCGGGGCAAGAAGAACCTCGCCGCCGTCGAGGTCGCCGGGCAGTAGTCCGCGCTCTGCGCACGGCGAAGCGGCCGGTATCGGTGGATGCCGGCCGCTTCCGCGGTTCAGGCTCTGGTTCTCCTGCGGCCCCTGATCGAGGCCCACAGCATGTCACCGACCCCGACGACGGCGACAGCTCCGGCCAGCTGCAACAGGTGGCGGATCCAGTCGATCCCCTTGGTGTCCGCGACCCCGATCCAGGCGGCGACGGCGTTGCCGAGGATGCTGCCCAGAATGCCGAAAATGACCGTCAGCCAGAGGGGGATCTGCTGCTTGCCCGGAATGATGGCCTTGGCTATCAGGCCGAGTACCAGACCCACGATGATGGCCCACAACCAACTCATGTCGCCTCCTGATGCGGCGCGATCTGCGCATGTGCGCCCAGTCTCGGCCGACAGGCCGTACGTCGCATGTCGGACAGCTCCATACGCGGTACGGCCGGTCCGATCTGCCCAGGTGCGGCAGCCCCGCTCTCGAATGCGGCGGAGCCGGGGCGTACCGTGGAACAGGTCCGGACCGGGAGCGTCCGGCGTGGAAATCGGGTGGTGGAACGTGATGCGGAAGAAGAACCATGCCGAGGTCTTCCGGATCACCGGTGCGCGGCAGGGCCTCGCCGACGATGTGCGCGGCCGGCAGCGCCGGTACGTGATCTCCATGTCCGTACGGACGGTGTCGGTGGTCCTCGCGGCGGTGCTGTGGAACGTGGAACGGCATGTGGCGGTCGTGGCCCTGGTGCTCGGCCTGGTCCTCCCCTACATCGCCGTCGTGATCGCCAACGCGGGCCGTGAGAACGCGCCTTCACTGCCGTCGACCTTCGTCCCGCCGCCGGTCCGCCCGGCGCTGGGACCGGCTCCGGTGGGCGGCGCGGCGGAGGCTCAGCCGGAAGCCGGAGCAGGGGACGGGGAGTCCCCGTCGCGCGAGCGGAACTGATACACCACCGCCCGCGAAGCTCAAGAAAAGCTCAGATCAATCATGCAGTTCCAGTGCACTCCACCGGGCGCTGCGTGACATACTGCGTACGCGCTCCGCATCCCCCGTCGGAGCGACGGACCGACGCCGGGCAGCTCCCCCCGTGGCTGCTCGGCGTCGCCTTTGTCTGACCTAGGGTTGAGACCGTGAACTCCCCTGAACCCCTCACCATCTGCTCCGCCAAGGGCTGCCGTGCCGACGCTGTCTGGGTGCTCGCCTGGAACAACCCGAAGCTGCACACGCCGGAGCGCCGCAAGACCTGGCTGGCCTGCGACGAGCACCGTGAGTACCTGTCGCAGTTCCTCGGGCTGCGCGGATTCCTGAAGGACGTGGTGACGCTCGAGGAGTGGTCCGCCGCCGAAGGCGGCTGATCAGCGCGGCGGCGGGACGGCGTCGTGGCGGGCGACGCGGTGGCGCGGTCAGCCGCCGATCGCCGACATCGGGCGGTCGGGTTGCAGGAAGGACGGGTCGTCCAGACCGGATCCCGCCTTCTTGCCCCACATCGCCAGCTTCCAGAGGCGGGCGATCTCCTCGTCGGGGGCGCCGGACCGGAGCGCGCCGCGCAGGTCGGACTCCTCGCGGGCGAAGAGGCACGTACGCACCTGTCCGTCGGCGGTGAGGCGGGTCCGGTCACAGGCCCGGCAGAACGGCCGGGTGACCGAGGCGATCACACCCACGCGATGCGGGCCGCCGTCGACGAGCCAGCGCTCGGCCGGTGCGGAACCGCGTTCGTCCTCGCCCTCGGCGGTGAGCGCGAAGCGCGTGCGCAGCGATTCCAGGATGTCACCGGCGGTGATCATGCCGTCACGCTTCCAGCCGTGCTGCGCGTCGAGCGGCATCTGCTCGATGAAGCGCATCTCGTAGTTGTTCTCGACGGCCCAGGCGAGCAGGTCGGGGGCCTCGTCGTCGTTGAGGCCGGGCATCAGGACGGCATTGACCTTGACCGGGGTGAGGCCGGCTTCGCGGGCCGCCGCCATCCCGTCCAGGACGTCGTGGTGCCGGTCACGGCGGGTCAGGGTCTTGAAGACGTCGGGGCGCAGCGTGTCCAGCGAGACGTTGACCCGGTCCAGACCGGCGGCCTTGAGTGCGGTCGCGGTGCGCTTGAGTCCTATGCCGTTGGTGGTCAGGGACATCATCGGGCGCGGTTCCAGCGCGGCGCACCGCTCGACGATGCCGACCAGGCCGGGCCGCAGCAGCGGCTCACCGCCGGTGAAGCGGACCTCGTCGACCCCGAGGTCGGTCACGGCGATACGGATGAGGCGGACTATCTCGTCGTCGGTGAGCAGGTCCGGCTTGGCGAGCCACTGCAGGCCCTCTTCCGGCATGCAGTACGTACACCGCAGATTGCAGCGGTCCGTGAGTGAGACTCGCAGGTCAGTGGCCACTCGGCCGTAGGTGTCGATGAGCACTGTGGGCCCCCTCCCCTGTCCGGATCAGTAGTTGATTTCGAGCCTACGCGACGCGTGTGACATCCAGGGGTGCCCGAAAGAACGAGACGCGACGCGGCCGCGTCGTAGAGTCCTACGACGCGGCCGGCAGGGCACCGAGTACGGCTGCGCGGGATCAGTGGGCCCCGGTTCCGGTGAGCGAGCGGACCTCCAGCTCCGCGTACTTGCCCTTGTCGGCCTCCTCCTTCGTCAGGACGGTGCCCAGCCAGCCGAGCAGGAAGCCCAGTGGGATCGAGACGAGGCCGGGGTTCTCCAGCGGGAACCAGTAGAAGTCGGCGTCCTTGAACATCGAGGTGGGCTTGCCGGAGACGACTGGCGAGAACAGGACCAGCACCACGGACGAGATCAGACCGCCGTAGATGGACCAGAGCGCGCCCTGGGTCGTGAACTTCTTCCAGAACAGGCTGTAGAGGATCGTCGGCAGGTTCGCGGACGCGGCCACCGCGAACGCGAGGGCCACCAGCCCGGCGACGTTGAGATCGCGGGCGAGGGCGCCCAGGGCGATGGCGGCGGCGCCGATGAAGACGGTGGCCCAGCGGGCCGCGCGGACCTCTTCCTTCTCGGTCGCCTTGCCCCTGCGGATGACGTTGACGTACAGGTCGTGCGCGAACGACGACGAGGACGCCAGGGTCAGTCCCGCGACCACCGCCAGGATGGTGGCGAACGCGACCGCGGAGATGACGGCGAGCAGGATCGCGCCGCCCGCCGAGTCGGGTCCGCCGCCGATGGCCTGGGCGAGCAGCGGGGCCGCGGTGTTGCCCGCCTTGTTGGAGGCGATGATGTCCTCGCGGTTGAGCAGCGCCGCGGCGCCGAAGCCGAGCGCGATGGTCATCAGGTAGAAGGCGCCGATGATGCCGATCGCCCAGTTCACCGACTTACGGGCGGCCTTGGCCGTGGGGACGGTGTAGAAGCGGATGAGGATGTGCGGCAGGCCGGCCGTGCCCAGTACGAGTGCGATTCCGAGGGAGATGAAGTCCAGCTTCGAGGTGGCGTTGGCGCCGTACTTGAGGCCGGGCTCGAGGAACGACGCGCCCGCACCGCTGTTCTCGGCGGCCTTGCCCAGCAGGTCCGAGACGTTGAAGTTGAACTTCAGCAGCACCAGGAAGGTGATGAGCAGGGTGCCCGCGATGAGGAGCACGGCCTTGACCATCTGGACCCAGGTGGTGCCCTTCATGCCGCCGATGGTCACATAAAGAATCATCAGAACGCCGACCAGCGCGACGATGGCGACCTTCCCGCCGTCGCTGGTGATGCCCAGCAGCAGCGAGACCAGTACGCCTGCGCCCGCCATCTGCGCGAGCAGGTAGAAGATGGAGACCACGATGGTCGAGGTGCCGGCCGCGGTACGCACGGGTCGCTGCCGCATCCGGTACGCGAGGACGTCGCCCATGGTGTACCGGCCGGAGTTGCGCAGTGGTTCCGCGACGAGCAGCAGGGCTACCAGCCAGGCGACCAGAAAGCCGATGGAATACAGGAAGCCGTCGTAGCCGAAGAGGGCGATGGCGCCGGCGATGCCGAGGAAGGACGCGGCGGACATGTAGTCGCCGGAGATCGCGAGACCGTTCTGGAAGCCGGTGAACTGGCGGCCGCCGGCGTAGAAGTCGGCGGCGTCCTTGGTCTGCCGGCCGGCCCAGACCGTGATGATCAGCGTCGCGACGACGAACAGCCCGAAGAGGGTGATGATCAGCGGCCGGTGCTCGCCGGCGCCCGTCGCGGCGAGGTGGAACGTGGAACTCATACGTCGGCCTCCATACGGGACTTGATCGCTTCGGCCTTCGGATCGAGCTTCGCGGCAGCGTGCCGCGCGTAGAACCAGGCGATGAGGAATGTGGTGGCGAACTGGGCCAGACCGAAGACCAGCGCGACGTTGATGTTGCCGAAGAGCTTGGTGCCCATGAAGCCGCCCGCGTAGTTGGACAGCAGGACATAGAGCAGATACCAGGCGATGAACGCCACGGTCAGGGGAAAGGCGAAGGAGCGGTAGGAGCTGCGCAGTTCGCCGAACTCCGCGCTCTCCTGCATCTCGACGAACTGTGCTGTCGTGGGTGCTGCGGGACTGGTCGCCGTACCGCCGACGGGCGGCGGCGCTGCATCGGTAGCCACGGGCTCTCCTTGCGACGCGGGTGCTGTGGGACTGGACAAGTCGACCTCCGTCGGGGGTGTCAGGGTGCAACTCCCCCTGTCAACGGCACGGGCCGGATCACGGGACGGTTCAACAACCGATTTTTCTTTCGGAATTCGTTGCTGGGGCGGGAAGATCGGCGCTAGCTTCACTCGTCATGTACCCGTCCACGCGCAACCCGCGTGTGGACGGCTGTCACGGATGATGTGGAGAACCCATGGCTCAGCCACGCACCAGACGCCGTCGTGCCCTCGCGGTACCCGTCGGCCTGGCGCTGACCGCGTCGCTCGGTTTCCTGCCGGGCACCGCATCGGCCGAATCGCAGGACACCCCTGCGGCGGTGGTCACCGACGGTCCCAAGCTGTCGTACGTGGTCAACACCAAGACGGACCACCGCACGATCGCGTCCGTCAAGAAGGCGATAGCCAAGGCCGGCGGCACCGTGGTCGTCGCCCACGACAAGATCGGCGTGATCGTCGTCCACTCGACGAACCCCACCTTCGCCCAGCAGATACGCACCGTCCGCGGTGTGCAGACCGCGGGCGCGACTCGGACCGCGCCCCTCAAGGCCGCGGGCACCACCGAGATGGGCGCCCCGGAGTACGTCGACGCCGCCAAGGCCGTCACCCCGGCCGCCGCCGGTCCGGACACCGAGCCGCTCGAGGCGGACCAGTGGGACCTGCGCGCCATCGGCGCGGACAAGGCCGCCAAGATCAACCCGGGCAGTGGGAAGGTCACCGTCGCCGTGATCGACACCGGCGTCGACGACACCCACCCGGACCTCACGGCCAACTTCTCCAAGAGCCAGTCGGCCAACTGCGTTGGCGGGGTCGCGGACACCAGTGAAGGCGCCTGGCGCCCGTACACCGCCGACGACTACCACGGCACGCATGTCGCGGGCGAGATCGCTGCCGCCCGCAACGGCGTCGGTGTGGCCGGTGTGGCCCCCGGCGTCAAGGTCTCCTCGATCAAGGTGAGCGACCCGGAGACGAGCCTCTTCTTCCCGGAGAGCGTGGTCTGCGCGTTCGTCTTCGCCGCCGACCACGGCGTCGAGATCACGAACAACAGCTACTACATCGACCCCTGGCTCTACAACTGCCTCGACGACCCCGACCAGGCGGCCATTGTCGACGCGGTCAACAGGGCCTCGAAGTACGCGCAGCGCAAGGGCACTCTGCACCTCGCGTCGGCCGGCAACTCCAACCACGACCTCGCCTCGGACGCGATCGTCGACGACTCCAGCCCCGACGACACCACCCCGGTCGAGCGCACCATCGACCCGTCGGAGTGCTGGGACATCCCGACCCAGCTGCCCGGCGTGTTCACGGTCACCGCGACCGGCGTGCAGAACCTGAAGTCGTACTACTCCAGCTACGGCCGCGGTGTCGCCGACATCGCCGCACCCGGCGGAGACAAGTACCAGATCCCGGACACCCCGTCGAAGAACGGGCGAATCCTGTCCACCATGCCGAACAACGGCTACGCGTACCTGCAGGGCACCTCGATGGCGAGCCCGCACGCCGCCGGCGTCGCGGCGCTCCTCAAGAGCACCCATCCGTGGGCCGGTCCCGAGGCGCTGCAGGCGCTGCTCAAGGCGCAGGCGGACAACCCGGGTTGCCCGACCGGGCTGTACGACCCGGACGGCAACGGTGTCCAGGACGCCACCTGCGAGGGACCGAACCGCGTCAACGGCTTCTACGGCTTCGGCATCGTCAACGCCCTGGACGCCGTCAAGTAGGGACGCCCGCAGCTCATTTCGCGAACGAAGTGGAGATCCCATGACGCCGCACCCCATGCGGCCCCGTCGCGCCGCCGTCATACCCGCCGGCATGGCGTTGGCCACGGCCCTCGCGTTCCTTCCCGGCACCGCGTCGGCGACCTCGGCCGACGCCACCGCGTCACCGGCGGCGGGCGCAGCGCGGACCAGCGGTACGCCGCTGAGCTATGTCGTCAACGTGCGCCCCGGCAACGGGCACGCGAAGGCGGTGAAGAAGGCCATCGGCAAGGCCGGCGGCAGCATCGTCCAGTCGTACGACCGGATCGGTGTGATCGTCGTCCACTCCTCGAACCCCGACTTCGCGAAGACGATTCGCACGGTCAGGGGTGTGGAGTCGGCCGGTTCCACCCGTACGGCACCGCTGCCGGCGCAGTCCACCACGGATGTCGGCGCACCGCAGGCCCTGACCGCCGAGCAGGTGGAGGCCGCGACGGAGGCTGTGCCCGCCGGTCAGGACCCGCTCCAGCCGCTGCAGTGGGACCTGCCCGCCATCAAGGCGGACCAGGCGCACGAGAAGTCGCTGGGCAGCAGCAAGGTCACCGTTGCGGTGATCGACACGGGTGTCGACGACACCCATCCCGACATCGCACCGAACTTCGACCGTGACGCGTCCGTCAACTGCGTGACGGGCAAGCCCGACACGGCGGACGGCGCCTGGCGCCCGTCGGCCGCGGAGAGCCCGCACGGCACGCATGTCGCGGGCGAGATCGCCGCCGCGAAGAACGGCGTCGGCGTTACGGGTGTCGCTCCGGGCGTCAAGGTGTCGGGCATCAAGGTGTCCACGCCGGCCGGCTTCTTCTACACCGAGGCCGTCGTCTGCGGCTTCATGTGGGCCGCCGACCACGGCGTCGACGTGACGAACAACAGCTATTACACGGACCCGTGGTACTTCAACTGCAAGGACGACCCGGACCAGAAGGCGCTCGTCGAGGCCATCACCCGGGCCTCGCGGTACGCGGAGTCCAAGGGCACGGTCAATGTCGCGGCCGCCGGCAACGAGAGTTACGACCTGGCCTCCGACGCGATCACCGACCCGTCGAGCCCGAACGACACCACACCGGTGCCGCGGACCGTCGACCCGAGCGAGTGTCTGGACATCCCGACCCAGCTGCCGGGTGTCGTCACCGTCGCCGCGACCGGTGCGAAGGGCCTGAAGTCCTCGTTCTCCAACTATGGCCTCGGTGTCATCGACATCGCGGCCCCGGGCGGCGACTCCACGCGTTACCAGACGCCGGCGCCGCCGGCCGTCAGCGGCCTGATCCTCGGCCCGCTGCCCGGTGGCAAGTGGGGCTACATGGCCGGTACGTCGATGGCTTCCCCGCATGTCGCGGGCGTCGCCGCGCTGATCAGGTCGACGCACCCGCACGCCCCGGCGTGGAAGGTCAAGGCGCTTCTCAAGGCGCAGGCGGACGACGCCGCCTGCCCGGTGCCGTACGACATCGACGGCGACGGCACGGCCGACGCCGTCTGTGAGGGCGGCACGGGCTACAACGGCTTCTACGGGGCGGGCATTACCGACGCCCTGGACGCGGTCACCAAGAAGTAGCGTGCGCGAGGGGGCCGGGCGGGGTTCTCCCCCGGCCGGCCCCTCTTCCCTTGCTTACGGCTGGACCAGGACCTTGAGGGCGGTGCGCTCGTCCATGGCCTTGTAGCCGTCCGGCACGCCTTCGAGGCCGACCGTGAGGTCGAACACGGGCGAGGGGTCGATGGTGCCGTCCAGTACGTCGGGCAGCAGCTGCGGGATGTACGTACGGACCGGTGCCACACCGCCGCGCAGAGCGATGTTCCGGTCGAACATCACGCCGAGGTCGAGGCCCGTTCCGCTGCCGTGCGGCACACCGACGAAGCCGATCGCTCCGCCGTCGCGGGTGATCTCGACGGCCGTACGCATCGACTGCTCGGTGCCTACCGCCTCGATCACCGCGTGCGCGCCCTGACCGCCGGTCAGCTCGCGGACAGCCGCCACCGCGGCCTCGCCGCGGTCCGCGACGACGTCCGTGGCGCCGAATCGCCGGGCGATGTCGGTACGCACCTGGTGGCGGCCCAGCGCGATGATCCGCTCGGCTCCGAGCCGCTTGGCGGCCAGTACGCCGCACAGTCCGACCGCGCCGTCGCCGACGACGGCGACGGTCGCGCCGGGGCGGACGCCCGCGCCGAGCGCCGCGTGATGCCCCGTGCCGAGCACATCGGAAAGTGTGAGCAGGGCCGTCAGCAGGTGGTCGTCGGAGGCCGCCTCGGCCGGGAGCTTGACCAGGGTGCCGTCGGCGTACGGAACACGCACGGCTTCGCCCTGGCCGCCGTCGTGGCCGACCGCGCCCCAGAAGCCGCCGTGCTCGCAGGAGGTGGTGAGTCCCTCGGCGCAGAAGTCGCAGACGCCGTCGGACCACATGAAGGGCGCGACGACCAGGTCACCGGCGGCGAACCCGGACACCGCGGATCCGGTTTCCTCGATCACGCCGAGGAACTCGTGCCCGATGCGCTGCCCCGGCTGCCGGGCGGCCTCTCCGCGGTACGCCCACAGGTCGCTGCCGCAGATACAGGCACGCAGGACCCGGAGGATCGCATCGGTCGGCTGCTGGATCTCCGGGTCCGGCACCTCCTCCACACGGATGTCGTGCGGGGCGTGAATGACGGTGGCGCGCATGGTGCGGTCCTCGGAAGCCGACGGTATGTGACCTGCATACGGTACGCCCGGCCGACGGCGGGCATCCAAACGTCACCGCCACGCGCCCGCTCGCAGCGGCCGGTCACCGCGGTGGGTACGCCGTCATGCCGCGCTCTCCGGAACCGGGGCCGGCGCGGGGGCGGGCTGTGGCGGGGCCGCGGGCGCCGGCTGCCAGCCGGGGCCCGCGAGGACGCGGCCCGCGCGCTCGCGCCAGCTGCGGGCGGTGCGTACGTCCCGGGCGATCGTCGCGTACTCATGGGTGGCCACGCGCAACGGGTTGTACGTGCTGATGTTCTTCGTCAGGCCGAAGATTGGCCGCTCGGTCTCGGCGGCGAAGGACCGGAAGAGCCGGTCCCAGAGGATCAGGATTCCGCCGAAGTTCCGGTCCAGATATCCCCCTTGGGAGGCATGGTGGACGCGGTGGTGGGAGGGGGTGTTGAACACGTACTCGAAGGGGCGCGGCAGCTTGTCGATCCGCTCGGTGTGGATCCAGAACTGGTAGACGAGGCTCGTGGAGGAGCAGAACGCGAGCGCCACCGGGTGTACGCCCAGCGCGATCAGCGGGACGTAGAACGGCCAGGCGGTCAGGGACGTCCAGGGCTGGCGGAGCGCGGTGGTGAGGTTGAACTTGCGGCTCGAGTGGTGGACGACGTGGCAGGCCCACAGGATGCGGACGACGTGGTGGCCGCGGTGGGACCAGTAGTAGAAGAAGTCCTGCGCGAGCAGCATCAGCGGGATCGTCCACCACAGGACGGGCACACGCAGCGGGGTCAGCTCGTGGATCGCCGTGTAGATCGCGACGACCGGGATCTTCCACAGCAGATCGAAGCCGAGACTGCCGAGCCCCATGCCGACGCTGGTCGCGGCGTCCTTCGCCTCGTATCCGGCGGCGTCCTCGTCGGGATGCAGCCGGTAGCTCACCATCTCCACGACGGTGAGCACGACGAAGGCCGGTATCGACCACAGCACGACATCGGGCAGGTTCGGCATGCCCGCACCATAAAGGCGCGTTCGTGGTCTGCGCCAGAGGTTGTTACCGATCGGTATTGGGCAGGGTTACCCGGCGTTCTGCCTGCGGAGGCGGGTCGCGCCCGCCGATACTGGGCGGTCGGGTCCGGATGGGGGAGGTACACGGATGCAGGGGTTCGAGACAGTTCTGCTGCGGCTCGCGGGAACGGTCGTCGGCGCGCTGGTCAAGCCGATGCTGAGCCGGCAGCCGGGTGCGGGACTGGTCGCGGACCCGAAGCGGCCGGGACCGCGCTGGCGGCGCCCGGTGGAGCTGGGGGAAAGGGAGCTCGACAGCCTGGCGGAGGGCCTGGCCGCGCGGCTGGCGGTCGCGGCCGGCCGACTGCCGGAGCACGAGCGGCTCGCTGCGGTCGACGCGGTACGGGACGCGTTCACGGCGACCGGGGTGCTGGACCAGGACGTCCTGTTCGCCCAGGACCTCGACCCGGACCGGCTGACGTCGGCGGTTCTCGACCGGGCCCCCAGGGCGGCCGGTCTCGGCGACGCCGGGACGGCCCTCTTCGAGGAGCTGACCGGGCTGTGCTGCCGCCACATCGTCGAGTATGTGACGACGCTGCCCGGGTTCTCGGCGCGGGCGGATGTCGAAGTCGTACGCCGGACCGGCAAGTTGGAGAGGACGCTGGAGGACGTAAGGGACCGGCTGGGGCCACCGCCCGGCTCGCTGGCCGCTCGCTTCGAGCAGCGGTACGCGGACTTCGTGGCCGCGACGTACGGGCGGCTGGAGCTGTTCGGGCTGACGCTGAACCGGGAGCGCAACGAGTGGCCGCTCGACACGGCATACATCAGCCTGGGCGTCAGCAGCGACCGTGAGAACAGCGCGCACCAGGAGGGCATGGGTGTCCCCGCCACGGAAACGGTCGCGGTGAAGACCGAGCAGGCCATGTCGGGGGGCCGCCGACTGCTCCTGCGCGGTCCGGCAGGATCGGGCAAGAGCACTCTCGTCCAGTGGATCGCCCTCAATGCGTCCCGGCGCACCTTCGGCCAGGATCTCGACGCCTGGAATCTGTGCGTGCCCTTCGTCCTGCGCCTGCGCTCCTTCAATTCCCCGGACGCGCTGCCGATGCCGGAGGACTTCCTCCGGGCGGCCAGGGTCCCGCTCCACGGATCGGCGCCCGCGGGATGGGCCGAGGACCTGCTGAGCAGCGGCAGGGCACTGGTTCTCGTCGATGGGGTCGACGAAGTCCCGCAGCGGCTGCGCAACCGGACCGAGGCATGGCTGCGGTCCCTGATCACAGCCTTCCCGAAGGCACGATACGTGGTCACCACCCGGCCGTCGGCGGTCCCGGAGGAGTGGCTGGCGGGCCTGGGCTTCGGCGCGCACTCGCTGCTGCCGATGGAACGGGACGACATCCGCGCGTTCATCGCGCACTGGCACGACACGGCACGCAGGGAGAGCCTCTCCACCACCGAGCGGGAACGTCTCGACACCTACGAAAAAGCCCTCACACACGCGGTCACGACCCGGCGGGACCTGGGCCGGATCGCCACCAACCCGCTGATGTGCGCGCTGCTGTGCGCCCTGAACCGCGACCGGCGGATGCAGCTTCCGCGAGCGCGGAAGGAGCTGTTCGACGCCGCGCTGGATCTGCTGCTGGTTCGACGCGACACGGAACGGGAGATCAGGGGCGCCGAGGGGGTCTACCTCACACGCGACGAGCAGATGCTGCTGTTGCAGCGGCTGGCGTATTGGCTGATCCGCAACGGCCAGACGGAGGCGGCCCGGGAAGATGTCGTCGAAATGGTCGACGAATGGCTGGACGCCATGCCGCAGGTGCGCGCGCAGGGCAGTACACAGCAGGTGTTCTCGCACCTGTTGATCCGCAGCGGTCTGTTGCGGGAGCCGGTGCGTGGCGCGGTGAACTTCGTACACCGCACGTTCCAGGACTACCTGGGAGCAAAGGCGGCCGTCGAGGCAAGGGATTTCGGCGTGCTGGTCCGCAACGCTCACGACGACCAGTGGGACGACGTGGTCCGCATGGCGGTCGGCCATGCGCGACCCGATGAACGATCCCGGCTGTTGAGGCAGTTGCTGCGCAGGGCGGACCGGGTCAAGAGCCACCGCCACCGCCTGGTGCTGCTGGCCGCGGCCTGCTTGGAGCACGCGCCGGAGCTCGATCCCGGAATCCGGACGGAAGTGGAGACACGGACGGCAGAACTGCTGCCGCCCCACAGTGTCGCGGAGGCCGAGGAACTGGCGAGGGTGGGCACGCTGGTTCTCGAACTCCTGCCCGGCCCGGAGGGGCTGGATGATCAAACAGCTGCGGCCGTCGTGCGCACCGCCGCCCTGATCGGCGGTGACGCGGCGCTGCGGGTCATCGCGCAGTTCCGCGAGAGCACCACTCTCCAGGTCGCCCACCAGCTGGCCCAGGGCTGGGCCGGTTTCGCCGCGCAGGAGTACGCGGACGCGGTGCTCTCGGGCGCGTCGCTGCCCGACACGTTCGTTCAGGTCAGCACCCGGGAACAGATCGCCGCGCTGCCCGGCCTGCGTCATCTCAGGAAGATCCGTCTGGAGGGCGACCACGCCATTCCACGGGAGATATCCGCGCGCGCAGACATGGAGCGGCTGTTCATCGCGAAGAACAGCGAACTGCGGGACCTGTCACCTCTGGCGGGCTGCCACCAATTGGCCGGGCTCGGCATCGACGAGTGCCCACTGGTGACCGATCTCGGTCCGCTCGGCGGACTGCCCATCCGAGATCTCTACCTCTACCGGCTCACCGAAGGTCTACAGCTGACGCCACTGGCCGATTTGGCCGTCCTGGAGACACTCATTCTCGACGTCGCGGCGGGAGTGGCATCTGTGGGCGACATCCCCATCCGGTCCGAACTCACTTCCTTCGGACTCCATCGCCTCGCCCGGAACATCGATCTGGCGGGGCTGGAACGCTGGCCCGAGCTGGCGTACTTGACGGTGTCCGGGGAGTGGCAGGCACAGCAGCTGGCGCGCCACGAGCACGTGTTTCCACTGGTAATCCTGCAGATACTCGATCACCCCGCCGTCGATCTGCAGACGGTGGTGCGACACCAAGGTCTGCAGAGGCTGTTCCTGCGGTGGTGCGCGCTGTCCTCGGGACTCGAACCGCTGCGCGCTCTGCCCAACCTCACGTTGCTGTCAATCGTCCAGTGCGACGGACCGATCGATCTCAGCCCCCTCGCCGAGCTGGAACGCCTCGCCATCAACGTCGGCGTCTCGACCAACGTGACCGGTGCAGAGCTTTTCCCGCCGGAGCGGCTCACGTTCACCAACACTTGAGCCCGGAGAAGCTGTTCGCCACGTCCGTACGGGCGCCGGCGGCTGCGCACGCCTGACGCCCCGACATTTCCGGCCTCCCCGGCGTGGCGGAACGGTGAGCCGAACCGGGCCCGGCCGGGGCTGTCAGTCGCAGCCCGTATTCTCTGTGACCATGCTCGACGACCGTACGATTGCAGCAGCGTGGCCGGCCGCGTACCCCCAGGGGTACGCGGTCGTTGACGTGGAGACCACCGGACTCGCCCGCGACGACCGTATAGTGTCGGCTGCCGTCTACCGGCTGGACGCGCAGGGCAATGTCGAGGACCACTGGTACACCCTCGTCAACCCCGAGCGGGACCCGGGCCCCGTATGGATTCACGGTCTCACCAGCGACGTGCTCGAAGGCGCCCCGCTCTTCCAGGACATCGCGTACGAGTTCTCGATGCGGCTCGCGGAGCGCGTACTCGTCGCGCACAACGCCATGTTCGACTGGTCGATGATCGCCCGGGAGTACGCGCGCGCCGAGCGCACCGCCCCCGTCCGGCAGCGGCTGTGCACGATCGCGCTCTCCAAGGAGCTCCGGCTGCCGCTGCCCAACCACAAGCTGGAGTCGCTCGCCGCGCACTTCGGTGTGGTGCAGCAGCGCGCGCACCACGCCCTCGACGACGCGCGCGTGCTCGCGGAGGCCTTCCGGCCGAGCCTGCACGCGGCGGTCCGGGACGGAGTGCGGCTGCCGCTGCTCGAGTGCCGGCCCCTGACCGAGTGGTCGGACGCGCCCGCCACACCGCGGGTGGGACACCAGGCCTCGTACCGGCCGATGAGCTGGCGGCCCTCCCGCAGGCGGCCGGCGTGCCCCTACCCGAACCCGGGTCGGTACGAGGTGGGCAAGCCGCTGAAGCAGGGAATGCGGGTGGCGTTCTCCGGCGACACCTCCGTCGACCGCGAGCTGCTGGAGGACCGGGCCTTCGAGGCGGGGCTGCACATCGCCACGAGTGTGTCCCGGCTCACCAGTCTGCTGGTCACGAACGACCCGGACTCCTCGACGTCCAAGACGCTCAAGGCACGGTCCTTCGCCACCCCGGTGGTCGACGAGGCGGCCTTCACACAGCTGCTGCGGGACGTGGCCCCGGCAGACGGGTGATTGGCGGACGACTCGCCAGCCGCCCGCTCGCCCAGCCGCCGCCGTGCGCCGCACCCTGTGGCGCATGGCACGTTGCGAGGTATGCGGAAACGACTACGGCATGTCCTTCGAGGTGCACGCGCAGGGCGCGGTGCACGTCTTCGACTGCTTCTCCTGCGCCATTCACCGCATGGCGCCCCTGTGCGAGCACTGCAAGGTCCAGATCATCGGCCAGGGCGTCGAGGCCGACGGCCGGTGGTACTGCGGGGCCCACTGCGCCCGCGCCGAGGGGAAGGTGGGCATCGTCGACAAAGTCTGAGACCCCGGACGCCCAGCCCCTGCGGGCCCCGCTCTCACGCTCGTCTCCGTCCGGGTCCGCTCCCTTCAGCCCCCCCTCCCTTCGGGCACCCCATGACCGAGTTGTACGGTCGTGGGGTGTACCGCTTCCTGTTGACCCGGCAGTGGGTGATCCTCACCCTCCTGGCACTCGTTCTCATCCCCGTGATGGTCGAGCTGGGCTTCTGGCAGTTCCACCGCCACGAGCACCGGGTCGCACAGAACCAGCTGATCGCCGCCAATCTGGCCGCGCGGCCGGTCCCGGCCGGCGAGCTGACCTCCCCCGGTCACACCGTTCCGCGGGACGACTACTGGCGCCGGGTGACGGTCACCGGTACGTACGACACCGCGCACGAGGTCGTCGTCCGCCGCCGGACCTCATCCGGCGACCAGGTCGGATTCCATGTCCTGACCCCCCTGGTGATGAAGGACGGCCGCGCGGTCCTCGTCAACCGCGGCTGGGTGCCGTTCGCCTCCGACCAGCAGGCGTTCCCCGAGGTGCCACCCGCCCCCAGGGGTGAGTTGACCGTCACCGGCCGGCTGAAGGCCGACGAGACGACGAGCGCCAGCGGAATCAAGGACCTCGAGGGCCTGCCGGACCGCCAGATCATGCTGATCAACAGCGAGCAGCAGTCGAAGGCCCTGACCCGGCCGGTGCTCGGCGGCTATCTCGAGCAGACCGCTCCCGAGCCCGCCGGTGACTCCCCCGAACCGATCCCGGCCCCCGACCACGACTCCATCGGGGCCCACATGGCATACGCGGTCCAGTGGTGGCTCTTCGCCGCCGGAGTGCCCGTCGGCTGGCTGGTCCTGGTCCGCCGCGAGAAGCAGGACAGGGCCGCGGCCGCCGCCCGGACCGCGGACGACCCGGCCGAAGCCGCTGCCGTCACCGCCTGACCTGCCTGACTGATTGGCCCCTCGGCCTTGCGGGAACACGGATCGGGTGACCCAACGCATCGAGGACTACGCCTTGATCGGCGATCTCCAGACCGCCGCTCTGGTCGGCCGGGACGGTTCCGTCGACTGGCTCTGCCTGCCCCGGTTCGACTCGGCCGCCTGCTTCGCCGCGCTGCTCGGCGACCAGCAAAACGGCCACTGGCGGATCGCCCCGGAGGGCGCGGGCAACTGCACCTACCGCCGGTACGCGGACGAATCACTCATCCTGGAGTCCGTCTGGGAGACCGAGGCGGGCACCGTCAAGGTCACCGACTTCATGCCCCAGCGCGACCGCGCACCCGACGTCGTACGGATCATC
Source organism: Streptomyces sp. NPDC051219 (assembly GCF_040682335.1). Classification (NCBI taxonomy): domain Bacteria; kingdom Bacillati; phylum Actinomycetota; class Actinomycetes; order Kitasatosporales; family Streptomycetaceae; genus Streptomyces; species Streptomyces sp. NPDC051219. The sequence continues at coordinate 50,333 of NZ_JBFBAS010000002.1, forward strand.
GAGGGCCTCTCCGGAGAGGTGGCCATGGGCAGCACACTCCGGCTGCGCTTCGACTACGGCAACATCGTGCCGTGGATGCGCCGCTCCGACGGGCACCGGGTGGCGATCGCCGGCCCCGACTCCGTCTGGCTCCGCAGCGAACCGGCGGTGAAGACCTGGGGCAAGCGGAACGCCACCTATTCGACCTTCACCGTCGCGGCGGGCGAACGGGTCGCCTTCGTGCTCACCTGGCATCCCTCGCACGAGCCGCGCCCCGAACTGGTCGACCCGTTCGAGGCGCTGCAGCACAGCCTGGAGGACTGGCAGGAGTGGTCCGGGCGGTGCCGCTACCGGGGTCCCTACCGCGAAGCGGTCCTGCGCTCACTGATCACCCTCAAGGCCCTGACGTACGCCCCGACCGGCGGCATCGTCGCCGCCCCCACCACCTCGCTGCCCGAGGAGATCGGCGGCGTACGCAACTGGGACTACCGGTACTGCTGGCTGCGCGACTCCACCCTGACCCTCGGTTCCCTGATCTCCGCCGGCTATCTCGACGAAGCCGCGGCCTGGCGGGACTGGCTGCTGCGCGCGGTCGCCGGCGACCCGGCCGACCTGCAGATCATGTACGGGCTCGCGGGCGAACGGCGGCTGCCGGAGACGGAGCTGCCCTGGCTGCGGGGTTACGAGTCGTCCGCACCCGTGCGGATCGGCAACGCCGCCGTCACCCAGCTCCAGCTCGACGTGTACGGGGAGGTCATCGACTCCCTCCATCTGGCGCGCATCGCGGGCCTGGTGGCGGAGAAGAACGCCTGGCATCTGCAGCTCAGCCTGCTCGGCTTCCTTGAGGACAGCTGGCGCAAGCCCGACGAGGGTCTGTGGGAAGTACGGGGCCCACGCCGCCACTTCGTGCACTCCAAGGTGATGGCCTGGGTCGCCGCCGACCGTGCCGTACGCGCCCTGGAAGCCGAGCCGACACTCAGCGGCAGCGTCGGACGGTGGCGCGTGATGCGGGAGGAGGTGCACCGGGAGGTGTGCGAGAAGGGCTACGACCCGGTCCGCAACACCTTCACGCAGTTCTACGGCTCCGAGGAGCTGGACGCGGCGACCCTGCTCATCCCCCGGGTCGGCTTCCTGCCACCCGACGACCCGCGGGTCGTCGGGACCATCGACGCGGTGCGTGACGAACTCGGCCACGGCGGTTTCGTCCGCCGATACAGCACGCAGGGCAGTAGGCCCGGCGCGCCGGTCGACGGAGTGCCGGGCGACGAAGGGACATTCCTGGCCTGCTCGTTCTGGCTGGCCGACGCGCTGCGCATGACGGGCCGGGTGAAGGAGGCCCGCGAGGTGTTCGAGCGGCTGCTGTCGCTGCGCAATGATGTCGGGCTCCTGGCCGAAGAGTACGACCCGCTGTCGGGACGCCAGCTCGGAAACTTCCCGCAAGCCTTCAGCCACATCGGTCTGGTGGGGACCGCCCTCGCTCTGGACTGGGAGGAGACGGCAGGATAGGGCCATGGATCTTGGACTGAAGGACCGCGTCTACGTCGTCACCGGAGCCACCCGTGGCCTCGGCCACGCCTCGGCGGCCGCGCTCGCCGCCGACGGCGCAAAGGTGATCGTCACCGGCAGGGACGAGAAGGGCGCCGCGGAGGCGGCCGCCGCGCTCGGCCCCCGTGCGCTGGGCGTCGCCGCCGACAACGCCGACCCCTCCACCGCCCAGCGTCTGATCAGCACCGCGCGCGAGCGGTTGGGACGCTTCGACGGCATCCTCATCAGCGTCGGCGGACCGGCGCCGGGCTTCGCCGCCGACAACACGGACGAGCAGTGGCAGTCGGCGTTCGAGTCGGTGTTCCTGGGCGCGGTACGGCTGGCCCGCGCCGCCGCGGCGGAACTCGGTGAGGGCGGGGTCATCGGCTTCGTGCTCTCCGGCTCCGTCCACGAGCCCATCCCGGGCCTTACCATCTCCAACGGCCTGCGCCCGGGCCTGGCCGGCTTCGCGAAGTCCCTCGCGGACGAACTCGGCCCGCGCGGGATCCGGGTGGTCGGTCTGCTGCCGGCCCGGATCGACACGGACCGGGTCCGGGAACTCGACGCGCTGTCGGGCGACGCGGAGTCGGCGCGGGCGGCGAACGAGTCCCGTATCCCGCTGCGCCGGTACGGCACTCCGGAGGAGTTCGGCAAAACGGCGGCGTTCCTGCTGTCGCCCGCGGCGTCGTATCTGACGGGGATCATGCTCCCGGTGGACGGCGGCGCGCGCCGCGGCTTCTGAGGCCTGCCGGTCCGCCATTCCCGTCGGTCCATCGGCCCCGGCCGTCCCCACCCGTCCCCTCGTCCCGCGCTCGCCCCGTCGGCCCGCGGTCCGGGTCCGGATCCGGGACGGGGGGGACGGCCGGTCGGGCCCGCAGGGGCCCGGCCCGGCCCGTCAGGACACGCGTTCCGCCCGGTGTTTGGCCGCTCTCATACGGACCTCCGACGGCAGGGCCGCCAGGCCTGCCGAGTCCCGGGCGTGGGCAAGTGCTTCGTCCGTGAGACCCGAGAGGGTCTCCGCCGGTGCCGCGTGTGGCTCCAGCAGGAGGTTCACCCGGGTCGCCGGGGCGCTACGGCGGCCCTGCAGATGTACGTGGGCCCGCGCCACGCCGTCCATCGCCTCGGCCTCGCCGGCCACCACACCTTCCAGTGCCCGCCCCCGCAGCAGCGCCCCCGCCCCGTCGCCGCTGTCCACCAGCACCTCCGCCAGCCGCTGCCGCCGCAGCTGGGCCAGCAGCCACCACAGGGCCAGGATGACGCAGACGGCCAGGGTCGCCAGGACGACAGGCCACCACCAGCCCTCGTCACGCCACCGGCCCCGGTCCGCCCGGCTCAGCAGTACGTCGTCCCGCCCGTCGAAAGGCCACCAGGGCGGTACGCCGAGGCCGAGGCCCGCGGCCAGCACCCCGCCACCGACCGCGATGAGCACCAGTCCCACCAGTCCGAGCAGCACCCGGTTGACCGTACGCAGCACCGCCGCCTCACCCCTTCTTCGCCGGCCGGCCGACATGGACCGACAACCTCGGGGCGCGGGCGAGCCCGAGTTCCCTGAGGCCGGCGCCCAGCGCCGCGTCCAGATCGGCACGTACCTCGTCGAGTTCACGGAAGTGCGAAACAGCGCGGACAGCGGCCTTCGAACGGCCCACCTTCACCCGGGCCGACTGGACGCCGGCCACCTCCATCGCCCGGTCGCGCAGCACGAGCGCGGCCGCGCGCCGGTCCAGCCCCGCCCGTACGTCGGCGGTCCGGCGGCGCATCGGGAGGATGCGGCGCAGCCCCGGAGTGACCGCGAGCACCAGCAGCCACAATCCGAGCGCGATGGCCGCCGCCGCGCCAGCCAGTACCCATGTGTCGTCCAACGGGCGTTCCGCGAGCTCCCGGGCGAGGCTACGGCGCCACTGCATCGCGGGGCGGTCGGCGCGTACCGCCGCGAGGTCGTAGAGCAGCAGGCCTGCGGCCCCCAGCACTGCCAGAGCGGTCAGCGCGGCCGGCACTCTGCGTGCCGACCAGAACCGGCCGGCCTTGCCGTCCTTGCCGTCCCCGGCCCCGTCCGAGGGCGGGACCGGTTCGTACGCCGCGGCGGAGGCCGACTGATCCAGTTCCGGCGACCGAGCACTCATCGGATCCTCCCCTGGGCAACGCCGCGCGAGTGCACCGAGTGCAGCCGTTCCACGTGGACGGCCACTTCGGGCACTTCCATTCCCGCCAACGCGTGTACCCGCTCGGCGACTTGGCGACGCACCGAAGCGCACTGGCCGCCGATGTCGGACGGGTAGTCGAGATCGAGACTGATCCGCACCCGGGCGCTTTCGTGATGAACGGTGACGGACGCGTGCGGCCTGTCGCCCCCCTTCGGGACGGCCGCCAGCGCCTCCTGGGCCGCATGCGCGGCGATCTTGGCGACGACCCGGTCGGCGATGCGGGTGGCCCCCCGTTCAGCCGCCTCGACCGGCTCCGAGAGTGTCACGGGGGTCACCGCCGCCGGTCGTCACGCTCGCGGGGCCGGAAAAAGTCTCCGAGCTCCAGATCGCCGTCGAGGAACCTGCCCCCGACGAAGCCGACGGCCCCGAGCGCCGCCACCAGCAGAAAGGCACCGAAGCCGCCGAAGTATCCGGCGAATCCCAGCGCCATGCCGGCCACCAGGCCGACCACGGCCATGCTCATGTTGAGCTCCTCTGTGGATCTACCGTGCTAGTGCAGCCGTGATTCCGGCTCTTCTTCTTCCTCGTCCGGCAACTTCACGTCGCTGACCGCGATGTTGACCTCGACGACTTCCAGTTCGGTCATGCGCTCCACGGCCGAGATGACGTTTTCGCGCACCGCGCGGGCGACATCCGCGATCGCCACGCCGTAGTCGACGACGATTTCGAGGTCGAGGGCCGTCTGAACCTCCCCCACCTCGGCCTTCACCCCGCGGCTGACCGACTTGGTCCCACCGCCGGGCACCCGGTCCCGTACCGCCCCGAAGGTGCGTGACATGCCGCTGCCCATCGCATGGACACCGGGGACCTCCCGTGCGGCGAGTCCGGCGATCTTCTCCACGACGCCGTCGGCAATGGTGGTCCGGCCCCGGCTCGCGGGATCGCCGCCACCCCTTCTGGTGGCTCCAGTGCCGGTCTTCCTGATCTCCCCGCCCGGCTGTCCGCTTTCAGTCATGACTAAAAGTCCCTTCAAGCGCGATTGGGCTCTATTGCCTACATTAGGTGCGCTTTCCGCTCAGCGCGCCGGAAATACGGCAGTCTGGAGGAATGACGGCTGACAGATGGGTGGCGCGGACGGTGCGGGAGCGCCTCGGGCTGGGCAGGCTGGTGCCCCTGGGCGAGGCCGCGGACGGAGCCTGGCTCGCGGAACGGGCGGCGGACCCCGTACTGCGGCGGGCCGCGGCCGCGGTACCGGCGGTCGTACCGGTGAGTCTGCGCGTGGGCCTGGCCGATCCGGCCGAGACGGCCGAGCCCGCGGTGCCGCCCCCGCCGGGCGCGCTGCCACCGGGGCCGCTGCGTATCGAGGCGGATTTCGCGGCAACCGCGGACGCGCCGCTGCCGGTTACGGCAGCGGCTCTGCGCGCGGCGCTGTTCACGGCGGCGCGGGAGTCCCTGGGGCTGCTGGTGACAGAGGTGGACCTGCGGGTGACGGATCTGCTCGATCAGGCACCGGCGGCCGCGGCCCCGCCAGAGGAACCGGCGGCCGTTCCTCCACCGGTGGAACCGGCGGCCGGTGCTGCGCCCACGGGAGCCGTCGCGGCCGTGGCGGCACGGGTCCCTGGAGTGGCGGTGCTGACCGGAGCGTTGGGCGCTCCTGTGCGCGAGGAGGACGGGCACATCCGTATCGAGCTGGCGACGACCCGGGAGCACCGCGCGCTGGACGTGGCGAAGGCGGTCCGGAGCGCGGTGACGGCCGGCCGGACGGACCGGCCGACCGTCACGGTCGTCATCACAGCTGTGGTGTGAGCGGAGTCCGGCAGGTCAGTCCGCGATACCTGCGAGATCGCGCAGCCGGCGGGCCTGGGCGGCACGCTCCGCGGTGCGCTGGTCCTCGTACGTACGGCCGGACGCTCCGCGCAGCAGCGCCTTCGTCTCGACGACCGCGTCACGCGGCGCGGCCAGCAGCGCCGAGGTCAGATCCTGGACCGCGCCACCGAGTTCCGCGACGGGGACGACCAGGTTGGCGAGTCCGGTCCGCTCGGCCTCCGCGGCGTGAACGAAGCGGCCGGTGGCGCAGATCTCCAGGGCGCGGGCATACCCCACCAGCGACACCAGGGGGTGCGTGCCGGTGAGATCGGGAACCAGGCCGAGGCTGGTCTCCCGCATGGCGAACTGCACGTCCTCGGCCACGACCCGCAGGTCGCAGGCGAGGGCGAGCTGGAAGCCCGCGCCGATGGCGTGCCCCTGTACCGCGGCGATGCTGATGATGTCGTTGCGCCGCCACCAGGTGAACGCCTCCTGGTATTCGGCGATGACCGCGTCGAGCTCCGCGTCGGAGCCGCGTGCGAGATCGATGAACGACGGCTCACCGTCGAAGCCCTCGGGGGTGAACGCCTGCCGGTCGAGTCCGGCGGAGAAGGATTGGCCTTCGCCGCGCAGCACGACCACCCGGACGCTGCCCGGCAACGCCCGCCCGGCTTCCGCCAACGCCCGCCAGAGAGCGGGGGACTGGGCGTTGCGCTTGGCCGGGTTGGTCAGGGTCACCGTGGCGACGGAGTCCTCGACGGTGAGCTGTACGCCGTCCTTGTCGAGGACGAGGACGTGGTCGGGCGAAGCCATGTGCGCCTCCGGTTCAGAGCAGTCAGCTACTCAAGCTACTCAACAGTAACCACCCGGTCGACCTCACGACCGACCGGGGGCCACCGAACCGGTGGAACGGCGGAAGACAGCCGTCAGGCCGTGACTGTCTTCTTGCCGCGTGTCGCACCGCCGCGTCCCCGCAGCGTGACTCCGGACTCACTGAGCATCCGGTGGACAAAGCCATACGAGCGGCCGGTCTCTTCGGCCAACGCTCGGATGCTTGCCCCGGAGTCGTACTTCTTCTTCAGGTCTGCCGCGAGCTTGTCGCGCGCGGCGCCGGTCACCCGGCTGCCCTTCTTCAGAGTCTCGGCCACCCGTGCCTCCTCATGGGAAGTGCGCTCTGGACTTCTCATGATCACCCCTCCCGGGCTTCCTGGCCACCCATTCGGCAAGGTCCGTCGCACAAGGTTTGCCCGGGCACGACGGGCCGCCATAAGCGGAGGAAGCCATTCCGCCCAGGCCTGACGTCCGGGCCGGCCCGGTTCACAAACGTATCGGCTGGTCAGCACGGCAAAACGATCAGCCGGGCGGCCTGGACCGCCCGGCCCAACACCCACGCCGGATTTTGTGTACGCCACACCGTGGTACGAGACGCACTCACACAGATGAAGGATCACGCATTAGCCGAATGATCCAGAAGGATGTGGATCAGAGCGGACCACAGCCCGGAGCGGACCTCAGGCCAGTGCGACGAGGTCCCGGTAGTCGGCACCCCAGAGGTCCTCCACGCCGTCCGGCAGCAGGATGATCCGCTCCGGCTCCAGCGCCTCGACGGCGCCCTCGTCGTGGGTGACGAGGATGACCGCGCCCTTGTAGGTGCGCAGCGCGCCGAGGATCTCCTCACGGCTGGCCGGGTCGAGGTTGTTGGTGGGCTCGTCGAGCAGCAGCACGTTGGCGGACGAGACGACCAGGGTGGCCAGCGCCAGCCGGGTCTTCTCACCACCGGAGAGCACGCCCGCCGGCTTGTCGACGTCGTCACCGGAGAACAGGAAGGAACCGAGGGTCTTGCGGACCTCGACGAGGTCGAGGTCGGGCGCGGAGGAGCGCATGTTCTCCAGTACCGTGCGGTCCGGGTCGAGCGTCTCGTGCTCCTGGGCGTAGTAGCCGAGCTTGAGTCCGTGGCCCGGGTTCACCTCACCGGTGTCCGGCTTCTCGACCCCTGCGAGCAAGCGCAGCAGGGTGGTCTTGCCGGCACCGTTGAGGCCGAGGATGACGACGCGGGAGCCCTTGTCGATGGCGAGATCCACATCGGTGAAGATTTCGAGCGAGCCGTACGACTTGGACAGGCCCTCGGCGGTGAGCGGGGTCCTGCCGCAGGGCGCGGGCTCGGGGAAGCGCAGCTTGGCGACCTTGTCGGACACCCGTACGGCCTCGAGGCCGGAGAGCAGCCGCTCGGCCCGCTTGGCCATGTTCTGTGCCGCGACGGTCTTGGTCGCCTTGGCGCGCATCTTGTCGGCCTGGGAGTTGAGGGCGGCGGCCTTCTTCTCGGCGTTCTGCCGCTCACGCTTGCGCCGCTTCTCGTCGGCCTCGCGCTGCTGCTGGTAAAGCTTCCAGCCCATGTTGTAGACGTCGATCTGCGAGCGGTTCGCGTCCAGGTAGAAGACCTTGTTGACCACGGTCTCGACGAGGTCGACATCGTGGGAGATCACGATGAAGCCGCCGCGGTAGGACTTCAGGTAGTCGCGCAGCCAGACGATCGAGTCGGCGTCGAGGTGGTTGGTCGGCTCGTCGAGCAACAGGGTGTCGGCGTCCGAGAACAGGATCCGGGCCAGCTCGACACGGCGGCGCTGACCACCGGAGAGCGTATGGAGCGGCTGGCCGAGCACCCGGTCGGGCAGCCCGAGCGCGGCGGCGATGGTGGCGGCCTCGGCCTCGGCGGCGTACCCGCCCTTGGTGAGGAACTCCGTCTCCAGGCGCTCGTACTTCTTCATCGCCCGCTCACGGGTGGCGCCCTTGCCGTTCGCCATCCTCTCCTCGTTCTCGCGCATCTTGCGCAGAACCGAGTCCAGGTCGCGCGCGGAGAGGATCCGGTCACGGGCCAGAGTGTCGAGGTCTCCGGTGCGCGGGTCCTGCGGCAGGTAGCCGACCTCGCCGGAGCGGGTGATGGCGCCTGCGGCGGGGATGCCCTCGCCCGCGAGGCACTTGGTGAGGGTGGTCTTGCCTGCTCCGTTGCGGCCGACGAGGCCGATGCGGTCGCCCTTGGCGATACGGAAGGAAGCGGACTCGATGAGGACTCGGGCGCCGGCGCGCAGCTCGATGCCGGTGGCGGTGATCACGGGAAATACTCCAGGGCGGTATGGGCGGCGGAAGGGAGCGGGCGGAGATTCTTCTACGCCGCTAATGCACAAGGAGATTTGCCATACGGCTCAGTCTACCGGGGACTCGCAACTGCTTTTGTGGCACGACCGCGGGCCCGGCCGCGGGGCGGAGGCGCGCCTGGCCTGCGGGCGGGCGGGACCGCTTCCGGGACCCGCCTCAGTTGCCCAGCGGTCTGCGGTCCGGGGTGATCCGGCCGAGGCCGTCCACCGCCACCAGCTCCGACGTCCAGGCCACGTCCTCCTCCCGGCAGGGCTGGGCGATCAGCAGCGCCCCGCGCGCATGGACGAAGCGGTGCGGATCGAAGACACAGCCTCGCCGGGCCGGCAGCACCCAGCGCAGATCGCCGTCCTCGGTGCGGTAGGCGGCGATGCGCTGCGGGGTCACGACGGCGAGCATCCGGTATGCCGGGTCGAGCGGCTGGAGGACACCGTCCGCCCGGGCCGGTCCGCCCGGGCGGCGGGCGATCGCGGGGACGGCGCGGTGCCAGCGCACCGCGCCTCCGTCCGCGAGGGCGTTGTCGGTGACCAGGCCGTCGTCCCACAGGGTGAAGGCGTGCCCCGGAGCCGCTCGCAGGGCGAGCGGCCGGCGGCCCTCGCGGGTGTACGTCCAGCGGGGCGCCGCGGAGTCCGGCCCGTACGCCTGAACGGCGCCGCCCTCGGCGCGGAGCAGCGGTTCCCCGTGCTCCCGGGGGGCCGGGGCATGCGCGGTGATGTGGTCCCCGTACGGCGCGGGGCGGGAGTGGTGGGCGGCGGTCACCAGCGGGAGCGCGAGGAACGCGGCCACCAGGGGGAGGGCGAGTCGGGCGCTGCGCCGGGTCCTGCTGTGCGGCACGCCGGTCGGCGGAGCGGCCAAGACTCACCTTCCGGTACCGGTGTCCACGGATCAGGCGCAGAGCGTAACGGCGGCTGTCCGGGGCGGCGGGGAAGCGCCGCCCCGACACGATGAGCGGGCCGGCCGCGCCCCCCTTTCAGCCCTGGTGCGGAGCCGTACTCCCATGCGCGTACCAGGATGAATCGGTTGATACTCGTCGGAGGTGGCGGGCATCGGCCGCGCGGTCTTCTTCACCGGCCGGGTCGGCACCGCCTGCGGCTCCGCCACCTCGGCCGTCGGCTCGGGCGTCACCCGTCCCTGGAGCTTCTCCTGGATCCGGTCGTCGCCGACCGTGGCTGCCGCGTCCTGCCCGTCGCGGATGTCGGCGTCCGTGAGCCGGGTGAGCACCGGTCGGCCGGACTCGTCCGGGGTGCGCGCTGCGTTGTGCGCCCAGACCCCGGCGTAGCAGTCGGCCTGCAACTGCACCCTGACGGCGTTGCTGTTCGCGCCCGGCCGTCCGTCCGGCGCCCTGCCGAGTGTGCACCTGGACACACGGCTCGGCGCAGCAGCGTCAGCAGTGGTTCTACACCGGCTACCTCACGGGTGACATGGCGCAGTGCAACACCTTCCGGTGACTGTCGGACCCGCCTGCCAGACTGTGCCCTGGATCACATCCGTACGTGAAACGAGAGGGAGTGATCGACATGGCAGGTACACCGAGCATCTGTCCGACGCTGGTCTACGCGGACGCGAAGACGGCGATCAGGCTGCTGACCGAGGGGTTCGGGTTCACCGAGGTCGCGGTGTACGAGGGCGAGGACGGCAGCGTGCTGCACGCCGAACTCGCCTACGGCAACGGCATGGTCATGCTGGGCAGCGAGGGCAAGGGCGGGGTGTTCGACAAGGCGATGGCGGACGCCGGTTCGGCCGGGGTCTATGTCGTGGTGGAGGACGTCGACGCGCACCACAAGCGGGCCGTCGAGCACGGGGTGGAGATCCTGATGGAGCCCACCGACCAGGACTACGGCTCACGGGACTACATGGCCCGGGACGCGGAGGGCAACGTCTGGAGCTTCGGAACGTACGCGCCCGGCGCCGCGTAGCCCGCGGCGGCGACCGCCGGGCGTCGGTCGCGTCGGGGCGTCGGCGCGCCGCGGCGGCGACCGCCGGGCGTCGGTCGCGTCGGGGCGTCGGCGCGTCAGACTCCCCCGGTGTGTACCTGGAACGCCGCCCGGCGGACCGCCTTGGCCAGCGCGGGATCGGGGTGGGCGGCGGCCAGGGCCACCAGGACCTGCACGGTGCGGGGATGGCCGACGGCCCGTACCTCGTCGAGCAGGGCGGGCACCGTGCCCTGCACCGCGGAATCGAGGTGACGGACCAGCAGTTCCGTCTCGCCGTGGTCGGCGACGGCCGCGGCGGTGTCCACCCAGAGCCAGGTGGACTCCTCCCGGGTCAGCACCTCGGCCGCGTCCTCGGCGTCCACCCCGTCGTACTCCGCCAGCCAGAGCAGGGCGTAGGGGCGGAGCGCGCTCTCGGCGGCCGCGGCCCGCACCTCGGACTCCGCGGGGGCGCCGACCACGCGCAGCGCTTCGAAGGCGAGCCCACGCAGCAATGCGTCCTCGCCGCGGGCGACGCCGAGGAGCTCGGCCACGGCGCTGCCGACGGTACGCGCGGCCAGCCAGGCCCGGTACTCGGCCCGTGCGGGGCCGGGGCTCAGGCGCGCGCAGCCGTGCAGCATGGCCTCAGCGGCCTGCTCGATGTTGCCGGCGGGGCTCTGGGCGGCCACGCAGATCTGCTCGAGCTTGACCCAGACCGCCCAGTTGCCGAGCGGCGTCAGGGTCGCCTGGCCCTCGCCCAGCGTCAGCGCGCCCACGGCGGCGAGGCCTTCCAGGGCCCAGCCGAGCAGGAGGGAGAGCGGACCGTTGCCGGGCGCCGGCTGCTCGGGGCCTGTCTGCGGTCCGTACGGCACCTCGCAGCGCTCGTCGCGCAGTTCGGCGACCCGCTGTTCGAGGAGATCGAGCAGCGCGGGCACGGGAACGGCACCGGCGGACAGCTGGAGCAGGGAGAGAAGCTGCGGTACGGCTTCGACGACCTCGGCGACGGCGGTCGGGGCGACGTCGGCCGGCGCCGGGTGGACCAGCGACCAGGCGTCGAACAGGGCCACCCAGCCGCGCAGTACGGCCGTGTCGTCGCGGTCCCAGGCGCGCAGTCGCCAGCCGGGGCGCGCGGTGCCTCCGTGCACTTCGACGAGCCCGGCCAGCCGGGCCCGGTCCCAGCCTGCCCGGACCTGGGCGGGCGTCAGTTCCAGGGCGGCGGCGGCCCGTTCCACGGCGTCCACGGAGAGAACTCCGGACTGTCCGGGGCGCAGGGCGGCCGCCGTGCCGCGCTGCAGATCGGCCCAGCGGGCTATCCGTACGGCGTCGGCGAGGCCCGCCCTGGCCTGATCGGCGAGCTCCGAGGGGGCCGGTGTGCCCTCGGGAGGGCGCGCCGCGGGCCGGGAGCGCCGGTCGGTCACGGCCTTGCGGGCGGCTGCGAGCGGACGCGGACGAACGAGTCGGAGCCTGGAGTCGCGCGGGTTACGGGACGTCACAGGAGCAGTCTTGCCTCTGACACGCCGAAAGCCCAAACGGAATCGGGATTGCCGCTCTCCGGAGGCCTGCGTAACGCCTACAGCAAGGGGGTGAGGAAGCGACGGAGGGTTTCCTCGTAGGACTCCGGGCCGGCATTCCACATGGCCGCGTGCGGAGCTCCCGGGACGGTCTGGAGCGTGATGAGGTCCGGGCGCCGCCGGGCCAGTTCGCGCGAGCCGTGCCAGGGGGCCAGCTGGTCGTCCGGCCCGTGGAAGATCAGGGTGGGGACGCGGACGGCGTCCGCGTCGGCGGAGGCCGGGAGGCGGTCGCTGTCCAGCCCGGTCCGGCCCTGGGCCGCCCGGACCGCGAGCGGCAGCAGTGGTGCCGGGACCCGGCGGGCGGAGGCCATAGCGCGCAGGGTGGCCTGCCAGTTGAGAACCGGGGAGTCGAGCACAAGACCGCTGATGCGGTCCCGCAGAGCCGAGTTGGCGGCGGCGTGCAGGGCCATGGACGCGCCGGTGGACCAGCCGTGCAGCACGATGCGCTCGGCGCCGTACCGGACGGCGTAGCGGATGGCCGCGTCCACGTCGCGCCACTCCGAGTCACCGAGGTGGCTGAGACCGTCCGGGGACCGAGGAGCACCCAGGTCGTTGCGGTACGCGATGTCGAGCACGGGACACCGCTGGCGGTGCAGAAACGGCATGATCACCATGGGGTGCTCGCGGGTGGTGCCGAGACCGTGCACGGTGATGACCCAGGTCTCGCGGGCGGCGGGCACGAACCACGCGGGCAGCGCGCCGAGTTCGCCGGGGACGTCGACGTCGGCGTGATCGAGGCCCAGCGCCGTGCGGGGATTGCCGATGTGGACCTGCGGGGTGATGCGGACCTTCGCGCCCGCCTCGAGCGTGCCGTGGGTGACCCGCTCCAGCTTGCGTACGACGGTGTCGGGGGCGTGCGGCACGTCCTTCAGGACGGGCCCCACGACGGCGTGCACCCCGGGTCCGTGCAGCCCGAACGTGCCGAGGCGCAGGGAGGCGAGGGAGCGGGTCAGGGTGACCCGTCCCTCCGCGGTGGCGTGGACGGTGAGCCGGGGGCCGAGGGACAGAGGCCGTTCCGGCGATGCCTTGAGCACGACGTCACTGGCGTACCGGCCCGCCGCCACAGCGGCCGCGCCGACACCCAGGAATGTGGTGACGGCTGCTGCCGTCGCTGTAGCCGGGCGCACTCTCTCAGTGTCGGTGGGTATGGGGACGGCTGCCAGTCAGCGGGTCCGCTCAGCGGGTCTGCCCGTATGCGCGGAGCTTCTCCGCGACCTCGTCGAGCTGGGCCGGAGAAAGCAGGCTGGGCTCGAGGCCGGGGACCGTGCTCGCGGTGAGCCAGAGCCGGCACATCCATTCCAGCTGAGCGGTGCGGTCGTACGCCTGGTCGAGTGTGTCTCCGTGGGCGACGGTGCCGTGGTTCTGCAGCAGGCAGGCGGTGCGTCCGTGCAGGGCGTCGAGCATGTACGCGGCAAGCTCGGGGGTGCCGTAGAGCGCGTAGGGCGCCACCCGCACGGGGCCGCCCAGCGCCGCGGTCATGTAGTGCACCGGCGGCAGTTCGGGCAGGAGCGTGGAGACGGCTGTCGCGTGCACGGCGTGGGTGTGCACGACGGCCCGGGCGGGGGTGTTCCGGTAGACGGCGAGGTGCAAAGGGAGCTCGCTGGTGGGGACGAGTCCTCCGGCGACCTGCTTCCCGGCCAGGTCGACGGCGACGGTGTCGTCCGGCCCCAGCCGGTCGTAGGGCACTCCGCTGGGCGTGACCAGCACCAGGTCGCCGACCCGCACGGAGACGTTTCCCGAAGTACCCACGACGAGCCCTTCGGAGGCTGTCCGGCGGGCGGTGGCCACCAGTTCGGCCCAGGCCTGCCCGATCGTCTGCTCGCCCGCGTCGCGATGCTCCATGGGCGTGATCCTGCCAGGCCCGGGTTCCGCCCCCCGTACTCCGGGGCGCACTCCGGTGTTCCCAAGACCCGGCTGCGCGCTGGACTCCGCACTCCGGGCGAGTGATATGGGTCTCTTCCACCCCCTCTCCCACCGGAGGCCGACCCGGCCGGAGCGGATTCGTACGAGGCCTGCGAGACCAGCCCTGGAGCGGATTTGTCGCGCTTCTTCTGCCCCTCGAAAGAACAAGCGGAATGAAGGCACTCCGTTGGAGTCACCGCACCGCCCGGCCCAGTTCATCTTCCGTTCATCCAGGTTGCCTACGTTCGCCGAGCCACTGACGTCAAACAGAAGCCTGGGTAAATGGAACACATCACGCTTCTCCTCGGGATCGTGATCGTCACCGCTCTCGTGTTCGATTTCACGAACGGTTTCCACGACACAGCCAACGCGATGGCGACGACCATCTCGACCGGCGCTCTCAAGCCCAAGACGGCGGTGGCCATGTCCGCCGTGCTCAACCTCGTCGGCGCGTTTCTTTCGGTGGAGGTCGCCAAGACGATCTCCAGCGGACTCGTCAACGAAGAAGGCATCAGGCCCGAAGTCATTTTCGCGGCGCTCGTCGGCGCCATCCTGTGGAATCTGCTGACCTGGCTGGTCGGACTGCCGTCCAGCTCCTCGCACGCCCTCATGGGCGGTCTGATCGGCGCCACGGTCGCATCGGTCGGCTTCGGCGGGGTCAACGGCGACGTCGTCGTCACCAAGGTGCTGCTCCCCGCGATCGCCGCGCCGCTCGTGGCCGGTATCGCCGCGATGCTCGCCACGCGCCTCACCTACAAGCTGAGCAGCAAGACCGACGAGAAGGCATCGGCCAAGGGCTACCGCATCGGCCAGATCGGCTCCGCCGGCCTCGTCTCGCTGGCCCACGGCACCAACGACGCGCAGAAGACCATGGGCATCATCACGCTGGCCCTGGTCACCGGCGGCGCCCTCGCCCCCGGCTCGAACCCGCCCATGTGGGTCATCCTCTCGGCCGGTCTCGCGATCGCGCTCGGCACCTACCTCGGCGGCTGGCGCATCATCCGCACCATGGGCAAGGGCCTCACCGACCTCCAGCCGCAGCAGGGCTTCGCCGCCCAGACCAGCGCGGCGAGCGTCATCCTGGCCTCCTCGAACCTCGGCTTCTCGCTCTCCACCACCCACTCGTGCTCCGGCGCGGTGATGGGCTCCGGTCTCGGGCGAAAGGGCGGTGTGGTCCGCTGGTCCACCGCGACCCGCATGTTCATCGCCTGGGGCCTGACCCTGCCGGCGGCGGGTCTCGTCGCGGCCGGCGCCGAGTTCGTGACCAAGCAGGGTGACTGGGGGGTCGCCGCCGTCGCGGTCTTCCTCGTCAGCTCCTGCCTCGCGATCTGGCTCATCTCCCGCCGTCAGGTCGTCGACCACACCAACGTCAACGAGACCGGCGTGGACGGCGAGCCCGCGGGTGTCGTGACCACCGCCATCGCCGCCGTCACCCCGCCTCCGGCGGGCGTCACCGCCGGCGCCACCGGCGAACTGAAGGCCACCATCCCGGGCCCGGTGCCCGCGGCCCCCGAACCTCCGCAGCCCGCGACCGTCTGACGGGGCCGGCCGCGCTCGGCGCCCGACGCGCTCGACGACTGAAGGAATCAGCAGTATGAAGATCGACTGGGCAGCTCTCGGCTCCGTCTTCGGAGTCAGCCTCACAGCCACCGTGGTCCTGGTGGGCCTGTTCACCCTCGGCATCGTGGGCCTCTCGAAGCAGGAGTCCGCCACCGCACAGGGAGGCTCCGCCGGCTCCGTGGCCATGGCCCGCACGGGCGCGTACGCCTGCTTCGCACTCTGCGCGGCGGCCGTGGCCTACGGGATCTATCTGATCGTCGTCTGACCGAACCGGCATCCGGACGAACCGGGCATCCGGACGCCCCCGGCAGGGTCCCCCCGAGGACTCCTGCCGGGGGCGTTCGCGTTCCCGCCGGTGTGGGTCTTCGCACACTGTCCCGCCGCAGGTCAACGGCGAGTTGACGGGCGTTCGCAGGCCGTGGTGGACTTCCGGAGCCAAACGGCGGCAGGAGAGGAAGTCCGGTGCGAATCCGGCGCGGTCCCGCCACTGTCACCGGGGAGCACTCCCCCACACCGGAAGTCACGGCCGCTGCGTAAGGGCTGGAAGGCCGGGGGAGTTGCCGATCCGGGAGCCAGGAGACTCTCACCGCCGGTCACGTCGAACCAGGGCGCGGACCCTGAGTGAGGACTTCGCCATGCCCGGCTGCGGTTCAGTTGTCCATGTGAGTGCCGTCCAACCGAGGACGGTCTTTCCGAGTACGGGGTCCCGCCGAGGCGTATCGGCCGGCTGA
Organism: Streptomyces sp. NPDC051219; assembly: GCF_040682335.1. Lineage (NCBI taxonomy): Bacteria > Bacillati > Actinomycetota > Actinomycetes > Kitasatosporales > Streptomycetaceae > Streptomyces > Streptomyces sp. NPDC051219. The sequence goes on from NZ_JBFBAS010000002.1 coordinate 66,607, forward strand.
ACCCATGCGTGCCGATCGCGTTTTCGCATACGGCGCGACAGCCGGCCTGATCGGCGACCTGGTCCTGGGCGATCCCCGCCGCGGACATCCGGTCGCGGCGTTCGGGCGGGCTGCCAGCGCTGTCGAGAAGGTCCTGTGGCGTGACCACCGCGGGTGGGGCTCGCTGCATGCCGTGGTGTGCGCCGGCGGCGCGGCCGCGGCCGGCGCGCTCGCCGCAAGCGCCTTGCGTTCCCGTCCCGTTGCCCATGCCGCGCTGACCGCCGCGGCGACCTGGGCCGTGGTGGGCGGGACATCACTGGGCCGCGAGGCGAGGGCCGTCGGCGGTGCGCTGGCGGTGGGCGACCTCGAGGTCGCCCGGGAGCGGCTGCCCCATCTCTGCGGGCGCGACCCCCAGTTCCTGGACGGGCAGCAGATCGCCCGCGCCGTCGTGGAGTCCGTCGCCGAGAACACCTCCGACGCCGTGGTCGGTGCCCTGGTGTGGGGAGCCGTCGCGGGCGTGCCCGGCCTGCTCGCGTTCCGCGCCGTGAACACCCTGGACGCCATGGTCGGGCACAAGTCGCCGCGATATCTGCGGTACGGCTGGGCCTCGGCGCGGCTCGACGACGTGGCGGGCCGGCCGGGCTCCCGGCTGACCGCCGCGGCCGCGCTGCTGGCCGGGCCCGACCGCCGGGGGGCGGTACGGGCCTGGCGGCAGGACGCGGCAAAGCACCCGAGCCCCAACGCCGGCCCGGTGGAGGCCTCGTTCGCCGGCGCCCTGGGCGTACGGCTCGGCGGGACCCTCTCGTACGCCGGCCGCGTCGAGCACCGGCCGGTGCTGAACGGCGGTGGCCGGCCGGTGGGAGTGGGCGACATCGAACGCGCGGTGAAGCTGTCGCGCGTGGTGACCGGGATCGCCCTGGGCGCGTGTGTCGCGGTCCGGCTGATCGCCGGCCGACTGGTCTCTGGACGGAGGGGAACCGCATGAGCGCTGGTGGACTGCTGGTTGCCGGCACCACGTCGGACGCCGGCAAGAGCGTGGTCACGGCCGGGATCTGCCGGTGGCTGGTACGTACCGGGGTGAAGGTCGCGCCCTTCAAGGCGCAGAACATGTCGCTGAACTCGTTCGTCACGCGCGAGGGCGCGGAGATCGGGCGCGCCCAGGCGATGCAGGCGCAGGCCGCGCGCGTCGAGCCGAGCGCGCTGATGAACCCCGTACTCCTCAAGCCCGGCAGCGACCGCAGCAGCCAAGTGGTGCTGCTGGGCAAGCCGGTGGGTGAGATGAGCGCGCGCGGGTTCTTCGGGGGGCCGGGGGCCGCGGCGGAGCCGTCCCCGGGCGCGCCGTCCCCCGGAGGGGCCTTGCGCGGCGGTCGGCAGGAGGGACTTCTCGGGACCGTCACGGCGTGCCTGGAGGAACTGCGGGGCACGTATGACGCCGTGATCTGTGAGGGGGCCGGCAGTCCTGCCGAGATCAATCTGCGCCGTACGGACATCGTGAACATGGGCATCGCGCGGGCGGCGAACTTCCCGGTGGTCGTCGTGGGCGACATCGACCGCGGGGGCGTCTTCGCCTCGTTCTTCGGAACGACCGCCCTGCTGAGCGCGGCGGACCAGGCGCTGATCGCCGGGTACCTGGTGAACAAGTTCCGGGGCGACGTGTCGCTGCTCGAGCCCGGGATGGAGATGCTCCGGGGACTGACCGGCCGTCAGACCTTCGGGGTGCTGCCGTTCCGGCACGGTCTGGGGATCGACGAGGAGGACGGCCTGCGCGTCTCCCTGCGGGGAGCCGTACGTGAGTCCGTCGTCGCCCCGCCGGTCGGCCAGGACGTGCTGCGGGTCGCCGTGTGCGCGGTGCCGCTGATGTCCAACTTCACGGACGTCGACGCACTGGCCGCCGAGCCGGGTGTCGTCGTGCGGTTCGTGGACCGCGCGGAGGAACTCCTCGACGCCGACCTGGTGGTGGTGCCGGGCACGCGTGGCACCGTCGGGGCGCTGGAGTGGCTGCGGGAACGCGGACTCGCGGACGCGATCGCGCGGCGCGCGGTCGAGGGCCGGCCCGTCCTCGGCATCTGCGGCGGCTACCAGGTGCTCGGGGAGCACATCGAGGACGAGGTCGAGTCGCGGGCGGGGGCCCTGAATGGGCTCGGACTGCTGCCCGTCCGGGTGCGTTTCGCCGTCGAGAAGACACTCGCCCGGCCCGTCGGCCAGGCGCTCGGCGAGCGCGTCGAGGGGTACGAGATCCACCACGGAGTCGCCGACGTGCTCGGCGGAGAAGCATTCGTCTCCGATGACCGGGGACGCGGCCTGGACGGCTGCCGGGTGGGCTCCGTCTGGGGCACCCACTGGCACGGGGCACTGGAGAGCGACGGCTTCCGGCGGGCGTTCCTGCGGGAGGTGGCCGCCGCCGCGGGGCGCCGCTTCCTACCGGCCCCGGACACCTCCTTCGGCACGCTGCGCGAGGAGCAGCTCGACCTCCTCGGCGACCTGATCGAGGAACACGCGGACACGGACGCGCTGCTGCGGCTGATCGAGTCGGGCGCACCGTCAGGACTTCCCTTCATCGCACCTGGAGCGCCATGAGCACCGTGCTGTTGCTGTCCACCGCCGATACGGACCTGCTGGCGGCCCGGGCCTCCGGCGCGCCGTACCGCATCGGCAACCCGACCCGCGTCGACGTCTCGGCGGAACTGCCCGCGCTGATCGAGGGAGCCTCGGTGGCCGTCGTACGGCTGCTGGGCGGGAAGCGGGCGTGGGAGGACGGGCTCGCCGTCCTCAAGGCGTCCGGGATTCCGACCGTGCTGCTGGGCGGCGAGACCGTACCGGACGCGGAGCTGATGGCCGAGTCGTCCGTGCCCGCGGGCGTGGTCGCCGAGGCGCTGCGCTATCTCGTCGAGGGCGGCCCGGGGAACCTCGTCGAACTGGCCAGGTTCCTTTCGGACACCGTGCTGCTGACCGGACAGGGCTTCGCCGAACCGCAGACGATGCCCGAGTGGGGGCCGCACGGCGAGCGCGGACTGGAAGCGGGGCGGCCGACCGTCGGCGTGCTCTTCTACCGGGCACACCACCTCTCCGGGAACACCGCCTTCGTCGACACCCTGTGCGACGCCATCGAGGCGAAGGGCGCCAACGCCCTGCCCGTGTACTGCGGTTCACTGCGCGGCGCCGACGCCGGGCTGTACGAACTGCTGGGCCGGGCCGACACGCTGATCGCCACCGTCCTCGCTGCGGGCGGTACGCGCGCCTCGGACGCCTCAGCGGGCGGCGACGACGAGGCGTGGGACATCGGCGCGCTCGCCGACCTCGACGTACCCGTACTGCAGGGCCTGTGCCTGACGTCCTCGCGCGCCGTCTGGGAGGACTCGGACGCCGCTCTCTCCCCCATGGACGCCGCGATGCAGGTCGCGATCCCCGAGTTCGACGGGCGGTTGATCACGGTTCCCTTCTCCTTCAAGGAGCAGGGCCCCGACGACGTGCCGGTGTACGTCGCCGATCCCGAGCGCGCCTCGCGGGTCGCGGGGATCGCCGTACGGCACGCCAGGCTGAAGCACAAGCCCAACGCTGAGAAGAAGCTCGCGCTCGTGTTCACCGCCTATCCCACCAAGCACTCGCGCGTCGGCAACGCGGTGGGACTCGACACACCCGCGTCCGCGGTACGGGTGCTGGACGCCCTGCGCGACGCCGGTTACGCGGTGGAAGGCCACCCGGACAACGGCGACGAGCTGATCCACCGGCTCATCGACGCCGGCGGGCACGACGTGGAGTGGCTGACCGAGGAGCAGCTCGCCGCCGCGCCGGCGCGAGTGCCGCTCGCCGACTACCGGGCCTGGTTCGACAAGCTGGAGCCCGGGCTGCGCGACGGCATGCTGGAGCACTGGGGCGAGCCGCCGGGCCAGTTGTACGTGGACGGTGACGACATCGTCCTGGCGTCCCTCCGGTTCGGGAACGTCGTCGTGATGATCCAGCCGCCACGCGGCTTCGGGGAGAACCCGATCGCGATCTACCACGACCCCGACATGCCGCCCTCGCACCACTACATGGCGGCGTACCGCTGGCTGGAGTCCACGACGTCCGAAGGCGGCTTCGGCGCCGACGCCATCGTCCACATGGGCAAGCACGGCACCCTGGAGTGGCTGCCGGGCAAGGGCCTCGGCCTGTCGGCGGGCTGCGGTCCCGACGCCGTACTGGGCGAACTGCCGCTGGTGTACCCGTTCATCGTCAACGACCCGGGTGAGGGTACGCAGGCCAAACGCCGCGGCCACGCCACGGTGGTGGACCATCTGGTGCCGCCGATGGCCCGCGCCGACACGTACGGCGATCTGGCGAAGCTCGAGCAGCTGCTCGACGAGTACGCGCTCGTCAGCGACCTCGACCCGACGAAGGCGCCGGCCGTCCGCGCCCAGATCTGGACGCTGGTCAAGGCCGCCGAGCTCCACCACGACCTGCATGTCGACGAGCAGCCCGACGACGGCGACTTCGACGAGTTCGTCATGCACATCGACGGTTACCTGTGCGAGATCAAGGACGTCCAGATCCGTGACGGCCTGCACATCCTGGGCGGCGGTCCCGAGGCCGGGGCCCGCGTCAACCTCGTCCTGGCGGTGCTGCGCGCCTCGCAGGTGTGGGGCGGCCGGGCGAACGCGCTGCCGGGGCTCAGGGCAGCTCTCGCCGAGCACTTCGGGCTGGAGGAGAAGTCCCTGCTCGGCGAGCCGGGTGCGGCCGTGAAGGTGCCGGTGGAACTCACGTCGCTGGTCGGCGGTCCAGCACGCACCGGTGCGGACGCGATCGACCTGCTGGAGCAGCTGTGCCGGCGTCTCGCCGAGGGCATGGAGGAGCGCGGCTGGGACGTCGCGGCGGTGGCCGGGCTGGTCGGTGACGTCCTCGGTCACGTACTCCCGGACGCCGTGGCCGTCCTTGGCTTCGCCTGTGCGGAGGTGGTGCCGCGGCTGGCGCGGACGACCGACGAGATCGGCAACATCCTGCGGGCGCTCGACGGCGGTTACGTCCCAGCCGGGCCGTCCGGCTCGCCGACGCGCGGGCTGGTCAACGTCCTGCCGACCGGCCGCAACTTCTACTCCGTCGACCCCAAGGCGATCCCGTCCCGGCTGTCGTGGGAGGTGGGCCAGGCGCTCGCCGACTCGCTCGTGGCCCGCTATCTCGCGGACACGGGCGACTACCCCAAGTCCGTGGGCCTGACGGTCTGGGGTACGTCCGCGATGCGCACCCAGGGCGACGACATCGCCGAGATCCTCGCCCTGTTGGGCTGCCGCCCGGTGTGGGACGACGCCTCGCGGCGGGTGACCGGCTTCGAGGTCGTGCCGGTGGCGGAACTCGGCCGTCCGCGCATCGACGTCACCGTCCGTATCTCGGGCTTCTTCCGGGACGCCTTCCCGCACGTGGTGGGCCTGATCGACGACGCCGTGCGGGCGGTCGCCGAACTGGACGAGCCGGCCGAGTCGAACTACGTGCGCGCGCACGCCGACGAGGACACCGCCGAGCACGGCGACCGCCGCCGCGCCACGGCTCGTGTCTTCGGCTCCAAGCCGGGTGCGTACGGGGCGGGTCTGCTGCCGCTGATCGATGCCCGGAACTGGCGCTCGGACGCCGACCTCGCCGAGGTGTACGCGGTGTGGGGCGGCTATGCGTACGGGCGCGGGCTCGACGGGCGGGCGGCGCGCGGGGACATGGAGACGGCGTTCCGGCGGATCGCGGTGGCGGCGAAGAACGTCGACACGCGTGAGCACGACCTGGTCGACGCGGACGACTACTTCCAGTACCACGGCGGCATGGTCGCCATGGTGCGGCATCTGACGGGGGCCTCCCCCGAGGCGTACGTGGGTGACAGCGCGACGCCCGACCAGGTGAAGACCCGCACGCTGGGCGAGGAGACGCACCGCGTCTTCCGCGCCCGGGTGATCAACCCGCGCTGGATGGCGGCGATGCGACGCCACGGCTACAAGGGCGCCTTCGAGATGGCCGCGACCGTGGACTACCTCTTCGGGTACGACGCGACGGCGGGCGTGGTCGACGACTGGATGTACGAGAAGCTCTCGGCCGAGTACGTCTTCGACCCGGAGAACCGGCAGTTCATGGAGAAGTCGAACCCGTGGGCGCTGCGCGGGATCACGGAGCGGCTGCTGGAGGCCGCGGAGCGCGGGCTGTGGGCCGAGCCGGACGCCGAGACGCTGGAGCGGCTCCGGGCGACTTATCTGCAGCTCGAGGGCGACCTGGAGGGTGACGACGCATGAGTACGCCTTATCCGTTCACCGCGATCGTCGGGATGGACGATCTGCGGCTCGGGCTGCTGCTGAACGCCGTGTCGCCGGCCGTGGGCGGTGTGCTGGTCCGGGGTGAGAAGGGCACGGCCAAGTCGACGGCCGTACGTGCCCTTTCGGCGCTGATGCCGGAGGTCGCGGTCGTCGCCGGATGCCGCTTCTCGTGCGCGCCCGGTGCGCCCGATCCCGCGTGTCCGGACGGCCCCCACGAGACGGGGGCCGGGACCGCGCGGCCGGCCCGGATGGTGGAACTGCCCGTCGGAGCGTCCGAGGACCGGCTCGTCGGCGCGCTCGACATCGAGCGGGCACTCGCCGAGGGCGTGAAGGCCTTCGAACCCGGGCTGCTGGCCGACGCGCACCGCGGGATCCTGTACGTCGACGAGGTCAATTTGCTGCACGACCACCTGGTCGACCTGTTGCTCGACGCGGCCGCCATGGGCGCCTCCTACGTCGAGCGCGAAGGCGTGTCGGTGCGGCATGCCGCCCGTTTCCTGCTCGTCGGCACCATGAACCCGGAGGAGGGCGAGCTGCGCCCGCAGTTGCTCGACCGCTTCGGGCTCACCGTGGAGGTCGCCGCCTCTCGCGAGCCCGACCAGCGGGTGGAGGTCGTACGGCGCAGGCTCGCGTACGACGACGACCCGGACGGCTTCGCGGCCAAGTGGACCGCCGAGGAGGAGGCCCTGCGGGCGCGCATCATCGCCGCGCGGGCCCTCCTGCCGGAGGTCCGCATCGGGGACGCGGCACTGCGGCAGATCGCGGCGACCTGCGCGGCGTTCGAGGTGGACGGTATGCGCGCCGACATCGTGATGGCCCGCACCGCGACGGCGCTGGCTGCCTGGGCGGGGCGTACGGACGTGGTCGCGGAAGACGTACGGCAGGCCGCGCTGCTCGCGCTGCCGCACCGGCGCAGGCGCAACCCCTTCGACGCGCCCGGCCTCGACGAGGACAGGCTCGACGAGACGTTGGAGCAGTTCGGCGGGGAGGACGACGATCCGGACCCGGACGGGCCGGACGGCGGTGGCGGCCGGCCGCCGCAGGGCGACGGTCCCGACGCACCTCCCGCCGGGGAGCAGCACGCCGCGGAGGCCGAGGAGGCCGCGCGGCCCGAGGCGTCCGAGGGGGACGAGAGCAAGGCGTCGGCGGGCAGTGGTGAGCAGTCGGCCGCGCGGGCGGGCGAGCCGTTCCGTACGAAGGTGCTGAGCGTGCCGGGGCTGGGTACGGGAGCGGCCGGGCGCAGGTCCCGGGCCCGGACCGAGCACGGCCGGACCACCGGGGCCAGGCGGCCCCGGGGAGCGCTCACCAAGCTGCACCTGGCAGCGACCGTTCAGGCCGCGGCACCCCACCAGCGGGTACGCGGGCGCAGCGGCCCGGGGCTCGTCGTACGCCGGGACGACCTGCGGCAGGCGACGCGGGAGGGCCGGGAGGGCAACCTGATCCTGTTCGTCGTGGATGCCTCCGGATCGATGGCGGCGCGGCAGCGCATGGGCGCGGTCAAGGGCGCGGTGCTCTCACTATTGCTGGACGCGTACCAGCGGCGCGACAAGGTCGGCCTGATCACCTTCCGGGGAAAGGACGCCGAGCTGGCGCTACCGCCCACCTCGTCGGTCGACGCGGCCGCGGCCCGGCTGGAACGACTGCCGACGGGTGGGCGCACGCCGCTGGCTGCGGGCCTGCTCAAGGCGCACGAGGTGCTGCGTGTCGAGCGGCTGCGCGATCCTTCGCGCCGCGCGCTGCTGGTCGTCGTGACGGACGGACGCGCGACCGGCGGCGTCGATCCGGTGGCGCTCGGGGCGCGGGCCGCGCGGCTGCACGCGGTGTCGGGCACCGCGTCCGTCGTCGTGGACTGCGAGTCGGGGCCGGTGCGGCTCGGACTCGCCGGTGCCCTTGCCCGTGAGCTCGGCGGTACCGCCGTCACGCTCGACGAGCTGCGGGCCGACAGCATCGCCGGGCTGGTCAAGGACGTACAGGGAAATCGAACCGGGAGGGCCGCGTAATGCCCCAGGGACAGCCGTCCGTCGTACCCGACGACGGGCTCACCACCCGCCAGCGCCGCAACCGTCCCCTCGTCGTAGTCCACACGGGCATCGGCAAGGGCAAGTCGACGGCCGCCTTCGGGCTGGCGCTGCGCGCCTGGAACCAGGGGTGGCCGATCGGGGTGTTCCAGTTCGTCAAGTCCGCGAAGTGGAAGGTCGGCGAGGAGAACGCGCTGAAGGTCCTCGGTGACTCCGGCGAGGGCGGGACGGTCGCCTGGCACAAGATGGGCGAGGGCTGGTCCTGGGTACAGCGTGACGAGCAGCTCGACAACGAGGAAGCGGCCCGGGAGGGCTGGGAGCAGGTCAAGCGCGACCTGGCGGCCGAGACCTACAAGGTCTACGTGCTGGACGAGTTCGCCTATCCCATGCACTGGGGGTGGGTCGACACCGACGAGGTGATCGAGGTACTGCGCGACCGGCCGGGCGCACAGCATGTGGTGATCACCGGTCGCAACGCACCCGCGAAGCTGGTGGACTTCGCGGACCTGGTGACTGACATGTCCAAGATCAAGCACCCGATGGACGCGGGCCAGAAGGGCCAGAGGGGCATCGAGTGGTGACGATCCCGCGACTGGTCGTCGCCGCGCCGGCCTCCGGCAGCGGCAAGACCACCGTCGCAACGGGCCTGATGGCGGCGTTCGCCTCCGCGGGGCTTTCGGTGTCCCCGCACAAGGCAGGGCCCGACTACATCGACCCGGGCTATCACTCCCTGGCCACCGGCCGTCCGGGCCGCAATCTCGACGCCTACATGTGCGGTACGGAGTTGATCGCGCCGCTGTTCGCTCACGGCGCGTCCGGCTGTGACCTGGCCGTGGTCGAGGGCGTGATGGGCCTGTACGACGGGGCGAGCGGTTTCGGCGAACTGGCCTCCACCGCACAGGTGTCGAAGCTGTTGCGGGCGCCTGTGGTGCTGGTTGTCGACGCGTCGTCGCAGTCCCGGTCCGTGGCCGCGCTGGTGCACGGCTTCGCGTCCTGGGACCCCGGCGTGCGCATCGGCGGCGTGATCCTGAACAAGGTGGGCTCGGACCGGCACGAGGCGCTGCTCCGCGAGGCGCTGGACGAGTCGGGTGTACCGGTCCTGGGTGTGCTCCGGCGCGCCGAGACGATTGCCACGCCGTCGCGGCACCTGGGGCTGGTGCCGGTCGCCGAGCGGCGGGCGGATGCGGTGGCGTCGGTCGCGGCTCTGGCGGAACAGGTGCGCCAGGGGTGCGACCTGGAGGCTCTGCTCGCTCTGGCGCGTACGGCTCCGCCGCTGAGCGAGGCTGCGTGGGAGCCGGGGGCCGCGCCGGCGGGCCGGGGCACGTCGCACGGGCCGGGTCGGCGCCCCGTGGTGGCCGTCGCCGGCGGGGCCGCGTTCACGTTCTCGTACGCCGAGCATGCCGAGCTCCTCACCGCTGCCGGTGCGGAGGTGGTGACCTTCGATCCGCTGCGGGACGAGCAACTCCCTGACGGCACCGCGGGGCTGGTCGTCGGCGGCGGTTTTCCCGAGGTTTACGCCCCCGAGCTGTCCGCCAACGAGCCGCTGCGCAAGGCCGTGGCCGAAATGGCACACAGGGGCGCGCCCGTCGCCGCGGAGTGCGCGGGCCTGCTCTACCTCGCGCGTTCGCTGGACGGCAGGCCGATGTGCGGCGTGCTGGAGGCGGAGGCCCGGATGTCGGAACGGCTGGCACTGGGCTACCGCGAAGCCGTGGCCGTCTCGGACAGTGTGCTGGCACAGGCCGGAACCCGGCTGCGGGGGCACGAGTTCCACCGCACGGCGCTGGAGCCGGCGGCCGGGCCGGCGCCCGCGTGGGGGCTGGTGCACCCGGAGCGCCGGGTCGAGGGGTTCGTACAGCGGGGCGTGCACGCGAGCTACCTGCATGCGCACTGGGCGGCCACGCCCGGCATCGCACAGAGGTTTGTCGAGAGGTGTGGAGCATGAGCAGCAGGCTGGTCGGTGTCGGGGTGGGTCCCGGCGATCCGGAACTGGTGACCGTCAAGGGGGTCAGGGAGCTCCGGGAGGCCGACGTCGTCGTCGTTCCCGTGATGGACAGTGGAGAGCGCGGCCGGGCCGAGGCGACCGTGCTGCACTATGTCGAACCCGGCAAGGTCGTACGGGTCGTCTTCGCGCTCAACGAGCGCAGCGACCGGGCACGGCGTGAGGCCGCCTGGGACGCCGCGGGTGCCCGCGTCGCCGAACTGCTGGGCGCGCACGGCTCCGTGGCCTTCGCCACCATCGGTGATCCAAACGTGTATTCGACCTTCACCTATCTTGCCCAGACCGTGGGCGAGCTGGTCCCGGGAACGGTCGTCGAGACCGTGCCGGGGATCACCGCGATGCAGGACCTGGCCGCGCGCAGCGGAGCGGTGCTCACCGAGGGGACAGAGCCGCTGACGCTCGTCCCGGTGACGGCGGGATCGGCCGTACTCAAGAACGCGCTCGAAGGGCCGGGCACGGTCGTGGCGTACAAGTTCGGGCGGCTGGCCCATGAAGTGGAGACGGCGCTGCGCGAGACCGGCCGGACCGAGGGCGCGGTGTGGGGTTCGGCCCTGGGGCTGGACGACGAGTCGATTCGTCCGGCCACCGAACTTTCGGACGGACCGCTGCCCTATCTCTCGACGCTCATCGCGCCCGCGCGGCGCGACGGTGGCCGTGGAGGCAAGTTGTGAGCTCAGCCCGCGACGCCCACCACCAGCCAGATTCCGGCGACTCCCGCGACTGTGCACAGCAGGGTGGAGAGCGCCGGATGGTCGTGGTGCGCCTCGGGAAGGATCTCCGCGGCGGCGAGGTAGAGCAGCGCACCGCCGAAGAAACCCAGGTAGCTGCCGAGGAGGTCCCCGGGAAGGGTGAACAGCACGGTGGACGCGGCGCCGACGACGGGCGCCAGGGCGTCGGCGAGGAGCATGAGCGCGGCCTTGCGACGGTCGTTCCCGTACAGGCTGGTGAGCGTGTACGTGGTGAAACCGTCGGCGAAGTCGTGCGTGATGACCGCGATCGCGACCGCGACACCCATGCCGCCGCCCACCTGGAACGCCGCGCCGAGAGCGATGCCGTCCATCAGGCTGTGCCCGACCATCGCCGCGGCTGCGGTCAGGCCGACCTGCGGTACTCGCTCGCCCGGGCCGGCGCCCGTGCGCCGCCTGCCTCACCGCGAGCAGCCGTTCCACGACGTGCGCCACGAGAAAGCCGCCGACGAACAGCAACAGGGCGGCGGGTACGCCGAAGACGGGGTCGCCCGCCGCCTCCATCGCCTCCGGCAGCAGGTCGAGTCCGACCACGCCGAGCATCAGTCCGCCCGCCAGGCCGAGCACGAGATGGCGGCGGTCGGTGACGCGTCGCGCCGTCCACCCGCCCGCCAGCGTCATCAGGAACGCGCCGAGCGCGACGATCACCGCCATGCGCCCCTGCTTACCTGACCCGACCCTCCTTCCGCACATCCGCGTTCCATCCCGTTGACCCCGTGCACACGGACCGACGGAAAACCCGAGAGGACCCCCGCTCATGGCCGCTGCCCCCACCGGCAAAGTGACCTTCGTCGGTGCCGGACCCGGCGCCGCCGACCTGCTGACGTTCCGGGCCGCCAAAGCCATCGCCGACGCCGATGTGGTCATCTGGGCCGCGAGCCTGGTGCAGGCCGAAGTGCTGGACCACGCCCGGGAGAGCGCGGAGATCCTGGACTCGGCGGCGATGTCGCTGGAGGACGTCGTCGCGGTGTACGAGCGGGCGGTACGGGACGGTCTGCGCGTGGCGCGGGTGCACTCCGGCGACCCGGCCCTGTGGGGCGGCACACAGGAGCAGGTGGACCGGTGCGCGGCGCTCGGTGTCGAGGTCGAGATCGTGCCCGGCGTGTCGTCGTTCTCGGCCGTGGCGGCGATAGCCCAGCGGGAGCTGACCATCCCCGAGGTCGCCCAGTCGGTGATCCTCACCCGTCTCGGTGGCGGCAAGACGCCGATGCCGCCCGGCGAGGAGGTACGGGAGTTCGCCCGGCACGGCACGACCATGGCCGTCTTCCTCTCGGCGGCCCGGTCGGGGCAGCTGACGGCCGAACTGCTGGAGGGCGGCTATCCGACGGACACCCCGGTGGTCGTCGCTTACCAGGTGACGTGGCCGGAGGAGCTGGTGCTGCGCTGCACGCTGGGCACGCTGGAGGAGACGGTCAAGGAGCACAAGCTCTGGAAGCACACGCTGTTCCTGGTGGGTCCGGCCCTGTCCGCCTCGGGCACGCGCTCGCACCTCTACCACCCCGGCCATTTCCACGGCTTCCGGAAGGCCGATCCGGCGGCCCGCAAGTCGCTGCGCGCGGCGCGGGGCGCCCAGGAGGCCGATTCGTGATCACGGTCATAGGTACGGGAACGGGCGCCCCGCCGGCCGGCCGCGACCGCGCCGCGCTGGACGCCGCCACCCTGGTGGTCGGCGGACAGCGGCATCTGGACGCCGCCGGGGTGCCGGAGCGCGCCGCGCGGGTGGTGCTCGGGCCGCTGGCTCCCGCGTTCGACGCGATCGAGGAGCACTTGGCGAAGGACGGCCCGCGCGTTGTGGTCCTCGCCTCCGGCGACCCCGGATTCTTCGGCGTCGTACGGGCGTTGGCCGAGCGCTTCGGGGTGGACGCGCTCGACGTCCGGCCGGGGGTCGCGTCGGTGGCGGTGGCCTTCGCGCGGCTCGGACTGCCCTGGGACGACGCGGTGGTGGTCAGCGCACACGGGCGGGACCTGCGGACCGCGGTCAATGTGTGCCGGGCCCAGCCCAAGACCGCCGTACTCACCGGTCCCGGAGCCGGGCCCGCGGAACTGGGAGCCGAACTGGTCCGCCGGACGGTGGACCGCACCATGGTGGTGGCCTCGGCGCTGGGTGATCCGGAGCACGAGCGCCTGGAGCGGGTGTCGCCGGCCGAGGCCGCCGCCCGCGACTGGGCCGGCGTGAGCGTGGTGGTGTGCCTCGACGAGTCGCGGGCGCTGTCGCCGGTACGGACGATCGCCGGCCCGCGGCCCGTCCCGTCCCGATGGGCCCTGGCCGAGGACGAGTTCACCCACCGGGACTCGATGATCACCAAGTTCGAGGTGCGGGCCCTGGCCCTGGCCCGCCTTGGCCCGCGCCTGGGCGACCTGGTGTGGGACATCGGATCGGGATCGGGGTCGGTGGCCGTGGAGTGCGCGCGGTTCGGCGCGGCGGTGGTCGCGGTCGAGAAGACCGCGGACGGCGTCGGGCGCATCCGGGCCAACGCGGCCGCCCACGAGGTGGACGTGCGGATCGTGCACGGTGCGGCTCCCACGGTCCTGTCCGATCTCGCCGACCCGGACGCGGTGTTCATCGGCGGTGGCGGCCGGGAACTGCCCTCGATCGTCACTGCCTGCGCCCGGCGGGCCCGGCGCAGCGTGGTCGTCGCCATGGCGGCGCTGGACAGGGTGCCCGCGGTGCGAAGCGCGCTGTCCGGCGCCGGGTTCGTGGCCGGCGGCGTACTGCTGCAGTCGTCGCGGCTCGCGCCGCTGCCCGGTGACGTGCACCGGCTCGCCGCCACGAATCCCGTCTTTCTGTTGTGGGGCAACCGCCCCTCGGACATGGCAATCGAAGGAGCAGTCGAGTGATCGGCCTGATTTCCGCCACGGCGGCCGGCGCAGTCGCCCGCGACCGGGTGGCCGCGGCCTGGTCCGGCCGCAGCCGGGTCTACGAAGGCCCGGTGCGGGAGGCCGTGGAACGGGCCTTCGCGGAGTGCGAGCAGCTGGTGTGCTTTCTCGCGACGGGGGCGACGGTCCGGCTGATCGCGCCGCTGCTCGCGGGCAAGTCGTCCGACCCGGGTGTCGTCACGGTGGACGAGTCCCTGCGCTACGCGGTGGCCCTGCTGGGCGGCCACGGCGGCGGGGCCAACGACCTCGCCTACGCGGTCGGGGACGTCCTCGGCTGCGCCCCGGTGGTGACGACGGCGACGGACGCGACGGGCGTTCCGGGGCTGGACACGCTGGGCCGCCCGGTGGAGGGAGCGGTGGCCGCGGTCACGCGGGCGATCCTGGACGGCGAGCGGGTGGCCGTGCGGGCGGACGCGATCTGGCCCCTGCCCCCACTGCCGCCGAACGTGGTGCAGTCGCCGGAAGGCTCCGCCGCTCAGGACCCCGGAAGGGCTGAGGCTGCCGAGGAGGCCAAGTCGGGCGACGCGCCGGTTGCCGCGCGGGAAGCGGCCCACGACGAGCGCGGCCGGACGGCGGCCGGCGCGACGCTGTGGGTCACCGACCGGATTGTTCCGCTCGGTGAGCGGGAGGCCGTCGTGCGGCCGCCGTCGCTGGTCGTCGGGGTCGGCGCCAGCAAGGAGGCGCCCGTCGACGAGGTGCTCGGGCTCATCGAGGGCGCCCTGCGTGACGCCGGGCTCTGCGCGGACTCCGTCGTGGAGTTGGCGACCGTGGACGCCAAAGCCGGCGAGGCCGGGATCGTCGGGGCTGCCGCCCGCCTCGGCGTGCCGGTCAGGACGTACGACGCCGGGACGCTGGCCGGCATCGCGGTGCCGAACCCGTCCGGGGCTCCACTCGCCGCCGTCGGGACGCCCTCCGTCGCTGAGGCCGCCGCCCTGGCCGGCGGAGGCGAACTGCTGGTACCGAAGCGGAAGTCGGCGCCCGAGGGGCGTGCCGCGATGGCCACCTGCGCCGTCGTGCGGCGGGCGCCGCGCGGCCGGCTGGCCGTCGTCGGCCTCGGTCCGGGAGCACGGGACCTGCTCACCCCACGCGCCAGGGAGGAACTGCGGAGCGCCTCGGTGCTGGTCGGGCTCGACCAGTACGTCGACCAGATCCGCGACCTGCTCCGGCCCGGGACCACGATCCTGGAGTCCGGCCTCGGCGCCGAGGAGGAGCGGGCCCGAACCGCGGTCGCCGAGGCGCGCAGGGGTCACGCCGTCGCCCTGATCGGCTCGGGCGACGCGGGTGTGTACGCCATGGCGTCGCCCGCGCTCGCCGAGGCGGCCGACGACATCGACGTGGTGGGCGTCCCGGGGGTGACCGCCGCCCTCGCGGCCGCCGCCATCCTCGGTGCGCCGCTCGGCCACGACCACGTGTCGATCAGTCTCTCCGACCTGCACACGCCGTGGGAGGTCATCGAGCGGCGCGTACGGGCCGCGGCCGAGGCGGACATCGTGGTGACCTTCTACAACCCGCGCAGCCGCGGCCGTGACTGGCAACTGCCCAAGGCGCTGGGCATTCTCGCCGAGCACCGCGCGCCCGCCACCCCGGTGGGTGTCGTACGGAACGCGTCCCGCCCGGACGAGAGCAGCCGGCTGACCACGCTCGCGGGACTCGATCCGACGACGGTGGACATGATGACGGTGGTGACCGTCGGGAACACGGCCACGCGGGAGATCGCGGGCCGGATGGTGACGCCCCGGGGCTACCGGTGGCAGTCGGAGGGAGCACGGTGACCAGGGTCGTCCACCCCATCGAGCAGGAGTCGTTCCGCAGGCTGCGGACCCGCATCGACACCTCGCACTTCCCTCCGCTCACCCGGGCGGTGGTCGAGCGTGTCATCCACTCCAGCGCGGATCTGGCGTACGCGGACGACCTCGTCTGCGACGAGACCACGCTGCGCGCGGCCCACACCGCGCTGCACGCCGGCGCGCCCGTGGTCGCCGATGTCGAGATGGTCGCGGCGGGCATCACCCGCCGCGAGTCGGTGTGCCGGCTGAAGGAGGCCGAGTCGGGCCCCGGACTGACGCGTTCGGCGCACGCGATCAGGCTGGCGTACGAACAGGTCGGGCCCGGCGCGGTCTGGGTGATCGGCTGCGCACCCACCGCACTGGAGGAGCTGCTCGTCCTCGACGCGGCGCCCGCGCTCGTCATCGGCCTGCCGGTCGGCTTCGTCGGAGCGGCCGAGTCCAAGGCCGCGCTGCGTGAGAGCGGCCTGCCCGCAGTCAGCAACGTTTCGGAGAAGGGCGGTTCGGCGGTCGCCGCGGCCGCGCTCAACGCCCTGCTCTACACCCCCCTCAGCACCAAGGAGAACGCGTGACCACCCCGCCCCCCGCACTGCTCATCGCAGGCCACGGCACCCGGGACGAAGCGGGAGCCGAGGCCTTCCGCGACTTCGTACGGGAGCTTGGCCGCCGCAACCCCGAACTGCCCGTCGCGGGCGGCTTCATCGAGCTGTCTCCGCCTCCGCTCGGCGAGGCCGTGACGGAGCTGGTCGAGCGTGGGGTGCGGCGCTTCGCGGCCGTCCCCCTGATGCTGGTGTCGGCCGGACACGCCAAGGGCGACATCCCGGCGGCGCTGTCCCGCGAGAAGGAGCGGCACCCCGCCATCTCGTACTCCTACGGCCGCCCGCTGGGCCCGCACCCGGCGCTGCTGTCCGTGCTGGAGCGGCGCGTCGGCGAGGTCCTCGGGAATCGCGCGGCCGGCGACGCCGACCGCTCGGACGTGACCGTGCTGCTGGTCGGCCGGGGCTCCACCGACCCGGACGCCAACGCCGAGGTGCACAAGGCGGCGCGACTGCTGTGGGAGGGGCGCGGTTATGCAGGCGTGGAGACCGCCTTCGTGTCGCTGGCGGCGCCCGACGTGCCCTCGGGGCTCGACCGGTGCGTGAAGCTCGGGGCGGGCCGCGTCGTCGTCCTGCCGTACTTCCTCTTCACCGGCATCCTGCCGGACCGCGTGCGTACGCAGACGGCGGAATGGGCTGCGGCGCACCCGGGGACCGAGGTGCTGTCGGCCGATGTCATCGGTCCCACCGAGGAGTTGCTCGGCCTGGTGATGGAGCGCTACCGCGAGGCCGTACAGGGGGATCTGCGGATGAATTGCGACTCCTGTGTCTACCGGATCGCGATGCCGGGATTCGAGGACAAGGTGGGCCTGCCTCAGCAGCCGCACTTCCATCCGGACGACGACGGTCATGGTGGGCACGGACACGGCGGACCTCACCAGCACCACAGTGGCCATGCACACGCCCACTGACGCCCACGACCTGCGTCACCACGGGGACGCGGAGGTGCGCGGTGGGGATCTCACCGATCTCGCGGTGAACGTACGGGCCGGGACTCCCCCGGCCTGGCTGAAGGAGCGCATCGCCGCGTCCCTGGACACCCTTGCCGCCTACCCCGACGGACGGGCGGCGCGGGCGGCGGTCGCGGGGCGGCACGGGCTGCCGGTGGACCGGGTGCTGCTGACGGCCGGCGCGGCGGAGGCGTTCGTGCTGATCGCGCGTGCTCTTCCGGTGCGCAGGCCGGTCGTCGTGCACCCGCAGTTCACCGAGCCGGAGGCGGCGCTGCGGGAGGCGGGACACACGGTGAGGCGGGTACTCCTCGCCGAGCGGGACGGCTTCCGGCTCGATCCGGCGGCCGTGCCGGAGGACGCGGATCTGGTGGTGGTGGGCAACCCGACCAACCCGACGTCCGTACTGCATCCCTCACGGACCCTGTCCCGGCTGGCCCGCCCGGGGCGCACCCTCGTGGTGGACGAGGCGTTCATCGACGCGGTGCCGGGTGAGCGCGAGGCGCTGGCGGCGCGGACGGACGTGCCGGGACTGGTGGTCCTGCGCAGCCTCACCAAGACATGGGGGCTGGCGGGTCTGCGGATCGGTTACGTGCTTGCCGAGCCGGAGACCGTCGCCGCGCTGGAGCGGGCGCAGCCGCTCTGGCCGGTCTCGGCGCCCGCGCTGGCGGCCGCCGAGGCGTGTGTGACCACGGCGGCGCTGGCCGAGGCCGCGCACGCCGCACACCGGATCGCGACCGACCGGGCGCATCTGCTGGCTGGACTGGCCGAGTTCGACGAGGTGCGGGTGGTGGAGCAGGCGGAGGGACCCTTCGTACTGATCCGGACGGCACGGGCGTACGCGGTACGGGAGCGGCTGCGCGGCCTGGGCTTCGCCGTCCGGCGTGGCGACACGTTCCCGGGCCTGGGCCCGCAGTGGCTGCGCCTGGCCGTACGCGACCGAACGACGACAGGCCGCTTCCTCCAGGCCCTGGACCAGGCCCTGGTCCTGTCGGAACGCTGACTTCCCACGGCAGCTGGCGGGGCCACGCCGAGCGGCCGCTCGCGGGACCCCGCCATCCCGCCGCCCGCGACGCCGGGGTGGCGGTGGCGGGGTGGCGGGTGGCGGGGCAGGTGCACCCCGGGCGGTCAGACCTTGCCGCGGCCGCGTGCCAGTACCAGTCCTGCGGCGCCGACCGCGACGAGCACGACCGCGCCGCCCGCGACGTACGGCGTCGTGGAGCTGCCACCCGTCTCCGCGAGGGACTCCTCGGCCGGCACGGCACCCTCCGACTGGGCCTCCACCCCGGAGGCCTCCTGCTCCTGCTCCTGCTCCTGCTCCTGCTCCTGCTCGGCGGGTGCCTTGGGCGAGGCGCACGTCGCCTCTGCGAGTGTCACCTCACCGTCGACCTCGGCGACGTTCAGCTTCAGCGGGTTGACCGACACCTTGAGCCGCAGCGCGGTGGCCGCCGCGGTGGATGACGTGGTTCGCGTCTCCGACAGGTCGAGCCGCACCTCGCCGACGCCCGGTACCTCGACGGTCGTCGTACCGCCCGTGGTCAGTGTCGTCCGCTTGCCCAGCACGGTGACCGCGCCCAGCACGTTCGACTCGGCGACCGGCTGCCTGCCCGCCTCGCAGACGGCCTTCGAAGTGACCTTCTCCACCTCGATCAGAGAGAGCAACGGCAGCCCGGGCACATGGACCCTCGCCTTGACGATGTTGGTGTAGCCCTCCGCCCGGTGCCTGTCGGCGGTCGCCTTCGCGGTGGCGACGTCCGCGCGCAGCACCTGGAAGGGCCTCCCCCGGTCGACACCCTCCAGGGTGACCGCCAGCGCGGTCTTCTCGGCGCTCGCCGGGGCGTGCACCTCGTTGAGAGTGGCCTTCAGCGGCACCTGGACGGTCTTGTTCAGCAGGGAGACATCGAGCCCGGTCCGCAGCACGACGGCGCTCGCTCTGCCGTCACCGCCGGAGCCGTCCCCGTCGGTGGCGTGGGCGGGGGCCGCGGCCGTCAGGGTCGCCGGACCGGCGACCAGGGCGGCGGCCGCGACGGCGGAGGCGCAACGGCGTGCGGGCATGCGGAAGGTGTTGCTGTTCACGGTGGTGGAACCCCCACAGGAGACATGGAGCCGCCGGCGCCGCCGATGGGGGACATCGCGGACGCCGACGGCGTCGACTCCGAAATCTTTACGCGCGGAGAGTGAACGGTCAGCAACCTGGCGTGAGTTCACTCCAAAGTGCGGTTTCCGCGCTCGTATTCGATTCTGCTGGCACGCGGGTTCCCGTACGTCTCCCCCGCAACGGACAAAGGGCGCGCGCCCCGGCAGTCACGCCGGGCACGCATGGGAAGGTTCAACGAGAGCGTCCAGCCGCGAGTAACGCTCCGTCAACCCAGCGCGTCCTGCGGCTCAGCCGACGATCCGGCCGTTGAGCACGGTCGCCCGGGGCGCCGCCAGCACCCGGACATCCGCCCGCGGATCCTCCTCGTACACCACCAGGTCGGCAGGTGCGCCCTCCTCCAGCGACGGGCGGCCCAGCCACGCGCGTGCGGCCCACGCCGTCGACGACAGCGCGTCCAGCGGTGGGATGCCGGCCTTCACCAGCTCCGCGACCTCCGCCGCGACCAGGCCGTGCGCGAGGGAGCCGCCGGCATCGGTACCGACGAAGACCGGGATGCCCGCGTCGTAAGCCGCGCGGACCGTGTCGTACCGGCGCGCATGCAGCCGGCGCATATGGTCCGACCAGCGGGGAAACCTGTCCTCACCACCCGCCGCGAGCTGCGGGAAGGTCGCGATGTTCACCAGCGTCGGCACGATCGCGACGCCGCGCTCGGCGAAGAGCGGGATGGTCTCCTCGGTGAGGCCGGTGGCGTGCTCGATGCAGTCGATGCCCGCCTCGACGAGGTCGCGCAGCGATTCCTCGGCGAAACAGTGCGCGGTGACCCGGGCGCCGAGCCGGTGCGCCTCGGCGATGGCCGCCTCGACCGCCTCCCGCGGCCAGCAGGCGGTCAGGTCGCCTGCGTCCCGGTCGATCCAGTCGCCGACGAGTTTGACCCAGCCGTCACCCCGCCGCGCCTCGTGGGCGACGTACTCGACGAGGTCGTCCGGCTCGATCTCGTGGGCATAGTTGCGGATGTAGCGGCGCGTACGGGCGATGTGCCGCCCGGCGCGGATGATCTTCGGGAGGTCCTCACGGCCGTCGATCCAGCGCGTGTCCGACGGCGACCCGGCGTCCCGGATGAGCAGGGTGCCGGCGTCCCGGTCGGTGAGCGCCTGCTTCTCGCTGGTCGCGTCGTCGACCGGGCCGTGGTGGTCGAGGCCGACATGGCAGTGCGCGTCGACCAGCCCGGGCAGCGCCCACCCCTCGACCGTGGTCACGTCGCGCACGCCGATGGGCCGCTCGTACGAGATCAGGCCGCCGACGGCCCACAGCTCGTCCCTGACCTCCTCAGGGCCCACCAGCACCCGACCCCTGACATGCAGCACCGGCTGATCGCTCATGTCAGGCACTCTACGAGGCCGTGAGTACCCTCGGCCCAGCAGCCCGGACAAACCATGAACCGCGCGCACCCGAAGAACCCACCGCGAAGAGAGCACCGCCGTGACGCACCCCCTTCTGGACCTGGCCCCTCTGACCGCCGCGCACTTCGCGTCGATCGAGCGGCGTGTGGCCGCACTGCTCTCGACCGAGCAGGACGTGGTCGTCACCCAGGGCGAGGCGCTGCTCCCCCTGGAGGGCTGCATCCGCAGCGGCGCCCGGCCCGGCTCGACCGCGCTGAACGTCGTCACGGGTCCGTACGGGCAGACCTTCGGCAACTGGCTGCGGGACTGCGGTGCCTCGGTGGTCGACCTGGCTGTGCCCTTCCACACGGCGGTCTCCGCCGAGCAGGTGGGGAAGGCGCTGACCGAGCACCCGGAGATCGACTTCGTGTCCCTGGTCCATGCGGAGGCGGCGACCGGAAACACCAACCCGGTCGCGAAGATCGGTGAGGTGGTACGGGCCCACGGTGCCCTGTTCATGCTGGACGCGGTCGCCTCGGTGGGCGCCGAGCCGCTGCTGCCGGACGCGTGGGGCGTCGACCTGTGCGTGATCGGCGCACAGAAGGCGATGGGCGGGCCGGCCGGGGTCTCGGCGGTATCGGTGAGCGACCGCGCCTGGGCCCGGTTCGCCGCCAACCCGCAGGCTCCGCGCCGGTCCTACCTCTCGCTGCTGGACTGGAAGGAGCGCTGGATCGACAGCGGCCGCAAGGCACTGCTGCACGCGCCGGCGCAGCTGGAGATGCTGGCCCTGGACGCCTGCCTGGAGCGGATCGAGACCGAGGGACCGGCTGCGGTGATGAACCGGCACGCGGCGGCCGCGGCAGCCACCCGGGCGGGTGCTCCGGCTCTCGGCTGCGGCCTCGCGCCGTTCGTCGGCGTGGCGGCCGAGGCGGCGCCCGTGGCCACGACCCTGCGTACGCCGGCCGGCGTCGACGCGTCGGAGGTGGTCGCCGCGGCGCTGGCCGCCGACCCGTCGCTGCCGTTGGCCGCGGGCGGCGGTGCACTGGCCGGGGAGATGATCCGGGTCAACCACTACGGCCCCGACGCGGCCCAGGACGTGGTGCAGGCCTCACTGGCGGCGCTCGGCACCGCACTCGGGCGCCACGGGCACACGGCGGATCTCGATTTTGCCCGAAAGGTGATTTCGGAAACCTGGCTGAGCGCGTCGAATTAACGAATTTCCGACACCGGGAAATGTGAATTTCCTGGCCGCTTCCCCGCTATTCACGTCTGCCCTGGTTCTCCATCCGTAAACACCAAGATTTCGACAACGTCCACGGGCGTGTGACCGACTCCACAGTGGGGGCGTTTTGCCCGGTAATTTTCGGGCAAAACGCCCCCACCTCACGCCCGCGTGATAACACAGCACGGATTCTTTCGTAACCCCCACGCCGGATGCGATTTCCGAATTCGCTCGCTAAATTCGCACCCCATGACCGCAGCGCATATCGACACTCCGAAGGTGGAAGACGGCGCCGCGATGTGGCGAATCGCGCGCGACTCCGTGACCCTGGACCTCAACTCCTCCTACAGCTATCTGCTGTGGTGCCGCGACTTCGCCGCGACCTCGGCGGTCGCGCGCCGTGCGGACGGCGAGCCGGTCGGCTTCATCACCGGCTACGTGCGCCCCGAGAGCCCGCGGACCCTGGTGGTCTGGCAGGTCGCCGTGGACCGTGGGCACCGCGGGCGCGGCCTGGCCGGCGCACTCCTGGAGGACCTGGCGGTGAAGGTCGCCGGCTCCCACGGGGTCGACCGGATCGAGACCACGATCACCCCGGACAACACGGCCTCCGAGCGCCTGTTCACCTCCTACGCCGAACGGCGCGGGGCTTCCGTGAGCCGTGAGGTCCTTTTCGACGCGGGACTGTTCCCCGACGGGGGGCACGAGCCGGAGGTGCTGTACCGCATCGGCCCGATCGCCGCCTGACAGCCCGCACGACGGCCCCGCACGAAACCCCCCACGAACAGGAGAACCTGGTGACCATCACCCCGCCCGCCCTCAGCGTCTTCGAGACCCTGGAGTCGGAGGTCCGCAGCTACTGCCGCGGCTGGCCGGCCGTGTTCGACCGGGCTCAGGGCAGCCGCCTCCACGACGAGGACGGCCACACGTACCTCGACTTCTTCGCCGGTGCCGGCTCACTCAACTACGGCCACAACAACCCGGTGCTCAAACGCGCGCTCATCGACTACCTGGAGCGCGACGGCATCACCCACGGCCTGGACATGGCCACCACCGCGAAGCGTGCCTTCCTGGAGTCGTTCCAGAACGTGGTGCTGCGCCCCCGCGACCTGCCGTACAAGGTGATGTTCCCCGGCCCGACGGGCACCAATGCCGTCGAGTCCGCGCTCAAGTTGGCGCGCAAGGTCAAGGGCCGCGAGTCGATCGTCTCCTTCACCAACGCCTTCCACGGAATGTCGCTGGGCTCGCTGGCCGTCACCGGCAACGCCTTCAAGCGGGCCGGCGCCGGCATCCCGCTGGTGCACGGCACGCCGATGCCGTTCGACAACTACCTCGACGGCCGCACGCCGGACTTCCTGTGGTTCGAGCGGCTGCTGGAGGACCAGGGCTCCGGGCTCAACCAGCCCGCCGCCGTGATCGTCGAGACGGTGCAGGGCGAGGGCGGCATCAACGTGGCCCGGCCCGAGTGGCTGCGTGCGCTCGCGGACCTGTGCCGTCGTCGCGACATGCTGCTGATCGTCGACGACATCCAGATGGGCTGCGGCCGTACCGGCGCGTTCTTCTCGTTCGAGGAGGCCGGCATCACCCCGGATATCGTCACGCTTTCCAAGTCCATCAGCGGCTACGGCCTCCCGATGTCCCTGTGCCTGTTCAAGCCGGAACTGGACATCTGGGAGCCGGGCGAGCACAACGGCACCTTCCGCGGCAACAACCCGGCGTTCGTCACCGCCGCCGCCGCGCTCGACGCCTACTGGGCCGACGGGCAGATGGAGAAGCAGACCATCGCGCGCGGCGAGCAGGTCGAGCAGGCGTTGCTGGCCATCTGCGACGAGCACACCCGGCTCGGCGCCGAGTACCGGGGCCGCGGCCTGGTGTGGGGCATGGAGTTCACCGAGAAGTCGCGCGCCGCGGCCGTCTGCGCCCGCGCCTTCGAACTCGGTCTGCTGCTGGAGACCTCAGGCCCGCAGAGCGAGGTGGTGAAACTGCTGCCGCCGCTCACCGTCACGCCCGAGGAGCTGGACGAGGGCCTGCGGATCCTGGCCCGCTCGGTCCGCGAGACCGCGTAAACCCCGCGGCACACGACAGCTCAGCACCCGTACACAGAAAGGCAACACCCACCGTGATCGTCCGATCGTTCAAGGACATCGAAGGAACCGAGCGCCATGTGAAGGCCGCGTCCGGCACCTGGGAGAGCAAGCGCATCGTCCTCGCCAAGGAACGGGTCGGATTCTCGCTGCACGAGACCACTCTGTACGCGGGTACCGAGACGTCGATGTGGTACGCGAACCACATCGAGGCCGTCCTCTGCGTCGAGGGCGAGGCCGAACTCACCAACGACGAGACAGGTGAGACGCACTGGATCGAGCCCGGCACGATGTACCTGCTGGACGGCCACGAGCGCCACACCATGCGCCCCCTGACCGACTTCCGCTGTGTCTGCGTCTTCAACCCGCCCGTCACCGGACGGGAGGACCACGACGAGAACGGCGTCTACCCGCTGCTGACCGAGTCCGAGGAGGGCTGACCATGACCGCCGTACTGACCGACCTCTACCCGACCCGCGGTGCCACCGAAGTGACCGTCCCCCGCAAGGACCCGGTGGTGTGGCAGGGCCCGGGTACCCCTGGGCCGTTCCGGCCGTCCGAGCTGGCCGGCTTCGAGCGGGACGGCTTCGCCGCGGTCCCGCAGCTGATCACGCCGGACGAGGTCGCGCTCTGCCACGACGAGCTGGAGCGGCTGATCGCCGATCCGGCGGTGCGGGCGGACGAGCGCTCCGTCATCGAGCCCAAGTCCCAGGCCGTCCGGTCGGTGTTCGAGGTCCACCGGATCAGCAAGGTCTTCGCGGAGCTGGTACGTGATCCGCGCGTGGTGGACCGCGCCCGGCAGATCCTCGGTTCGGACGTGTACGTCCACCAGTCCCGGATCAACGTCAAGCCGGGCTTCGGGGCCTCCGGGTTCTACTGGCACTCCGACTTCGAGACCTGGCACGCCGAGGACGGCCTGCCGAACATGCGGACCGTGTCCGTCTCGATCGCGCTGACCGAGAACCACGACACCAACGGCGGCCTCATGATCATGCCGGGGTCGCACCGTACGTTCCTCGGCTGCGCGGGCGAGACGCCGAAGGACAACTACAAGCAGTCGCTGAAGATGCAGGACGCCGGCACCCCGTCCGACGAAGCCCTGACGGCGATGGCGGAGCAGCACGGTATCCAGCTCTTCACCGGCAAGCCCGGCTCGGCAACCTGGTTCGACTGCAACTGCATGCACGGCTCGGGCGACAACATCACCCCGTATCCGCGCAGCAATGTTTTCATCGTCTTCAACAGCGTGGAGAACAAGGCGGTTGAACCGTTCGCGGCGCCCGTGCGGCGGCCCGACTTCATCGGAGCGCGGGACTTCACTCCCGTCAGCTAGCCCGTCGCAGATCCGGTCCAGCCGGCTCTGCGGGGTGAGGGGCAGCGACCAGGTGTCCGGCCCGGTGATCTGAGCGGGCGACTTCCCGTCCTTGCCCAGATCGCCGGTCGGCGCGCCGCTGAGGGAGAAGAGGGGACGAGCGCACCGTCCTCGCTGTCCGGGACCTCCACCAGAACGGCGCTGCCGTCTTCGAGCGTGATCTCACCGATGGACGGTACGAACCCTCCCCGTAGTTGCCCGTCCGCAGGCGGACAGCGACTCGTTGTCAACGTCGAGCCAACGGTGAGACCAGCGCCACTGCAACATCACTGTCAGCGGGCCCCCGATCGGTCGGCGCCTGCCGACGGGCGTTGTCCGGCCGGACAACTGCCTTACACGGTCGGGTAGTCGAGGTAGCCCTTGTCGTCGCCGCCGAAGAAGGTGGCCGGATCGGGGGTGTTGTAGGGGCCGTCGGACGCGAGCCGGGCCGGCAGGTCCGGGTTGGCCAGGAACAGGGCGCCGAAGGCGACGATGTCCGCGGTGCCGTCCTCGATCAGCCCCAGCGCGTCGGCGCCGGTGGGACCCTCGGTCGCCGGGTTGAGGATGAAGGCGCCGGTGAACCGCTTCCGGAGGGCGAGTGCCAGCTCCCGGGCCTCCGGGCCGGCCTCGACCATGTGCAGATAGGCGAGAGCGAGCGGCTCGATGGCGTCCACCAGTGCGGTGTAGGTGGGCTCCGCCTCCGGCTCGTCGATGTCGTTGTACGGGTTGCCCGGCGAGATCCGCAGTCCTGTCCGGTCCGCTCCGATCTCCGCGGCCACGGCCTTGGTGAGCTCGACGGCGAAGCGGATGCGGCTCTCGACGGAGCCGCCCCAGGCATCGGTGCGCAGGTTGGTGTTGGGGGCGAGGAACTGGTGGATCAGGTAGCCGTTGGCGCCGTGCAGCTCGACGCCGTCGAAGCCGGCCTCGATGGCATTGCGGGAGGCGGAGACGAAGTCGTCTATGGTCGCCCGCACTTCGGCGTTCGAGAGCTCGCGCGGCGTGATGAACCGCTTCGGCCCCTCATGCGTGTACACCTGCCCCTCGGCGGCGACCGGCGAGACGCCGACCGGGACCAGGCCGTCGGGCAGCAGTACGGGGTGGCCGATGCGGCCGGTGTGCATGATCTGGACGAAGATCCGGCCACCGTTGGCGTGTACGGCGTCAGTCACCTTGCGCCAGGCAGCGATCTGCTCGTCGCTGTGCAGTCCCGGGGTGTCCGGATAGCCCTGGCCCACCACCGAGGGCTGGACGCCCTCGGTGATGATCAGGCCGGCGGAGGCGCGCTGGGCGTAGTAAGCGGCGGTCGAGCCGGTCGGGGAATTCCCCGGTCCGTACGCCCTGGAGCGAGTCATCGGGGCCATGGCGATGCGGTTGGCGAGGGCCGCGCCGCCCAGGTCGATCGGATCGAATGCGGTGGTCATGGGAGCCCCCAAGAGATTTATGTGGTCGGCCAAGTAATCGGGCCGAGTGCCACTGTAACGCATTGCTTGGCCGACCAAGGTAAAGTTTTGGGAGATGCCCGACCGGCAGTCGCCGCACCACCTCGAGGAGTCCGCCATGACCGGCCCCACCGGCCCCAAGGCAGCACAGGGAGACCCCGCCTGTACCGGGCTGCCGAGCTCCGCCCGCGGCGGCCCGGTCAGCCACGCCGTGTCCCGGGTGGCGCGGCTGCACCGGATCGCCGCCGGAAAACTGCTCAAACAGCTCGGCCTCTACCCCGGGCAGGAGTTCCTGATGATGCACCTGTGGGAAGCCGGGCCTGTTCGTCAGTCCGATCTCATCAAGTCGGTCGACCTCGACCCGTCGACCGTCACCAAAATGCTCCAGCGCCTGGAGCAGACCGGTCATGTGCGGCGCTGCCCGGACCCCTCGGACCGCCGGGCCGTGCTCGTCGAGGCCACCGAGGGCAGCTGCGCCCTGCTCGCCGACGTCGAGCGCGCCTGGACCGGGCTGGAGGAGCTCACCCTCGCGGGCCTCGACGACGGGGAGCGCAGGGAACTGGCCCGGCTGCTCGCCAGAGTCGAGGACAACCTCTGCACCGATACGAGGGGCTGCCCGCAGCCGCGCGGCGGCCCGGCGGCCGGGCCGGCGGCTCAGCCGGAGAGCACGTCCAGCAGCCGGTCCACATCGGCGGCCGAGTTGTAGAAGTGGAACGCCGCGCGAAGGTTCCCGGCACGGGCGGAGGTCTGGATGCCCGCCCGTGCCACGTCCTCCTGCCGGTGCGCGAGTCCGGGCACCGAGACGATCGCCGACTCGCCCGGCACGGGCGCGAGCCCCAGCTCCAGGAGTCCGGCGCGGCAGCGGGCGGCCAGGGCGGTGTTGTGGCCGTGGATGCGCTCGACCCCGATCCCCTCGATGAGGGCGAACGACTGCTCGGCCGCGTGGTAGGCGACGAAAGCGGGGGCCTCGTCGAACCGGCGGGCGGAGTGGGCGAGTTCCTCCACCGGGCCGTACGTCGACTCCCAGGGGTTCTCCCCCGAGAACCATCCCGCGTGGATCGGCACCAGTGACTCCTGGGCCTCCTCGGTCACCGTCAGGTAGGAAGCCCCGCGCATGGCCAGGAGCCACTTGTAGCCGCCGGTGACGGTGTAGTCGAAATCGCCGGCGTTCAGCGGCAGCCAGCCGGCGGCCTGGCTGGCGTCCACCAGCGTACGGGCACCATGGGCGGCGGCCGCTGCCCGGATCGCGGGCAGGTCGGCGATCCGCCCGTCGGCCGACTGCACGGCACTGACGGCGACCAGTGCGGTGCCGGGGCGCACCGACTCTGCCAGCGAATCCAGCGGCACCAGCCGCACCTTGAGATCCCGGCGCACCGCGAACGGATTGACCACCGAGCTGAAGTCGCCCTCGGCAACCAGGACTTCCGCCCCCTCCGGCAGAGAGGCGGCGATCAGCCCCACGTGTGTGGCCACCGCAGAGCCCGTGGACACCCGCTCGGCCGGGACACCCATCAGGCGGCCGAAGGCCGCGCGGGCGGCGGTCAAGGAGTCCAGACTGCCGAGCGAGGCGGCACTGCCGGCCACGGCGTCGTCGGCGAACGCCCGGACCGCCGCGGCGGTACGCCTCGGCAACAGGCCGCAGCTGGCGGTGTTCAGGTACGTCCTGCCGGGCGCGAACTCGGCGGCTGCCACGTCAGTCAGAGAAAGGGGTTCCATGCCCCCACTCTGCTGTCTAACCGACTCCCCGTCCATTGCGTTTGATTGACGGAAACCCCCAAGCACCGCTTATGCATGGACGCTGACCTGCGGAGCCTCGCACGAGCCGTCCGCGTCGCGGGCGGCTCGCCCGGCTGGCCGACACCGCCTTGCCCGGCCCGTGACCATGCCCGTGCGGTGGGGCAGGCGTGCGGTGCGGCCGGCTCAGTCGACGTACACGCTGACCCCGAACTCGGAGACCAGCTCCTCGCGGGTGCCGCCCCGCTCCCCTGGGCGTCCGACACCCAGCCGCAGTGCGAGATGCGCTGAGTCCGGGGCGCGCGGAGCGTCGGGGTCCGGCCGCCACCCGTGCTTGGCATAGAACGACTGGGCGCGCAAATTGTGCTCGTACACCTCGAGGCGCGCGGCAGTGACCCCGGCCCGGCGCCACTCCTCGACGCAGGCGCCGTGCAGCGCGCCGCCCAGGCCCCGGCTCCAGCGGTCGGGGTCCACATGGAGCTGGGTGAGGGTCATGGCACCATCGATCGCGCGGTACGCGGCGACGCCGGCGACCGTCCCGCCCTGCTCCGCGCAGAGCACACTGCCGTCGCCCCGCGCGAGGGCCCGCTGCCAGCCCTGCCGGGTTCTGGCCAGCTCGCCCGGTCCGGCGTAGTCCTCCTCGGGGATGTGGCCGCGGTAATAGGTGGCGCGGGCCCGGGTGTGCACATCGGCGATGGCGTCGAGGTCCGCGGCGGTGGCGATTCTGATCACGCGGTTGGGGACGCCGTCCGCGGCGCCGCCGGTTGCAGAGCTCAGCTCCCCTCGCGCGGCGGTCCCGGACATCGCCCGCACGCCGCGCGACGGGCCGGCCGGCCCGTCGGAGACCTGCCGGCCCGCCGCTCAGCTCTCCGGACGGCCGTCGATGCGCCGCGGCAGGCGGAGCGGGTTGTCGTCGTGCAGCTCCGGCGGGAGCAGGGCCTGCGGCATGCCCTGGTACACGACCGGGCGCAGCCAGCGCTCGATGGCCGTGCCGCCCACGGAGGTGGCTGTCGAGGTCGTGGCCGGGTAGGGGCCGCCGTGGTGCTGCGCGGGGGCGACGGCGACGCCGGTGGGCCAGCCGTTGACCAGCACCCGGCCGGCGAGCGGGGTGAGTGCGGCGACCAGTGCGGCGCCGCTGCCCTCCGTTCCCCCGGCCTCGGCGGCGGAGAGGTGGACGGTGGCGGTGAGGTTGCCGGGCAGCCGGGAGAGCACGGCGGTGATCTCGTCCTCGTCCCGGTAGCGGGCAACCACGGTGACCGGCCCGAAGCACTCCTCCAGCAGCAGATCGTGCGCACCGCCGGCCAGGCGCTGCGCCGGTACGGTCAGGAACCCGGCGCCGACGGTGTGCTCGCCGCCCGCTCCTGGGGTGACCGGGGCCTCGACGTCGGGAAGCGCGGCCCGCTCCCGTACCCCGGCGACGAAGTTGTCGCGCATCCGGTGGTCGAGCAGCACGCCGGCCTCGGTCTCGCTGACCGCTTCGGTGAGCGACTTGGCCAGCCGGTCGCCGTGCGCACCGGAGGGCACCAGGACAAGGCCCGGCTTGACGCAGAACTGGCCGACGCCCAGCGTCATCGAGCCGGCCAGCCCGGCGCCGATCTCCTCGGCGCGCTCCGCGGCGGCGGCCTCGGTGACCACGACCGGGTTGAGGGAGCCGAGTTCGCCGTGGAAGGGAATGGGAACGGGCCGGGCGGCCGCAGCGTCGAAGAGGGCCCGCCCGCCTCGTACGGAACCGGTGAATCCGGCGGCGGACACCAGGGGGTGCCGGACCAGTTCGACGCCCGCGTCGAAGCCGTGGACGACCGAGACCACGTCTTCCGGCAGCCCCACCCGGGCGGCTGCCCGGCGCAGCACGGAGGCGCACAGCTCGGAGGTCGCGGGATGGCCGGGGTGTGCCTTGACGACGACCGGGCAGCCCGCGGCGAGCGCGCTGGCGGTGTCGCCGCCGGGCACCGAGAAGGCGAGCGGGAAGTTGCTGGCGGAGTAGACGGCGACGACGCCCAGCGGCACTTTGCAGCGGCGCAGGTCGGGGCGCGGAGGGACGAGAGTGCCGTCGGCGTGGTCGATGCGTACGTCGAGGAACGCGCCCTCCTCCACGATGTCGGCGAAGGTCCGCAACTGATAGGTTGTGCGCCCGAGTTCGCCGGTGAGCCGGCCGGGGCCGAGAGCCGTCTCGGCGTCGGCCGCCTCGATCACGTGCTCGCCGGCCTCGTCGAGGAGGCCCGCGGCCGCGCGCAGCAGTGCGGCGCGTACCGTACGGTCGGCGAGGGCGCCCCGGGCGGCGTGCGCGGCGCGTACCGCCTGGTCCACTTCCCCCGGTGTGGATTCGACGGCAACCTGCTCGCGCGGCTTCCCGGTTCGGGGGTCGACACTCCAGACTGGTGCTGCTGTCACCGCGGGTCCTCCCGGCTCCTCTGTCACCCATCAGGCGCGTTCGGTATTCTGAACAGAGTTCCTGATGATGAATGTTTCCGGGGACTCTATTTCCGGGCGTTCTGCGTTGACAAGAGGGGCAAGGGCAATGACGACTGCGGATACGGGTGGGGCACAGGTCAAGTCCGCGGTGCGGACGGTGGAGCTGCTCGAGTACTTCGCCGGGCGGCCCGGCATGCACAGTCTCGCGGCCGTCCAGGAAGCCGTCGGCTACCCCAAGTCCAGCCTCTACATGCTGCTGCGCACCCTGGTGGAGCTGGGCTGGGTGGAGACGGACGCGACGGGTACGCGGTACGGCATCGGCGTACGCGCCCTGCTGGTCGGCACCTCGTACATCGACGGTGACGAGGTGGTCACCGCCGCCCGCCCCACCCTGGACCGGCTGTCCGACGACACTACCGAGACGATCCACCTCGCCCGGCTGGACGGCGTGAACGTGGTCTACCTCGCCACCCGCCAGTCCCAGCACTATCTGCGGCCGTTCACCCGGGTCGGCCGCCGGCTGCCCGCGCACTCCACCTCGCTCGGCAAGGCGCTGCTCGCCACCTACACCGACGAGCAGATCCGCAAGATGCTGCCGGAGATCCTGCAACCGCTCACCGAGCACACCATCACGGACCGCGAGAAGCTCATCGAGGAGCTCCACACCGTCCGCGAGCAGGGCTACGCGGTGGACCGCGAGGAGAACACCCTCGGTCTGCGCTGCTTCGGCATCGCGATCCCGTACCGCACGCCGGCCCGCGACGCGATCAGCTGCTCGGTGCCGGTGGCCCGGCTCACGCCCGCCCATGAACAGATGATCAAGGACGCGCTGTTCGACGCCCGCGACCGCCTGACCCTCGCGACCCGTAGGCTCTGACCGGTGAACATCTCCCTGCGCGAGGTGCGCGACAGCGATCTGCCGGTCTTCTTCGGCCAGTTGAACGACCCGGTGGCGAACCGCATGGCCGCCTTCACCCACGAGGACCCCGCGCACCGGGGACACTTCGCGACGCACTGGGCGCGAATCCGGGGCAATCCAGAGGTCACCGTGCGCACGGTCGTGGGGGCCGATCCGCTCGGTCCGGAGGGCGCCGACGAGATCATCATCGGCCATGCCGCCGTCTTCGGCCCGCCTGAGCAGCGCGAGGTCACCTACTGGATCGGACGGGAGCACTGGGGCCACGGGCTGGCCTCGGCGGCCCTGCGGGCCCTGCTCGCGCTCGTACCGGACCGGCCGCTGCACGCACGCGCCGCGGCCGACAACACCGGCTCGATCCGGGTGCTGGAGAAGTGCGGGTTCGTCGTCACCGGGCACGACAAGGGCTTCGCGAACGCGCGCGGCGAGGAGATCGACGAGGTCGTCCTCACCCTCCCGGTCTGAGGCGACTCACCGTCCGGGCCTGAGGGCCTCTCGCACCAGCTGGGGGTGCCCACCGCCCCGGCGGCAGATGAATGAATCGTGAGAACCGGGACGGACCGGAACGACGCGGGTGCGCCCGCTCGTCCCTGCTGTGGGATGAACAAGACGATCAGGCGCGCTTCGGTCTTCTCCCTGCTGCTCATACTCGCCCTGCTGGTGCGGGTCACCTGGGTGCAGGCGTACAAGGCCGAGGCCCTCGCAGACGACAAGCACAACCGGCGGACCACCATCGCGCGCTACGACACGGAGGCCTGGAAGCAGCTGACCGGGGACGCGGACAAGCCGCTGGTGAACCGCGCGCTGCGGCAGCCGCTGCCGCCCGGTTCGACCTTCAAGCTGGTGGTCGCGGCCGCGGCACTTGAGGAGGGGCTGTACGCGTCCGTGGACTCACGGACGGACAGCCCCGACCCGTACAGCCCGCCCGGCACGAGCCGCGTCCTGGAGAACGAGAACAAGTCCGCGCCCTGCGAGAACGCGACCCTTCGCACCGCTCTGCAGTACTCCTGCAACAACGTGTTCGGGAAGCTGGCGGTCGACCTGGGCGAGGACAAGGTCAGGGCGATGGCGGAGAGGTTCGGCTTCAATGACGACAAGCTCGACGTGCCGGTACGGGCCTCCAAGAGCATCTATCCGTCCGGGATGGACAAGCCGTCCACGGCCTACAGCGGCATCGGCCAGTTCGAGGTCACCGCGACCCCGCTGCAGATCGCCATGGTCTCCGCGGCGATCGCCAACGGCGGGGCGAGCTGGTGGCCCCGCCCATGGTCTCCGAGGTCACCGACGCCGACGGCAGCACACTGCAGAGCTTCGAGGATCCGGAGTCCGAACAGATCGTCAGCGCGTCGACGGCCGAGCAGCTGAGCAGCGCGATGCGGACCGTCGTCGAGGACGGCACCGGCAGCAACGCGAGGATCAGCGGCACGGAGGTCGGCGGCAAGACGGGCACGGCCCAGCACGGCGTGGGCAACAGCAAGACGCCGTACGCCTGGTTCACCTCCTACGCGAAAGGCGGCGACGGCGAACAGGTCGCCGTCGCCGTGATCATCGAGGACTCCGGAGCGGCTCGTTCCGAGGTCAGCGGCAACGGACTGGCGGCGCCGGTCGCGCAGAAGGTGATGAAGGCAGCCCTGCGGTAGTGCCCGGCGCCGGGCCCGCTCAGGTCACGCCGAGCAGCTGCTCCACCGGGTCGATCGCGAAGTACACGGCGAACAGAGCCGCGGTCCCCCACAGCAGCCAGTGGACCTCCCGGGCCCGGCCCAGCACCGACTTGATGACGACGTACGCGAGGAAGCCCGCGCCGATGCCGTTGGTGATCGAATAGGTGAACGGCATCACCGCGATCGTGAGGAAGGCCGGGATCGCGACCTCGTACTTCTGCCAGTCGATGTGGCGTACCTGCGTCATCAGCAGGAAACCCACGGCGACCAGCGCGGGCGCCGCCGCCTGGGCCGGCACGACCGTGGCGAGCGGGGTGAGGAAGAGGGCAAGGGCGAACAGCCCTCCGGTGACGAGAGAGGCGAAGCCGGTGCGCGCGCCCTCGCCCACGCCGGCTGCCGATTCGATGTACGAGGTGTTGGAGGACGCCGAGGCTGCGCCGCCCACGGCAGCCGCCGCACCGTCGATCAGCAGGACCCGGCCGAGGTCGGGGACGTTGCCGCGCTCATCGAGGAGACCGGCCTCGTTGGAGACGCCGACGACCGTGCCCATGGTGTCGAAGAAGTCGCTCAGGATGAGCGTGAACACCAGCAGCACGAGCGTGATCACACCGACCTGCTCGAACGCGCCGAACAAGCTGAAGGAACCGACCAGTCCGAAGTCGGGGGCCGCGACGATGTCGTCGGGCACCGCCGGGACGGTCAGGCCCCAGGCGATCGGCTTGATGTCGGCGATCCCGTTGATGACGATCGCGAGCACCGTCATGGCGACGATGCTGAGGAGGATCGCGCCCTTCACCTTGCGGGCCAGCAGTGCGACGGTGAGCAGAACGCCCAGGCAGAAGACCAGAACGGGCCAGCCGGACAGCTGACCGGCCGTCCCCAGCTGGACCGGGACGGCTCCGGCGTCGCCGGGGATGCGCGTGGCGAAGCCCGCGTCGATGAAGCCGATGAAGGCGATGAAGAGGCCGATGCCGACGCTGATGGCCTGCTTGAGGGACTGCGGGATGGCCTGCATGACGGCTTGGCGCAGTCCGGTGGCGACCAGGACGCAGATCAGCAGCCCTTCGAGGACGATCAGGCCCATCGCGTCCGGCCAGCTCATCAGTGGCGCGATCTGGAAGGCGACCACGGCGTTGAGGCCGAGCCCGGCGGCGATGGCAAGTGGGAGATTGCCGCCCAGACCCATGATCACGGTCATGACGGCGGCCACCAGGGCGGTAGACGTTACGAGTTGGGCCCCAGACAGGTGGGACCCGAATTTGTCCTCGACGCTGCCGAGGATGATGGGGTTGAGCACCAGGATGTACGCCATGGTGAAGAACGTGGCGAAGCCGCCGCGTATCTCCCGGCCGAAGGTGGAGCCGCGGGCGGTGATCCTGAAGTACCGGTCGACCGCGTTCTGGGACGGTGGGGCGGGTGGTGGCGCGGCTTTCTCCGTAACCTGTCCTGACATGGCTCTCCTCGGTGGCGGGTGATCCATTGCTGGGTAGCTGGATTGTTCCCGTCCGAGGGGAAGTTCAGGTTCCGTTCAGGTAACGCATTGGACAGCCCGGTGACGCATGGGACAGTCCGGTCCGTCAGCCGGCGTACGGGGCCGGCACCTGCCCCGGGCGGGGCACGGGCTGCCGTACCGCCCCTGGCTGGACCGGCTGGCGGAGTTCAGCCGCGGCGAGTGCTGTTCGCCCACGACCACGCCGTGTGGGAGGCGTGAGACAGGGCGACTGCCCGGTCCGCAGGGGCCTCCTGGGTGGCCGTGGCGGACCACCGCCTGCTGCTGGCGTGCACCGAGTGGCCGGGCTGCTGACCGCGATGGTGCCGGTCAGCTCAGCGCGGCCCGTACGAGCGCGAGATCGGCGTCCGACGCCAGCCCCGCGTGGTACAGCCTGAGCTCCGTCGCGCCGAGCGAGGCCGCATGGGCGGCGTCCTCCGCGAGAGTGCCGGGGCTGCCGCCCATACCTGAGACGACCGTGAAGTTGGCGGCAAGGACGGAGGCGTCGGTGCGGTGGGCGGTGAAAGGCGTGAGCATCGACTCCGCGCCACCGCCCGTGCAGGGCAGCACCACGCCGTCGGCGACGGAGAGGATGCGGGCCGGGTCGACGCCGGCGTTGGCGCCGCAGTGATGGGCGACCGGGTCGGCATGCAGCAGGACCTGGAAACCGGGCGGAGCCGTCGCCCGTACCGCCGCGACCGCCTTGTCCTGGAGCGTACGGGCGGTCCTCGCGCGCCAGGCGAGGGTGGCGGCCGCCAGGTCCGGGCCGAGGAGTTTCTCGATCCCGGCGGGGCCCGGGCGGCCGGTCGCCGCGCCGGACCAGACGGGCTCCAGGGCGGCCCGTACCGCTGCGCTCAACTCGTCGCCGGAGAGCTCGAGTCCGGCGTAGCCGTCGGAGCATGCCGGGCAGAAGCAGAGCGACATCAGATACTGGGCCGCGTCCCCCAGCCCGATGCCCGCGATCTTGTCATGGGCGTGCAGATGGGCCAGGCCGTACCAGCCGCAGGACTCCAGTTCGGTGCCGCGCGCCCCGGGCCGTACGGCCGCCTCCGCCGCGAGGTCCACCAGGTACGCGAGGACGGCCGGCTGGGCGATGCAGGGCGCCCAGGGGTACCGGTCACCGTACGCGTTCACGACGGAGGTGTCCGGATGCTCGGCGCCCAGCCGGGAGTTGTGGGCGAGAACCACCCAGGTGTGGACAT
Organism: Streptomyces sp. NPDC051219; assembly: GCF_040682335.1. Taxonomy (NCBI): domain Bacteria; kingdom Bacillati; phylum Actinomycetota; class Actinomycetes; order Kitasatosporales; family Streptomycetaceae; genus Streptomyces; species Streptomyces sp. NPDC051219. The sequence goes on from NZ_JBFBAS010000002.1 coordinate 102,800, forward strand.
CGAGCCCGGCGTCCCGGAGGGCCCCGGCGGCCTCGCCGTACGCGTCGCCCGGCGCCCAGGGGCCGGCGGCGTAGGGACGCGGTACGCGGCCGGCCCAGCGGCGGTCGTCCACCGGATAGAGCACGGCCGCGTGCTCGGCGGTGACGATCCGGTGACGCGGGTGGCGCGGGGTGAGGGCCCGCGTCGAGTGGTAGGCGGAGGCGAGAGTGACCTGCTGGACACCGAGGTCCGCGGTGCGTGCGGCGGCATCCGGGTCGCCGGTGACGTCCCAGGGGTAGAGGAAGGCGGAGGTCTTCACTCGCCGCCGCCGAGCAGCGCCCGTCCGCGCTCGATCAGTTCACCCAGTTCCTTGATGTGCGCGGCGGACGGCTCGCTCAGCGGCGGGCGGACCTCGCCGACGTCCAGGCCGCGCAGCCGTACGCCGGCCTTCACCAGCGAGACGGCGTATCCGCGGCCCTGGTTGCGCAGTTCCGCCAGAGGCCGGTAGAAGCCGTCGAGCAGGCGGTTCGCCGTCACGTCGTCGCCGGTGTTCAGGGCCTGGTGGAAGGCGAGGGCGATCTCGGGGGCGAAGCAGAAGACCGCGGAGGAGTACAGCAGCACCCCGATGCCGCGGTAGGCGAGCCCGGTGAGCTCCGCGGTGGGCAGGCCGTTGAAGTAGAGGAAGTCCCGGTCGGGCAGTCCGGTCCGGACGGCGCTGACGATGCGCTGCATGAGGTCGAGGTCGCCGTACCCGTCCTTCAGGCCGATGATGCCGGGGACGCCGGCGAGTTCCACGACCGTCTCCGGGGTGAAGACGGCGTTGTCGCGCTGGTAGACGACGACGTCGAGCGACGTCGCGGCGGCGAGGGCGGAGTAGTGGCGCAGCAGCCCCTCCTGCGCGGCGACCACCAGGTACGGCGGCATGGCCAGCAGACCGTCGGCGCCCGCCTCCTCGGCGATCCGGGCGTACTGGACCGCGAGGGCGGTGCCGTAGCCGGTACCCGCGACCACGGGCACCCGGCCCGCGGCCTCCTCGACGGCCGCGGTGACGCACCTGCGGAACTCCTCGGCGGTCAGCGCATGGAACTCACCCGTGCCGCAGCAGGCGAAGACGGATGCTGTGCCCGCCTCGACCCCACTGCGCACATGGGCGCGGAAGACATCGAGGTCGAGGCCGCCGTCCGGTCCGTACGCGGTCACGGGGAAGAACAGCGGCCCACTGGTCCGGGCGAGTCGAACGGCGAGCGGTGCTGAGGTCACAGGCTCTCCCTGACGTGCATGTCTCTGATCGATGTCTATATTTCTGAACGCGACCACGCTAGGGCAGTCTCGCGGGGCGGTCAAGACGAGAAACCGCAACCCCGACCCAGACGCGGGCACTCCGCGCGACACTTGACGGGCTCCGGAGCCACTCCCTAACTTGTCCACGCATGTGAATACTGTCCATGGATGAATCCCTGATCGAATTCATGCCCAGGAGACCCGCTCATGCCCGCTACGCGCACCGTCCTGCTCACCGGCGCCGCAGGCGGCCTCGGCACCCTGATGCGGGGACTGCTGCCCGCCTACGGCTACGAGCTTCGGCTCTTCGACATGGCCCCCGTCGACGGCGAGCCGGCGGCGGTCACGGCCGAACTCGCCGACAAGCAGGCGGTGCGCGAAGCCGTCCGCGGCGTCGATGCGATCATCCATCTCGCGGGCATCTCCCTGGAGGCACCCTTCGACAAGATCCTGCGAGCCAACATCGAGGGCACGTACAACCTCTACGAGGCCGCCCGCGAGGAAGGCGTCGGCCGGATCGTCTTCGCCTCCAGCAACCACGCCGTCGGCTTCACCCCGCGCCCCCAGGGCACGGCCCCGCTCGACGCGAGCGCGCTGATCCCGGTGCACACCCCGCGCCGCCCGGACACCCTCTACGGCCTCTCGAAGTGCTTCGGCGAGGATCTCGCCCAGCTCTTCTGGGACCTTCACGGCGTGGAGACCGTCTCCGTCCGCATCGGCTCCTGCTTCATGGAGCCCAGCTCGGTGCGCATGCTCTCGGTCTGGATGAGCCCGGGCGACGGCGCGCGGCTCTTCCACGCGGCGCTCACCGCCGGGGACGTCGGGCACACCGTCGTCTACGGCTCCTCGGCCAACACGCGCCTGTGGTGGGACCTCTCGACCGCCAGGGCGCTCGGCTACGAACCGCAGGACGACTCCGAGCAGTACGCCGAGAAGCTCATCGCGGAACAGGGCGAGCTCGACCCCGCCAACCCCGACCACGCGCATCTGGGCGGCCACTTCTGCACCCACCCGCCGATGTGGCCCTGCTGAGTCCCGCCGGCCCGCCGGCAAGAATAATCGGACGACTCGCGGGAGCGGCAGCAGGCAGCATGTCGGCATGCCGAGACCTCATGGGTTCACGTACGAACAGCGCGGCGACGGGACGGTCGTCATCACCCACCTGGGACGGGCCGCGGGCAGCCTGCGCGGCTCCCGGGCGGAGAAGTTCCTGACCGAGGTCGAGTCCGGCGACAGTCAGCTCGTGATGGCCCGGTGGACCGGCGCGTACAAGCACGGCAACGAGCGCACGGCCCGCGAACACCCGCGCAACCGCCGCTGAACCCGTCGGGGCGAAGGTAAGGGAACGGCAAAGCGGCCTCGGTCGTTACCCGGGACATGACCGCTATGACCCCCGGCTCGAACATCCCGCTGTCCGCCGTCCGTGTGGCGGTGGACGTCGCCGCCCCGGTGCGGCTCGACGTCTCGGGCCTGCTGCTCACCGCCGACGGCAAGGTGCGCACCGACGACGACTTCATCTTCTACAACCAGCCGTCGGGAGCCGGTGTCACCTACCGGTCCGGCGGCGGGACCGCCCCCGACTCGATCGTCGTGGACACGGCCGCCGTCCCGCCCGGCATCGAGAAGATCGTGGTCACCGCCAGCCCCGACGCCGCCGGCCAGACCTTCCAGGGCATCGAACCCACGGCCACCATCCGCAACGCCGACGACGGCAGCGTGCTCGCCACCTTCACCCCGCCGCAGCTGGGCGCCGAGACCGCACTCGTGGTCGTCGAGGTCTACCTGCGCGGCGGCGCCTGGAAGGCGCGCGCGGTCGGCCAGGGGTACGCCAACGGCCTGGCGGGCATCGCCACCGACTTCGGCGTCTCGGTCGAGGAGCCCGCGGCCCCTGCGGCGCCGCCCGCCCCGGCGCCCGTGGCCCCGGCTCCGGTCGCCGCCGCCCCTGTGACCCCGCCCGCCCCGCCCGCCCCCCAGGCACCGGCGGCCGCGCCGGCAGGCACCGGAAAGATCAACCTGGACAAGGGCCGGGTCAGCCTCCAGAAGAACCAGACCGTCTCCCTCGTCAAGGGCGGCCGGCCGCTCCTCTCCCAGGTCAAGATGGGTCTCGGCTGGGAGCCCGCCTTCCGCGGCAAGGACATCGACCTCGACGCCTCCGTCATCGCGTACGGCCCGCAACGCAACCACCTCGACAGTTGCTACTTCGGCAAGCTGTCCATCCTGAACGGCTCCGTCAAGCACTCCGGGGACAACCTCACGGGCGAGGGCGCGGGAGACGACGAGGTGATCGTCGTCGACCTGGGCCGGCTGCCGGCCGAGGCGACCGGGCTTGTCTTCACGGTCAACTCCTTCTCCGGCCAGAAGTTCACCGAGGTCGCCAAGGCCTACTGCCGGCTGATCGACGCCGGCACCGGTGAGGAGCTGGTCCGCTTCGACCTGACCGGCGCCGAGCCGCAGACCGGCGTGATGATGGCCAAGCTGATCAAACAGTTCTCCGGCGAGTGGGAGATGACGGCGATGGGCGACTTTGTGAAGTCGCGCACGGTCCGCGGCATGGTCAAGCCCGCGGCGCAGGCGCTCTAGGAGCCCGCCATGCAGGTCAGGGGCGGGCTGGACGCGACCCGAAGGGACATCCCGAGAGTGACGGGCGGGCACTCCACGTGACCGACGCCACGACCGGAATGGGGTTTGATGTCAGTGCCCGCCCGTAGCCTTGTAGGCATGTCCACCATTCCGATGTCCGCCGGTCCTGAGCGTCCTTCCGCCTCCCAGGCGAACGAAGCGATCCGCCGGCTCGTCGAGACCCGCGTGGACGGCGACTGGCCCTCCGAGGAGTACGAAGTGCTTCTGCTGGAATGGGCGGCGGCCACCAGCGGCGCGATCGAGCGCGCGGCCTAGCCTTCGGTTCCGGTTCCCGACGCACACGGAGTGCGGACAGACGTCCGTCCCGTACCCGAGGGATCGGGTACGGGACGGCGAAACACTCTCCCTGAGCTGCCTCAGAGCTTGGTCAGTTTGCTGTAGGGACTGAGAATCCTTCCCTGGCGACCCGAGAAGTCGATGAGCACGGCGGCGTCACCCTCGACTCCGACGACTCTTCCAAGGCCGAACTGGTCATGTGAGACCCGGTCCCCCACAGCGAAAATCTCGATCGGTGGGGCGGCCGGGGCCGGTACGTTGAAGGGACTGGACGGCAGGTGGCGCCGGGCTCCGGCTGACTTAGTCATTACCTTCAGTATGCGCCCCCGAGCCCCGCCAAGCCATCCCCGTCGGGCACCGGACCCTGGATCAGCCCCAGGGCCAGGCGGCGTCCCGTCCCGCTTCGAGCAACGGCACCATCCGGAAGGCCGTGTCGGTGAGGCCTCCGAAAGTGTGCCGGCCACGCGTTCCGGCCGGCGCGTGGCCCGCCCGGTAACCCGCCAGGTTCCAGGTGTAGACCGGAATCCGCTCCGGGACCTGGGCTGTCACATCGCCGTGGTGGCTGTACGCCGTCTGCTCGTCCGTGACGATGAGGACACGATCGTGCTTCCGGTAGTGGGCCCGCACCGCCTCGGCCGTGCAGGTGCCGCCCAGGTCACCGAATCGCTTCAGCACCTTGAGGACGGACTCGCCCTTGCCGTACATGACGCGGGCGCTGCTGGTGCCGAACTCCACCAGGTCCGCCTCGGCGGCCCGCATCGCCACCGCCGTACCGAAGACAGCCGCCGCGTCGGCCCGGTTGAGCTGCGACCGGTCCGAGAGGGGCGACCACATGGAGCCCGAACGGTCGACCAGGATCAGCGTCCGGCCGGGCAGCGACGGCACATTGGCCAACGAGTGGCCGAGCGCCTTCTCCAGCGGGTACGACCAGCGCAGCGACGGCGCGTGCTGGTACGCGGCAAGGTAGCGGAAGGGAAACTGCCGCGAGCGCGCGACCTCGTCCGGGTCGGAGATCTTCGCCGCCACCCGAGCGGCGACCGCGTCCGAGACTCCCGCCTCGTCGAAGTTCCTCAGGTTCCGCATCAGAGCCATCGCCCCCATGGACGGAATCACGGCCTCCCAGGCCGCGGCGTCCATGGGACCCTGCAGCCAGCCGGCCAGCGCCTCCCACGTCAAGCCCGCCTCGGCGAGGCGCTCCGCGCCGTCCGGTGCGGTGACGACCGCCCGACGCTCCTCGGCCGGGACGGCCATCAGCGCCCGGTGGGCCGTCAGCGTGCGGTTCGAGGCGGGCGGCTCCGCGGTCTCCGGGTTGTGCCGGCGGTCGAGCGCGTACCGGAACAGTTCGCCCTGCCACGGCTTCGCCGGGTCCGGCGAGGCGTGCACGAGGTTGAGGATGTCGCCGAAGCGGTAGCCCTTGGATGCGGTGTCGTACTTGAGCAGGGACTTGCCGTTGTAGAGCCGCTGGACGGCGTCGGCGATGCCCCGCTTGACGGGCTTGGGCACGTTGCGCCCGTACTGCGAGGTCCAGTAGGCGAGCAGCTCACCGGGCTCGTCGGCGCGCCGCAGCACGGAGGCGACGACCTGGCGGTTCGTCGGTCCGGACTCCGCGGACACGTCGAGGCGAGCCTTCACGTACTCGGCGGCGCCGACGATCGAGGCGGTCCGCATGTTTCCGTCGCCGCGCAGCCAGGCGAGCAGACCGGCCGTCCAGTGCGGGTCCTCGACAGCGAGCTTGCGCACGAGGGCTGTGAAGCGGTCGTCGCGGGCGCCGGGCGACTCGTAAAAGGACTTCTGCGAAACGAAGTTGGCAACCGCGAGCGGGAAGAGCTCGGAGCGTGCGTCCCGGAGGAAGCCAAGGCCGCCCTGGTGGGTGGACGCGGCGCGCCCGGTGGTCTGCACGGGCGAGGTGGCCTGCGCCCTGGTCGTACGGAGATTGAAGCGTGCCATGACAATTCCCCCGAATTCGGCAGGGGGAAGCACAGCACGGAACGGGGGTGCTCACAAGAGGCACCCCGTGCTGGGCCTCCCGAGATCAGAAGTGGCGGCGGCGTGTTTCGTGGAAGGAAGTAGCCGCAGCCTGCGCACCGGGAGGTGCATGAAGTCGAAGTGTCCAGAGATCGAAGTCGGCGGAACCGACAAGGTGCTCTACCAACTGAGCTACACCGGCCCGAAGCCGATGACGGGACTCGAACCCGCGGCCGCCCCATTTACAGTGGAAGTAGGTCCTGCCTTCGCACCTGGACGTGCATCACCTTAGGAGGGCAACTCTGCGGGGCGCCAAGCCTTTTATTGCTGCGTCCGACGCTTCCACGGGCCGGTGATGGCCAGCAGGATGCCCGGGGTCTGGATATTGGCGTACAGCGTCCGGCCGTCGGGCGAGAAGACGACGCCCGCGAACTCGCTGTACTCGGGCTCCGCCACGTAAAGCCGCGGACGAGCGGGAGTTGAACACGGGGCCGACGACGAAAGGCACACCTTCGGGGCGTCCGGTCCGGCGCGGAAGGACGCCCCGGTCCGGTACCGGGGCGCACCGCTGTCCCTACCGGCGGGACCGGGCCTTGAACGCCGCCTTGCGCGCGTCCTTCGCCACCTTCCTGTCCGGGTGCAGCCGGCCCATCGCCTCCAGGACGTCCGCGGTGGCCGGATGGTCCACCCGCCAGGCCGCATCGAAGAAGCCGCTGTGCTGCCCCACCAGGCCCTCGACGAGGCCCTGCAGCTCCGCCGAGTCGCCCTCGGCGCCGAGCTGCGCGGCGATCGTGTCGATCGTCAGCCAGAAAACCATGGACTCCGGCGGCGCCGGCACGTCGGCCGCGCCCCGCTCGGCCAGCCAGACCCGGGCCAGGCCGCCCAGTTCCGCGTCGTCGAGCACTGCGCGCAGTGCGGGTTCGGCCTCCGGCCCGGTCAGGGACAGCGCCTGCTGGCAGCGGAGCCGGCGCAGCGGGGCGCCCTGGTCCGCACCGCGGGCTGCGGCCAGCAAATCGCGTGCGGCGCCGAGGTTTTCACGGCGTGCGAGCCACTGCTCGATCTCCGCCTGGGCAGAGGTCTCGGGGAAGCGGGCGACGGAGTCGAGCAGGACGTCGGCGCCCTTGTCCACCAGGTCACCGACGGCGGGCGCGTCGAAGCCCGCTTCGAGCATGCGCGCCCGGATGCCGTACAGACCGAGCGGGGTGAGCCGGACCATCCCGTATCGGGCAACGTCGTCCTCGTCGGTGGGCTCGGCGTAGTCCTCGTCCGTCTCGGACATCAACTCGTCGTCCACCGGCCGGTATTCGACGAGTCCGATCGGCTCCAGCAGCCGGAACTGGTCGTCGAGCCGCATCATCGCGTCCGAGACCTGCTCCAGGACGTCGTCGGTGGGCTCGCCCATGTCGTCGGGCACGATCATCGACGCGGCGAGGACGGGCAGCGGCACGGGCCCCTCTCCGGAACCGCCCTCGTTGACGGACAGCAGATAGAGGTTGCCGAGAACGCCGTCCAGGAAGTCGGCCTCGCCCTGCGGGTCCCAGTTCAGCGTGCTCAAGTCGATCTCGCCGCCCTCCTCCATGGCGTCGACGAGATCGTCGAGCGGGGGCACTGTCGCGTCGGCGAGTACGGCGTCCAGTCCGGCGAGCCACAGTTCGAGGACCTCCCGCGGGCTGCCGGAGGTGACCAGAGCCAGGTCCTCGCCCGCGGTGACGGTGGCGCCCGGGGCGCCGTCCCCGGCGCCCGCCGCCGGGTCCTCGACGTCGACGAGCCCGGTGTCGACCGCGAGTCGCCACGCTTCGCTCGCGTACGCCGGGCCGTCCTCGTCCGCGCCGAGTCCGAGCTCCTCGGCGGCGGCCTGCAGCTGCTCCTCGACGAGTTCACCGCCCGCGCCGACCCGGGTGCCGGGTCCGGCCCAGCGTGCGAGCCGCACGGCTCGGGCCATCAGCGGCGTGGCGAGCGCGTCGCGTGCCAGCTCGGCGTCGGAGTGCAGCCGCACCGGCGGCAGGGTCGGGCGCTCTGCGGACATCTGCTGGTTCTCCTCGGAGGGTACGGATCGGTCGGCGCCCCAGCGTAGACGCATTTCGCCCCATCTCATCGGGTTCATGTACCCGTCAGGTTTCGTATACCTGCGAAGCCTTGACAACTCCCCTGGCCACACAAGAGATTGACGCGCGTAGACCTCTCACTCCGTCCCTCATTGACCACCCGGAGTCCATACATGTCAGCCCGTTCATCCGTTCCGAGATCCGCCGCTGTAGCGGCCGTCGTGGCCGGCGCTCTGGCCACCGGCCTGCTCGCCGGTTCCTCCTCCGCGTCCGCCGCCGAGGTACGGATCCACGACATCCAGGGCACCACACGGATATCCCCGCTCGCCGGCCAGCAGGTCACCGATGTCCAGGGCATCGTCACCGGTGTGCGTACGTACGGTTCCAGGGGCTTCTGGTTCCAGGACCCGCAGGCCGACGACAACGCCGCGACCAGCGAGGGAGTCTTCGTCTTCACCGGCTCGGCGCCGACGGTCGCCGTGGGCGACGCGGTCAAGGTCTCCGGTCTCGTCGGAGAGTTCGTCCCCGGCGGCATCAACTCCGGCAACCAGTCGGTCACCCAGATCTCCAAGCCCACGGTGACCGTGGTCTCTTCCGGCAACGCGCTGCCCGCGCCGGTCACCATCTCGGCCAAGTCCGTGCCCGCGGCGTACACCCCGCAGGGCGACGCGGCGGCCGGCGGCAGTATCAACGCACTTCCGCTCACCCCGCGTGCGTCCGCCCTGGACTACTACGAGTCCCTGGAGGGCAGCAACGTCCGTATCGGCACGTCCCGTGTCGTGGGCGCCACCGACCCGTTCAACGAGCTGTGGGTGACCGTCAAGCCGCGCGAGCACGACAGCCGGCGCGGCGGCACGGTCTACGGCTCGTACACTTCCCAGAACACGGGCCGGCTGCAGATCCAGCAGCTCACGCCGGTCTCGCAACAGCCGTTCCCCAAGGCGAACGTCGGGGACTTCCTGACCGGTACGACCGAAGGCCCGCTGGACTTCAACCAGTTCGGCGGCTACACCCTGACGGCGCGCACGCTCGGCACGGTCACGGACGAGGGTCTGGAGCGCGAGTCCACCCGGCCGCAGCGACGCGGCGAGCTGGCCGTGGCCACGTACAACGTCGAGAACCTCGACCCCGGCGACCCGCAGGAGAAGTTCGACGCGCTCGCGGGTGCCGTCGTCGACAACCTCGCTTCGCCCGACATCCTGGCCTTGGAGGAGATCCAGGACAACAACGGCGCGAAGAACGACGGCACGGTCGCCGCGGACCAGACGCTGAAGAAGTTCACGGACGCGATCGTCGCCGCCGGGGGCCCGGTGTACGAGTGGCGCACCGTCGACCCGGAGAACAACAAGGACGGCGGCGAGCCGGGCGGCAACATCCGCCAGGTCTTCCTCTTCAACCCTGAGCGGGTCTCGTTCACCGACCGCGCCGGCGGCAACGCGACAGCGGCGACGGGTGTCGTACAGGAGGGCCGGCACGCTGCCCTGACCCTCTCACCCGGCCGGATCGACCCGGCCAACACGGCTTGGGAGAACAGCCGCAAGCCGCTGGCGGGCGAGTTCACCTTCCGCGGCCGTACGGTCTTCGTGGTCGCCAACCACTTCGGCTCGAAGGGCGGCGACGAGTCCCTCACCTCGCACCACCAGCCGCCGGTACGCTCCTCGGAGGCCAAGCGCCTGCTCCAGGCGCAGGCCGTCAACAGCTTCGTCAAGGACATCCTGAAGGTCCAGCGCAACGCGGACGTCCTCGTCGTCGGTGACATCAACGACTTCGAGTTCTCGGCGACGACGAAGGCACTGACGGACGGCGGTGCGCTCTACCCGGCCATCAAGTCCCTGCCGCGTTCGGAGCGTTACTCGTACGTCTTCCAGGGCAACGCACAGGTTCTGGACCAGATCCTGACCAGCCCGTCGATCGACGACTTCAGCTACGACAGCGTGCACATCAACGCCGAGTTCGCCGACCAGAACAGCGACCACGACCCGCAGGTCGTGCGCTTCCGTCCGTAGTACGGCCGGATGAAGACCCCGGGGTCCGGCCGCCGTCCCGGCCGGGCCCCGGCTTCCTCCCCGAGGACAAGCCGCCTAGCCGGGGATGAGCCGCAGTGCGGGCGTGTACCTGTTCACGCCGCCCCCGGTGACGCCCGGATAGTTCTGCACCCGGTGCCACTGAGGAGTGGCGGATCCGATGCCGTCGCCGGGGGCGGCGAGTGCCTCGATGTGCGCCTGCTCGCTCTCCCACTCCGCGTAGTTCAGCACCCGGGTGCCGTCCGTACTCACGTGGAAGTGCCCGGCGATCCCGCCGGGGTGCGGATGCGGATCGCCGGCCATCGCCTCGAAGACGGCGTCGACCCAGGCGCGCTGCCGTTCCGGATCGGGCCCCTCGAACTCCACGTCGACGATCACGACGACCTCCGGTACCGGGGTGTCACCGGGCCGGGGGGTGGTGCTGCGGTAGAGCTCGTACTGGCCGAGGCCCAGCCGCTTGATCCCGGGCACCGCCGCGTCGATGTCCGCGACACGGTCGTCCCGGTGGATGCGGGTGAACGCGGCGAACGCGGCCGGGTTCGTCCACTGCGAGTAGTGCAGCAGGGTGTCCCCGTCGTTGCCCGCGTAGACGGTGTACGAGAGCAGGCCCTCGCTCGGCCACGGCCGGCTCCGCCAGGCCTCTGCGATGGCGTCGACCGCGGCCCGCTGCCGCTCGGGCGTTTCCAGGCCCCACGTGCTGGACACGACGGTCCGGGCATCGGAACGGGTGAGGTCGGGCAGTGCGTCGAGGGCGGCCTGTGTGGTCATGGGGATCTCCTCGGTCGTGGCCGTTTCTGCCGGTGCGTGCCGAGAGCCATCCTCAGACATCAACCAAAGTTGAGGTCAAGCCGTGCCGTGCTCGTCTCATGAGTCCGGTACATCGTGTAGCGGCGCTTCCACCGTCGCTGAAGCAGATTTAAGTGGAGCCGCACGGCTCGGCGCGGCCACACTGCGGTCATGCCCTCACCCTCACCGCACACCTTCGGCCGCGCTCTGTGCGCGATGGTCACGCCCTTCACCGACGTCGGCGCCCTCGACGGCGACGGCGCGCAGAAGCTCGCCGCCCATCTGGTGGACGGAGGGTGCGACGGACTCGTGCTGAGCGGCACCACCGGCGAGTCCCCCACGACCACGGACCGCGAGAAGACGGAGCTGATCCGCGCTGTGGCGGACGCTGTGGGTGACCGCGCGACCGTGCTGGCCGGCGTGGGCAGCGCGGACACCCGCCATACCGTCGAGCTGGCGCGGGCCGCCGAACGTGCGGGCGCCGATGGTCTGCTGGTGGTCACGCCGTACTACAGCCGCCCGCCGCAGCACGCCGTCGAGGCGCACTTTCGCCGCGTCGCGGACGCGGTCGGCGTCCCGCTGATGGTGTACGACATCCCCGGCCGCACCGGTACCCGTATCGAGCCGGACACCATGCTCCGGCTGGCGGATCACCCGCGGATCACCGCGGTCAAGGACTGCGCGTACGACCTGCTGGGCAGCACGAAGGTCATTTCCCGCACCGGTCTCGCGTACTACTCGGGCTGCGAGGAACTGAACCTTCCGCTGTACGCGGTGGGCGGCGCCGGTTTCGTCTCGACCGTGGCCAATGTGGCGGCGCCGCGGCTGCGGGCGGTCCTGGACGCCTACGACGCGGGCGAGACAGCCGAGGCGGCGCGGCTGAACCAGCGCACGCTCGCGCTGACGGAGCTGATGATGGCCTCCGGCCTCCCCGGTACGGTGACCGCGAAGGCGCTGCTCGCGGCACTCGGCCTGCCCGCGGGACCGGTCCGCGAACCGCTGCAGCCCGCCGACCGGGAAACGGTCGACGGGCTGCTGGAGGCGTACGCGGCGCTCACCCAGGCCCTGTCCGCCACGGCGCCTGCTAAGGGTCTCTCTGGATCTTGGCGGCCCGGCGGGGTCCGGCCTGATCCAAACGGCAGACCCTAGTTGTGGCTGTGCAGGATCTCGTTCAGGCCACCCCAGACCGCGTTGTTCGGGCGGGCCTCGACAGCGCCGGTAACCGAGTTGCGGCGGAAGAGGATGTTGTCGGCGCCGGAGAGCTCCAGCGCCTTGACGACCTGGCCGTCGGGCATCGTGACGCGGGTGCCCGCGGTCACGTACAGCCCGGCCTCGATGATGCACTCGTCGCCGAGCGCGATACCGACGCCCGCCTCAGCGCCGACGAGGCAGCGCTCGCCGATCGAGATGATCTGCTTGCCGCCACCGGAGAGAGTGCCCATGGTGGAGGCGCCGCCGCCGATGTCGGTGCCGTCACCGATGACGACACCGGCGGAGATCCGGCCCTCGACCATCGACGTGCCGAGGGTGCCGGCATTGAAGTTCACAAAGCCCTCGTGCATGACCGTGGTGCCGTCGGCGAGGTGCGCGCCGAGGCGGACCCGGTCCGCGTCGGCGATGCGGACGCCCTTGGGTGCCACGTAGTCCGTCATGCGCGGGAACTTGTCGATCGAGGTGACCTGGAGGTGCAGGCCTTCGGCCCGCGCGTTCAGGCGGACGGTCTCGACCTGGTCGACGGCGACCGGGCCGAGGCTCGTCCACGCCACGTTCGCGAGCAGCCCGAAGACGCCGTCCAGGTTCTGGCCGTGCGGCTTGACCAGCCGGTGGCTCAGCAGGTGCAGGCGCAGGTAGGCGTCGTGGGCGTCCAGCGGCTTGTCGTCGAGCGAGGCGATGACCGTACGGACGGCGACGACCTGGACCCCGCGGCGCGGGTCGGGCCCGATCGCCTTCGGCGCGGCCTCCCCGAGCAGCTCGACGGTGCGCTCGGCGGTGAGCCGCTCGGTGCCGGAGGGGCCCGGCTCGGACACGAGCTCGGGTGCGGGGAACCAGGTGTCGAGGACGGTGCCGTCGTCGGCGAGGGTGGCGAGTCCGGCGGCGACGGCGCCGGTGGAGCGAGTAGCAGTGGTGTCGGTCATAACAGAAAACCTAACCGCCCGGGCCGCCCGGGAGCGAACCGGTCTCAGGTGCCGGTCGCGCGCGGGCGGACGCCCCCTCGGGACCGGCCGCGCCGGCCGCTTCCGCGGCGCCCACCCGGCTGGTCGACAACGGCGACAGGGGTTCGGGGAGCTGTGACGCCGGTACGGGTTCACGCAGCCGTCGCGCTGCCAGTACCGCCGCCCCCGCCGCCCCCGCGAGCACCGTGCAGGCGGGCCAGAGCAGGGCCGGCGCGACGGTGTAGAGCGCGCCGCCGAGTGGCGGCGCCAGAACCTGGCCGCTGATCGACGCCCCGGCGTACAGGCTCTGGAAACGGCCCTGGGCATGGTCCGGCGCCTGATCGGCGACGTAGGCCGTGGCCGTGGTCTTGTAGAGGATCTCGCCCGCCGTCAGCGACACCATCATGGTGACCGCGAGCAGCAGCCCCGCTCCCGGAATCAGCACGGCGTATCCGAGCGCCACCAGCAGCAGGCCGGTGCCGACGACGGAGAGCGGGGCTCGCCCCCGCAGCGCGTGCGCGGCGGGGAGTTCGAGGCAGAGGATGACGCCGCCGTTGATGGCGAGCAGCCAGCCGTACACCTGGGCGTCCAGGCCGTGGTCGGCGAGGAAGACGGGCAGGGTGGAGTACTGCTGCCGGTAGACCAGGTCGACACAGACGATCGCGACGAGGAGCACCAGGACGGTGGGCCGCGCCCGTAGTTCCCGGAAGAGGCCGGGCGCCCCCGGTTCGTACGTGCGCCGGTGCTGCACGGCCCCGTGTGCCGGCAGGACGCGGGCTGCGTAGGTGGCGAAGATCAGGGTTCCGGCGCCGTCGGCGACGAAGAGCCAGTCGTACGAGAAGCGGGCGGCAACCAGCGCCCCGAGCGGCGGGCCCACGGTGAACCCGGCGTTCGCCGCGAAGCGCATGACGGCGAAGCCCTGGCGGCGACTGCCCTCCGGGACCGACACGGCGACGAGCGCGGAGTTGGCGGCACGGACGACACCCGCGGCGTACTGGGCGGCCGGGAGCGCGAGGTACAGGGCGGAGACCGGGAGCGCCGGGAGCGTGACCAGGACCGCGCCGGCGGCGGTGGAGCCGATGAGCAGCATCCGGCGGTGGCCGTAGCGGTCTCCGAACCAGCCGCCGGTGAAGTTGCCCGCCACCAGGCCGATACCGCCGACGCCGCTGATCAGCCCGGCCTGTCCGACAGTGAGTCCGCGCGGCCCGGTCAGATAGACGAAGAGGTAGATGAAGGTGAAGCTGACGACCGCGTTGAAGAAGCCGCCGAACGCCAGCAGCCGGACCGTCCGCGGCACTCCGCGAAGCATCCCCATTCCGCCCCCGCCCGAGTGAGTTCCCTTTGGGAACGGACTATGTCAGCATGACAGCCTCGGGTCAACGCCCGTTCGGCGGACGGGACATGCCGGACGGCAGACAGGAGAGGCCATGGCCCAGCGCACGAGCCTCGGTGACGCGAACTGCGCCGTCGCCCAGGCCCTCGACGTCGTCGGCGACTGGTGGACGCTGCTGATCGTGCGCGACGCCGCCCGCGGTGTGCACCGCTTCGACGCCCTGCAACGCGAGCTGGGGATGTCCCGCAAGGTGCTGGCCGAGCGGCTGCGACTGCTGGTCGACGCGGGTGTGCTGACGCGCGAGCCGTACCAGGACCGCCCGGTCAGGTACGAGTACCGGCTCACCCCGCGCGGCCGCGCGCTGCTGCCCGTACTGGTCGCCCTTCAGGACTGGGGAGACACCTGGGTGATGGGAGAGGGAGAGATGACGGCGACGACGGCCGAGGCCTCCAGGGAGGCCGAACGCGTCCATGAACTGGCCGGCACCCGGGTGCCGGACCTCCGGCTGCTGGACCACCGGGGCGAGGTGCGCGATCCGGTCTCCGTATCGCCGTATACCGTCCTGTACTGCTTCCCCGGCGCGTACGCCCACGGCGAGTCCTATCCGCCGGGCTGGGCGGAGATCCCGGGCGCTGCCGGCTGCACGCTCGAATCCAGCACCTACCGCGACCGGTCGGCCGAGTTCACCGCCGCGGGCGCGACCGTGCACGGGGTTTCCACGCAACGCCCGGACGAGCAGCGGGCCTTCGCCGACAAGGAGCGGCTGCGATTCCCGCTGCTCTCGGACGCCGAGCTCGCCCTGACCGCCGCGCTGCGCCTGCCGACCTTCCGCGCCGCCGGGGTGAGCCGGCTCAAGCGGCTGACTCTGGTGATCGACCGCGACCGGGTGGTGCGAGAGGTCTTCTACCCGGTGACGGACATCGAGGCGAGCGTGCGGGCCGCGCTGGCCGCCGTCACCCGCTTCACAGGCGGCATCCTCAGCGGATGATCCGTGCCAGCATCTCCTTCGCGTACGCGGGGTCGTACGCGGCGTCGGTCAACAGGACCTGGAGGCAGATGCCGTCCATCAGCGCGACCAGCGCCCGCGCCGTCACCGGATCGGTGCGCGCGGCCAGCGCCTCGGCCACGCCCTCGCACCACTCGGCGGCGACCGGGCGGAGCGCCGGCCTGCGCAGGGCGGCCAGATACAGCTCGTACTCCAGCTCGACCCCCGTACGGTCGCCGGAGAGCCACTCGCCCAGCAGCCGGGCGAGCTCCTCGGCGAGATCCGCATGCGGATCCTCGAACGCGCCGCTCTCGCTCACGGCCTTGGCGAAGCCTTCGTTGGCCTGGCGCAGCGCGGCGACCATCAACTCGTCGAGCGTCTTGAAGTGGTACGTCGTCGAGCCCAGCGGTACATCCGCCTCGGCCGCGACGGACCGGTGGCTGAGCCCGCCGATGCCTTTCCGGGCGACCACCCGTATCGCTGCGTCGATGATGCGCCGGCGGCGCTCGGGGTCGTACCTGCGCGCCATCAGTGCGCACCGCCGAGGTTGAGCAGGACGACTCCACCAATCACCAGCGCGATGCCGGCCAGTTTGGCCGCGCTCGCCGTCTCATCCAGGAAGACCATGCCGATGACGGCGACCAAGGCGGTGCCGACGCCCGCCCAGATCGCATAGGCCGTACCGACCTGCATCGTCTTCAGGGTCTGCGCAAGCAGGGTGAAGGCGAGAAGGTATCCGGCGACCGTCCCCAGGGACGGCCACAGCTTGCTGAACCCGTCGCTGAACTTCATGGCCGTGGTCCCGGCCACCTCCGCCGCGATGGCCGCGGCCAGCAGTACGTATGGCATGTGTACGACAGTACACAACTATGCGTACGCTCGTACACAACGACGCTGTGCCCCAGCCATACGGAGATCGCGTGGCACCGGTTACCGTGTCCCGGTCAATGGGGGAAACGAGCAGACAGCGGAGCGCACTGATGTCGGACAACATGGGGTGGGGCCCGCCCGGCGGGCCGGGCGGAGAAGCCGGCGGACAGCCGGGCGGTCCGGCATGGGGGCCGCCGGGTGGCGGCGCACCGTACGGAGGGCAGCCGGGATGGGGTCCGCCGGGCGGCGGGTGGATGCCGCCTCCGCCCAAACCGGGGGTGATACCCCTGCGGCCGCTCACGCTGGGCGACCTTCTGGGCGGGGCCTTCTCGGCCATGAGCCGGTACTGGAAGCCGCTGTTCGGCACGGCGGTCATCGCGTACGGCGCGGCACTCGTCGCCGTACTGGGCGCCCTGCTGATCGCGTACCTGGCCGTCGAGGACAGTCTCCGGGCGTGGTTCGACCACCTGGAGTACGGCGATCTGCCGTGGGAGGACGGCCGCACCCTGCTCACCGCCCTCGGCGCGGTGGTCCTCTTCTCCATATTGCTGATGATGTTCAGCACCGCGGTGGTCTACGCCGCCACCTCGGCCGTGGTCCAGGACGCGGTCCTCGGCCGCCCGGCCACCTTCGGCGCGATCTGGCGCCGCGCCTGGTCCCGGATGCCCTCGGTGCTCGGCACCGTGCTCCTCACCTCACTGATCGCCGGCGCTCCGATGCTGGCCTTCGGTGTCGTCATGCTCGGGCTCCTCGCGGCGTCCGCCGGCGAAGGTCAGGACGCCGCCGGCACCCTGTTCGGCATCTGGGCCCTGCTGATGCTGGCGTCGCTGCCGGTGACGGTCTGGCTGTGGGTGCGGTTCTGTCTGGCACCGGCCGCCGCGGTCTTCGAGGAACACGGCCCGGTCGCGGCCCTGCGCCGCTCCGCGCGGCTGGTTCAGGGCAGCTGGTGGCGGACCTTCGGCATCGGGCTGCTGACGATCATCCTGGCCGCGGCGCTGGGCTACATCATCCAGCTGCCGTTCTCGATCGTCGGAGCGTTCACGATGCTGCCCGGCATGATGACCGCCGGTGCGGATCCCAGCCCCTCCGCGATATACGGCTCCATGGGCGCCTACCTCGGACTCAGCATGCTCGGCGGCGCGATCAGCCAGATCGTTCAGACGATCCTCCCGCAGCTGGTCGCGAGCCTGCTCTACGTGGACCAGCGCATCCGCCGGGAGAGCCTGGACCTGAGGCTGGCGGAGGCCGCGGGCATGCCGATGGCCGGGCCGCCGCAACGCTGAGCGCCGGGCGCCGGGCGCTGCGGACAGCAGAGGGGCGGGGCTCCACCGGCAATGGTGGGCCCCGCCCCTCTGGCGTACGCGCTATGCGTACTGACTGCTCAGACCCGCAGCTCAGACGTTGAAGCCGAGCGCGCGCAGCTGCTCACGGCCGTCGTCCGTGATCTTGTCCGGGCCCCACGGCGGCATCCAGACCCAGTTGATCTTCAGTTCGCTGACGATCCCCTCGGTCGCCGACTTCGCCTGGTCCTCGATGACATCGGTCAGCGGGCAGGCCGCGGACGTCAGCGTCATGTCGAGCGTGGCGGCGTTGGAGTCGTCGATGTGAATGCCGTAGATCAGGCCGAGGTTGACGACGTCGATGCCCAGCTCGGGGTCGACGACGTCGTACAGCGCCTCACGGACCTCGTCCTCGGAGGCGGGCTTCGTGGTCACAGTGTTCTCGCTCATGCCGTCTTCCTCTCGGCGCCCTCGCCCAGTGCCTGGGCAGTCGCGTCCTTCCACGCCATCCAGCTCAGCAGCGCGCATTTCACCCGGGCGGGGTACTTCGAGACGCCGGCGAACGCGACCGCGTCCTCCAGCACCTCTTCCATGGCATCGTCCGGTTCGAGCTTGCCCTTGGACTGCATCAGCTCCAGGAAGGTGCTCTGGATCTTCTGCGCCTCGGCCAGCTCCTTGCCGACGAGCAGCTCGTTCAGCACGGAGGCGCTGGCCTGGCTGATGGAGCAGCCCTGGCCCTCGTACGAGACGTCGGCGATGGTCCGGCCGTCGTACTTCACGCGGAGCGTGATCTCGTCGCCGCACGTCGGGTTGACGTGGTGCACCTCGGCGTCGCCATCCCGCAAGCCCCGCCCGTGCGGGTGCTTGTAATGATCCAGGATGACTTCCTGGTACATCGAATCCAGCTTCACGTCCCAGCCCCTAGCCGAAGAAGTTCCGTACGTGCTCCAGCCCGTCGACCAAGGCGTCGACCTCGGCCGGCGTGGAGTACAGGTAGAACGACGCTCGCGTGGTCGCAGGAATTCCGTACCGCAGGCAGACCGGCCGCGCGCAGTGGTGGCCGACCCGGACCGCGATGCCCTGCTCGTCGAGTACCTGCCCCACGTCGTGCGGGTGGATGTCGCCGAGCGTGAAGGAGATCGCCGCGCCGCGGTCCTCGGCCGTGGTGGGGCCGATGATCCGCAGGTCGGGTACCTCCAGCAGGCGCCGGACCGCGTACTCCGTGATCGCGTGCTCGTGCGCGGCGATGTTCTCCATGCCGATCGAGGAGAGGTAGTCCACGGCGGCGCCGAGGCCGACGGCCTGGGCGATCGGAGGGGTACCGGCCTCGAACTTGTGCGGAGCGGGGGCGTACGTCGACGAGTGCATCGAAACCGTCTCGATCATCTCGCCGCCGCCGAGGAACGGCGGCAGGTCCTCGAGCAGCTCCTGCCGACCCCAGAGGACGCCGATGCCCGTCGGGCCGCACATCTTGTGGCCGGTGAAGGCCACGAAGTCGGCGCCGAGCGCCTGCACGTCGAGCGGCATGTGCGGGGCGGCCTGCGAGGCGTCGATCAGCACCAGGGCGCCGACGTCCTGAGCGCGCCGGACGATCGCCTCGACCGGGTTGATCGTGCCCATGATGTTGGAGACCAGCGTGAAGGAGACGATCTTCGTCTTCTCGGTGATGATCTCTTCGATGTTGGACAGGTCGAGCCGGCCGTCGTCGGTGAGACCGAACCACTTCAGCTTCGCGCCGGTGCGCTGCGAGAGCAGCTGCCACGGCACGATGTTGGAGTGGTGCTCCATCTCCGTGATGACCACTTCGGTCTCGTGGTCCACCCGGTAGGGCTCGTCGGCCCAGCCCAGCATGTTGGCGACGAGGTTGAGCGACTCGGAGGCGTTCTTGGTGAAGATCACCTCGTCGCGGCTCGGCGCGTTGATGAAGGCGGCGACCTTGTCGCGGGAGCCCTCGTACAGCGCCGTGGCCTCCTCGGCAAGCACGTGGACGCCACGGTGGACGTTGGCGTTGTGCCGCTCGTAGTACTCGTTCAGCGCGTCGAGAACCTGGCGCGGCTTCTGCGAAGTCGCCGCGTTGTCCAGATAAACGATCTTCTTCCCGTCGTGGACCACACGATCCAGCAGGGGGAAGTCCTTGCGGATCGCTTCGGTGTCGAGGAGCCCCGGCAGCTGTGTCACGCGGTCGCGCCACCCTTCACGTAGGACTCGTAGCCCTCGGCCTCGAGCTTGTCGGCGAGTTCGGCGCCGCCGGACTCGGCGATGCGGCCGTTCGCGAACACGTGCACGAAGTCGGGCTTGATGTAGCGCAGGATCCGGGTGTAGTGCGTGATCAGCATGGTGCCGACCTCACCGGACTCGCGCACGCGGTTGACGCCCTCGGAGACGATCCGGAGCGCGTCGACGTCCAGGCCGGAGTCGGTCTCGTCGAGGATCGCGATCTTCGGCTTGAGCAGCTCGAGCTGAAGGATCTCGTGACGCTTCTTCTCACCGCCGGAGAAGCCCTCGTTGACGTTGCGCTCGGCGAAGGCCGGGTCCATGTTGAGGCGCTCCATGGCCTCCTTGACCTCCTTGACCCACAGCCGCAGCTTGGGGGCCTCACCGCGGATCGCCGTCGCCGACGTACGCAGGAAGTTGGAGACCGAGACACCGGGGACCTCGACCGGGTACTGCATGGCGAGGAAGACACCGGCGCGGGCGCGCTCGTCGACGGTCATCTCCAGGACGTCCTCGCCGTCGAGGGTGACGAAGCCGCTGGTGATCGTGTACTTCGGGTGACCGGCGAGCGAGTACGCAAGAGTCGACTTGCCGGAGCCGTTCGGGCCCATGATGGCGTGCGTCTCGCCCTGCTTGACGGTCAGGTCGACGCCCTTGAGGATCTCGCGGGCGCCACCATCGGCCTCGACGGTGACGTGCAGGTCGTTGATTTCAAGCGTTGCCATGGGTGCCTCAGGACTCCTGTGTGACGGAGACGAGCACATCGTCCCCTTCGATCTTTACGGGGTACACGGGGACGGGGCGCGTCGCGGGAAGACCGGACGGCTTGCCGGTACGGAGGTCGAAGCTGGATCCGTGCAGCCAGCACTCGATCATGCAGTCCTCCACCTCGCCCTCCGAGAGGGACACGTTCGCGTGCGAGCAGATGTCGTTGATCGCGAACACCTCACCCTCGGTCCGGACGATGGAGACCGGCGTGCCGTCGAGCTCTACCCGCTTCGGGGTGCCGTCCTCCAGCTCGCTCAGCGCACAGGCCTTGACGAAGGCCATCAGACGGAAGTTTCCAGCTCGGCGTCGATCTTGGCGATCAGGCGCTCCTCCACATCCGGCAGACCGATCTGCTGGACCAGCTCGGCGAAGAAGCCGCGGACCACGAGCCGGCGTGCCTCGCCGGCCGGGATGCCGCGCGACTGCAGGTAGAAAAGCTGCTCGTCGTCGAAGCGGCCGGTCGCGGAGGCGTGGCCCGCGCCGACGATCTCGCCGGTCTCGATCTCCAGGTTGGGGACCGAGTCGACCCGCGCGCCGTCGGTGAGGACGAGGTTGCGGTTCAGCTCGTACGTGTCGGTGCCCTCGGCCATGACGCGGATCAGCACGTCGCCGATCCAGACCGCGTGCGCGTCCTGGCCCTGCAGTGCGCCCTTGAAGGCGACGTTGGAGCGGCAGTGCGGCGCGTTGTGGTCGACCAGGAGACGGTGCTCCTGGTGCTGGCCCTGGTCGGTGAAGTACAGGCCGAAGAGCTCGGCCTCCCCGCCGGGGCCCGCGTACTGCACGCGCGGGTGGATACGGACGAGGTCTCCGCCGAAGGTGACGGTGACCGACTTGAAGGACGCGTCACGGCCGACGAGCGCGTTGTGCTGCGCCACGTGGACGGCCTTGTCGTCCCAGTCCTGTACGGAGACGACGGTCAGCTTCGCGCCGTCGCCCAGGACGTAGTCGACGTTGGCGGCGAGCACGGCGTCACCGGTGTGGTCGATGACGACGACCGCCTCGGCGAAGGCACCCAGCTCCACGACCTGGTGGCCGAACGCGGTACCGCCCTCACCGTGCACCGCGATCCGGATCGGCTCGTCGAGCACGGTCTCCTTGGGCACCGAGACCACCGAGGCCTTCTCGAAGGAGGTGTAGGCCTGGGCGGTGACCCGGTCCACCGGGGTGCCCGCCCTGCCGAGCCGCGCGTCGCCGCGGTCCACCGTCTCGACGGTGACACCCTCGGGAGCGGTCACCTCGACGGTGAGCACGCCACCCGCCTCGGCGGTGCCGTCGTGCAGACCGCGAAGGCGGTCGAGCGGCGTGAACCGCCACTCCTCCTCGCGGCCGTGGGGGACGGGGAAGTCCGCCACGTCGAAGGACGGGGGCGCACTCATACGGGTGGCGACGGTGGACTCGGCGGCCACCGCGATGGACCCGGCGGTGGTGGAACCCGCCGGAATGTTCTGAGCCTCAGCCATGGCTGTCGTCGTGCTCTCTCTCTACGTCAGAAATGAAGCGCTGCGGTGGTCCGGACGGCGATGCCGGGCTGTGTCAGCCGACAGAGCCCTCCATCTGCAGCTCGATCAGCCTGTTGAGCTCCAGTGCGTACTCCATGGGCAGCTCACGCGCGATCGGCTCCACGAAACCGCGCACGATCATGGCCATCGCCTCGAACTCCGTCATACCGCGGCTCATCAGGTAGAAGAGCTGGTCGTCGGAGACCTTGGAGACGGTCGCCTCGTGGCCCATGGACACGTCGTCCTCGCGGACGTCCACGTACGGGTAGGTGTCCGAGCGGGAGATCGTGTCGACCAGCAGCGCGTCGCAGAGCACGTTGGACTTCGCGCCCGGCGCGCCCTCGCCGATCTCGATCAGACCGCGGTAGGAGGTACGGCCACCGCCTCGCGCCACCGACTTGGAGACGATGTTGGACGAGGTGTTCGGAGCCATGTGAACCATCTTGGCGCCGGCGTCCTGGTGCTGGCCCTCGCCCGCGAAGGCGATGGACAGGGTCTCGCCCTTGGCGTGCTCGCCCATCAGGTAGACGGCCGGGTACTTCATGGTGACCTTGGAGCCGATGTTGCCGTCGACCCACTCCATGGTCGCGCCCTCGTACGCCACGGCACGCTTGGTGACCAGGTTGTAGACGTTGTTCGACCAGTTCTGGATCGTCGTGTAGCGGCAGCGGCCGCCCTTCTTTACGATGATCTCGACCACGGCACTGTGCAGCGAGTCCGAGGAGTAGATCGGGGCGGTGCAGCCCTCGACGTAGTGGACGTAGGCGTCCTCGTCGACGATGATCAGCGTCCGCTCGAACTGGCCCATGTTCTCCGTGTTGATACGGAAGTAGGCCTGCAGCGGGATGTCGACCTTCACGCCCTTGGGGACGTAGATGAAGGAGCCGCCGGACCACACGGCCGAGTTCAGCGAGGCGAACTTGTTGTCGCCGACCGGGATGACCGTGCCGAAGTACTCCTGGAAGAGCTCCGGGTGCTCCTTCAGCGCGGTGTCCGTGTCGAGGAAGATGACGCCCTGCTCCTCCAGGTCCTCACGGATCTGGTGGTAGACGACCTCGGACTCGTACTGGGCCGCGACACCGGCGACGAGGCGCTGCTTCTCCGCCTCCGGGATGCCGAGCTTGTCGTACGTGTTCTTGATGTCCTCGGGCAGTTCCTCCCAGGAAGCGGCCTGCTTCTCGGTGGACCGCACGAAGTACTTGATGTTGTCGAAGTCGATGCCCGACAGGTCGGAGCCCCAGTTCGGCATGGGCTTCTTGTCGAACAGGCGCAGACCCTTGAGCCGCAGCTTCAGCATCCACTCCGGCTCGGACTTCTTCGCCGAGATGTCGCGGACGACCTCCTCGGAGAGACCGCGCTTCGCAGAAGCGCCGGCCACGTCGGAGTCGGCCCAGCCGTATTCGTACGTGCCCAGGCCGTCGAGCTCAGGGTGGGCAGTCTCCGTGGGGAGAGTCATGCGGGGTTCCTCCCGGCCGTACTTGCAGATGCTTCGGTGGTGGTCTGTGTTCCGCTGCGCGGAATGAACGTCGTGCACACCCCGTCGCCATGGGCGATGGTGGCCAGACGCTGCACATGAGTCCCGAGCAGATGAGCGAAGACCTCGGTCTCCGCCTCACAGAGCTGCGGGAACTGCTCGGCCACATGGGCGACCGGGCAGTGGTGCTGGCAGAGCTGTTCGCCGACCGGTGCGCTGCGCGCTGTAGCAGCGTACCCGTCCGCGGTCAACGCCTTGGCGAGCGCCTCTGTGCGCTCCTCCGGGCCGGCCGCTTCCACGGTCTCCCGGTAGGTCTCGGCCTGCGCGGCGAGCCGGGCGCGGGCGAAGGCGGCGACCGCCGCTTCTCCCTGCTCCCCGCCGCCCGCCGCCTCGGCGATCCAGCGCAGGGCATCGACGGCCAGCTTGTCGTACGACTGGTCGAAGGCGTCCCGGCCGCAGTCGGTGAGTGCGAAGACCTTGGCGGGGCGGCCACGGGTCCTGGCCCCGTACACGCGCTGTTCGCGGGGCTCGACCACGTCGTCACCCACGAGTGCGTCGAGGTGCCTGCGGACGGCGGCCTGGGTAAGACCCAGCCGCCCGGCGAGGTCCGCCACGGTCGAGGGACCGTGGTCCAGGATGGACCGCGCGACCCGGTTGCGGGTGGACCGCTCTCCGGTCGCGAGCTCCTCATGGGCCTCGCCGACGTATTTCACAACACCATTGTTGCGTAATTCCCCAAGGTGCGACAAGCGGTCAGGGTTCCGGCCTCGGGTGGCCTCGGTCACTAAGGGTCACCTAATCGGCCCCCCGGCCATGGGAGGCCCGGCCCCTCTCTAGACTCGCCCGTATGCAAATCGCGCCCGTCGTCCGAGTCCGCGGCCTGGTCAAGCGGTACGGCAAGAAGGCCGCGGTGGACGGCCTCGACCTGGACGTCGCGGCGGGCACGGTCACCGCCGTCCTCGGCCCCAACGGTGCCGGCAAGACCACCACCGTCGAGACCTGCGAGGGATACCGCCGTCCGGATGACGGCACCGTGCGCGTACTCGGCCTGGACCCGGTCGCGGACGCCTCCGCACTGCGTCCCCGGATCGGCGTGATGCTGCAGTCCGGAGGGGTGTACTCGGGGGCCCGCGCCGACGAGATGCTGCGGCACATGGCCAAACTGCACGCCCATCCGCTCGACGTGGACGCGCTCATCGAGCGGCTCGGGCTCGAGAGCTGCGGCCGCACGACGTTCCGCAGGCTCTCCGGCGGCCAGCAGCAGCGGCTCGCCCTCGCCATGGCCGTGGTCGGCCGTCCCGAGCTGGTCTTCCTGGACGAGCCGACCGCCGGGCTGGACCCGCAGGCCCGCCGGGCCACCTGGGCGCTCGTACGCGAACTGCGCAGCGACGGCGTCAGCGTCGTGCTCACCACGCACTTCATGGACGAGGCGGAGCAGCTCGCCGACGACGTCGCGATCATCGACGCAGGCAGGGTCATCGCCCAGGGCAGTCCCGAACAGCTCTGCCGGGGCGGCGCGGAGAACACCCTCCGCTTCACCGGGCGCCCCGGTCTCGACCTGGCGGCCCTGCTGAAGGCTCTGCCCGACGGGACCTCGGCGGCCGAGCTCACGCCCGGCGCGTACCGCATCACCGGCAACATCGACCCTCAGCTGCTGGCGACCGTGACCACCTGGTGTGCCCAGCACGGGGTGATGCCGGGCGGCATCTCGGTGGAACGGCACACGCTCGAGGACGTCTTCCTCGAACTGACCGGTAAGGAGCTGCGCGGATGACCGCCGGTACGTTCACGCCGAAGCCGGGCGCCGCGCCGCTGTCCCGGATGATCGCGGCACAGACCGCGCTCGAGACCCGGATGCTGCTGCGCAACGGCGAGCAGCTGTTGCTGACGGTGATCATCCCGACGCTGCTGCTGGTGCTGTTCTCCACGGTCGACATCGTCGAAACGGGAGAGGACGCGGCGGTCGACTTCCTGGCCCCCGGAATCCTCGCGCTCGCGGTGATGTCGACCGCGTTCACCGGGCAGGCCATCGCGACGGGATTCGAGCGGCGGTACGGAGTACTGAAGCGGCTCGGCGCCTCTCCGCTCCCCCGATGGGCCCTGATGAGCGCGAAGACCCTGTCCGTACTCGTCACCGAAGTGCTGCAGATCGCGCTTCTCGCGGCGATCGCGTTCGCGCTCGGCTGGTCCCCGCAGGGCAATCCGCTCGCCGTGGTCCTGCTGCTTGTTCTCGGTACGGCGGCCTTCTCGGGTCTCGGCCTGCTGATGGCCGGGACCCTGAAGGCCGAGGCGACCCTGGCCGCGGCCAACCTGGTCTTCCTTCTGCTGCTGGTCGGCGGCGGGGTGATCGTGCCGCTGGAGAAGTTCCCGGACGCGGTCCAGTCGGTGCTCGCCCTGCTGCCGATCGCCGCGCTCTCGGACGGCCTGCGCGACGTGCTCCAGCACGGATCGGGGATCCCCTGGGGCGACATCGGGATCCTCGCGGTCTGGGCGGTCCTGGGACTGGGCGCGGCGGCGAAGTTCTTCCGCTGGGAGTGAGCGAGCCGCGCCACGGCCCCTCGTGAATGCACGCACAAGCGGGCGCCTACGATGGATGCCGTGTTGACCCCACTCGCTCTTGTCGCCCGGCGCTGGACGCCTACGCCCCGTACGCTCCAGCGCGCCGCGCTCGCCGCCCTCGTGATGAGCGTCGTCATCGTGGTCACCGGTGGCGCGGTCCGGCTGACCGGCTCCGGTCTCGGCTGCGACACCTGGCCGAAGTGCACGGACGACAGTCTCGTCGCGACGCCCGCGCAAGGCGTGCACGGCGCGATCGAATTCGGCAACCGGATGCTGACGTACGTGCTCTGCGCGGCGGTCGGCTGGGCGATCACCGCCGCCCGTTCGACCAAGCCCTGGCGGCGCGGTCTGACCCGGCTGGGCTGGGCGCAGTTCTGGATCGTCATGGGCAATGCGGTCCTCGGCGGCATCACCGTCTTGGCGGGTCTCAACCCCTGGACCGTCGCCGGCCACTTCCTGCTCGCCACCTCGCTGATCACCGTGACCACGATCACCTGGCAGCGCACCCGCGAGGGCGACGGCACCGCCCGGCCACGCGTCCCGCGCCCCGTGCGCAAGCTGTCCCGGGTCCTGATCGCCGCGTCCGTCGTACTGATCGCGGCGGGCACGGTGGTGACGGGGTCCGGCCCGCACGCGGGTGACAGCAGTGAGGTCCCGCGGATGGGGTTCGACTGGGCGGGCACCGCACATGTGCACGCGATCGCGGCCTGGGTCGTGTGTGCGCTGGCTCTGGGCATGTGGCTCGTGCTGCGCATGGTGGACGCACCGCCGGACACCAGTGCCCGGGCGAGGGATCTGCTGCTGGTGCTCCTCGCACAGGGAGCCGTCGGCTATGTGCAGTTCTTCACCGAGCTCCCCGAGGTCCTGGTCGCAGCCCACATGCTCGGCTCCTGTCTCGTGTGGATCGCGGTGCTCCGGCTGGCACTGAGCCTGCGCGAGCGCCCGGAAACGACCACCGGCATCCCGGCTCGGAGCGACCAGGCCCTGTCAGCAGCTGCCTAGGCCGTAGACGCGACGGGCATTGCCCGCAGCGATCATGGCGGCGACCCGTTCCGCGTCCCTGCGGGACCACGCCCCGTCGCCGACCCAGCCGCCGAGCACGCGTGCCATCGCCTCCCGGAACACCCGCGCGCCGACCACGTGCAGCTCCGGAAGCCCCCGGCCTCCGCTGGAGAACAACAGCTTGCCGAACGGTGCCAGCTCCAGGAACTCCGCCAGTACGGCATCGGCCCGTGCCCCCGTGTACGCGAGGGCGGGACCGAGATCGGCGTACACATGGGGGAAGGCACCGGCGAGGTGGGCGGCGTGGCGGTGGTACGGATAGCTGTGCAGCAGCACCAGATCGGTGCCCAGCCCGCCGGTGGCCCGTACGAAATCGGTGAGCAGCATCGGGTCGGTGCGGTCGATGCGCGTCCGGGGGTCGGCCGCCCCGGCGTGCAGCTGCAGCGGACGCCCCGAGGCGATCGCGATCCACAGCAGATGCCGCAGCAGGACGGGGTCGGTCAGCTGCCCGCCGGCCGGGCGCCGGGCTAGCCAGCGTCCGGAGGCTCCACGCACTTCGCCGGGCCCCGGCGGCTCGGGGGCGAACGCCGGCCCGTACCCGATGCCCGCGACCGAGGTGAAGGCGACGGCCGAGGCGGCTGCCCCGTGCACGGCCTCGGCGAGATTGGCCAGGAACGACTCCACGGTGCCGGAGGTGTCGGCCACCTGCTCGGCCAGGAGTTCGAGCCGGACGATCTCATGGGCCTCGGCGGCGCCCGCCACGGCCAGCTCTCCCGGACCGGTGAGGTCGCCGGGGAGCCCGGTGTCCACCAGATAGGTGGCGATACCCGACCCGCGCAGCAGGCGCCTGCCGGACTCCAGGACGCCGAGCTCCCTGCGGCGCGCGAGATAGCGCGCCGGCGAGCAGTGCGGCTCCAGGCCGAGCAGCGGCGGGCACCAGCGGCGCACGGCGAAACCGGTCTGGGTGTCGAAGAAGGTCGTTCCGGCTGCGGGCGGCCCCTCAGCCCTGGCGAGGTACGCCTCGAAGGTGCCGAGGCCCAGCTCGGTACGGAGCACCCCATGGCAGTACTGGTCCACCAGGGACGGCGTTTCGATCATCCGGGCACCCCGTTGTGGGCGTGGGGGTCCTCCCCGGACCTGGTCCGGGAGAGGACGTGCTTCCACCCCGCCTAACGGGTGAACCCTGCCTCAGGTGTTGCTCGCGCTGTTGCTCGGTCCGCCCACCTGGATGCCGGCCATGCGCGTCCACTCGTACGGGCCGGTGCGCACCTTCGCCGCGAACTCCCCGTCGAACGACTCGTGGAGCGTCAGTCCGGCCTTCTCGGCGGCTCGCGCGGCCATGGCGTGGCTCGGGGCCACGAGGTCGCCCCAGCCGCCGTCCTCGCCGACGAGGACGATACGAGTGCCCAGCTGCCCGAGGTACGCGAGTTGGCCCTCGGCGCCCCCGTGCGACTTGGAGAATGCATCGATCTGTTTGGCGAGCTTCGCCGCCAGGCGCTCGGTGCGGGCGTCGGGCGCGGTCTCTTCAGCCTTGGTTTCTGCCATGGCCCGCATGCTACTCGCGAGTAATGGCTATGCCTACCGTCGGCCGTGCTTACCGCGGGCACGACTACCGCAGGAAGGGATCCACCGCGACGGCGACGAAGAGCAGCGACACATAGGTGATCGACCAGTGGAACAGCCGCATCTCCTTCAGCTTCACGCCCGTCGCGCCGCCCTTGGCGCGCGACTGCAGCGCGTGCGCCTCCCAGAGCCACCAGCCGCCGGTCACCAGCGCCACGGCCGTGTAGAACCAGCCGGTGTAGCCCAGCGGAGTCAGGAGCAGCGAGACGCCGACCATCACCCAGCTGTAGAGGACGATCTGGCGGGCCACCACGGTGTTGGAGGCGACGACCGGCAGCATCGGCACACCCACACGGGCGTAGTCCTCCTTCACCTTCATCGACAGCGGCCAGTAGTGCGGCGGCGTCCAGAAGAACATGACGAGGAAGAGGATGACGGCCGCCCACGACATGGAGTTCGTGACGGCGGACCAGCCGATCAGCACTGGCATACAGCCGGCGATGCCGCCCCACACGATGTTCTGCGCCGTCCGGCGCTTGAGCACCATCGTGTAGACGACGACGTAGAAGAGCAGCGCCCCGAGGGACAGCGCGGCGGACAGCCAGTTGACGAGCAGCCCGAACCACAGCGTGGAGACGGCGGCGAGAACGAGGCCGAAGACCAGGCCCTCGCGCGGGCTCACCATTCCGGTGACCAGCGGACGCTGTGAGGTCCGGTCCATCAGCGCGTCGATGTCCCGGTCGATGTACATGTTCAGCGCGTTGGCGCCACCCGCGGAGAGGTATCCGCCGACGCACGTGACCAGCACGAGCCACAGGTCGGGAACGCCCTGCTCAGCCAGGAACATCACCGGTACGGTGGTGATGAGCAGCAGTTCGATGATCCGCGGCTTGGTCAGTGCCACGAATGCCTTGACCCGGGCCCCGAACGGCCGGTGGCCGGGGCTCGTCCCGAGCACCCCCGCGGGACGGGATTCGACGGCCGTCACGTACACCCCTGACAGAGACTCCCAGCAAGCTCCGGACGTGAAGGCCCGGTAAAGACTTGCGCGAACCAGGCCACTCTAGACGTTGCCCGATCGCCGCCCTGCGCCGGGGTGCGGTCGTGTTGAGCAGCGGCCCCGGGAAACGCGTATACGTGCGTGGAGAGGCGAAGACCCCGTGGGGACGGCACTCTGACAGTGACCTGAGCATGTGCCTGTGCTCGAAAAGATGCGCGTTGCGGCGGGGGTAGGCTCGACAACGCCCGGTGCATCAGTCGTCACCGGGATACGACATGTGGAGAGGAGCCCTGACCCAGGGTGAGCACCAAGCCGACCACCACAGACCTCGAGTGGACCGATCTGGACCAGCGGGCCGTTGATACCGCCCGCGTCCTGGCCATGGATTCCGTACAGAAGGTCGGCAACGGCCACCCCGGTACGGCCATGAGCCTCGCGCCCGCCGCCTATGTCCTGTTCCAGAAGCTCATGCGGCACGACCCCTCGGATCCCCAGTGGACCGGGCGCGACCGGTTCGTGCTGTCCGCGGGCCACTCGAGCCTGACGCTCTACACCCAGCTCTACCTCGCCGGTTACGGCCTCGAGCTCGCCGACCTGGAGGCCTTCCGCACCTGGGGCTCCAAGACCCCGGGCCACCCGGAGTACGGCCACACGGTGGGCGTCGAGACGACGACCGGGCCGCTGGGCCAGGGCGTCGCCAACGCCGTGGGCATGGCGATGGCCTCCCGTTACGAGCGCGGCCTGTTCGACCCGGACGCGGCCCCCGGCACCTCCCCGTTCGACCACACCATCTGGGCGATCGCGGGCGACGGCTGCCTCCAGGAGGGCATCTCACACGAGGCGTCCTCCCTCGCCGCCCACCAGAAGCTCGGCAACCTGGTGCTGCTGTGGGACGACAACCACATCTCGATCGAGGGCGACACGGAGACCGCGGTCTCCGAAGACACCCTCAAGCGGTACGAGGCGTACGGCTGGCACGTCCAGCGCGTGGAGCAGCAGCCGAACGGCGACCTCGACCCGAAGGCCCTGTACACGGCCCTGAAGGCGGCTCAGGCCGAGACCGAGCGCCCGTCCTTCATCGCGGCCCGCTCGATCATCGCCTGGCCGGCCCCGCACGCCCAGAATACCGAGGCCGCGCACGGCTCGGCGCTCGGCGAGGACGAGGTCGCGGCCACCAAGAGGGTTCTGGGCTTCGACCCGGAGAAGTCCTTCGAGGTCTCCGGCGAGGTCATCGCGCACACCCGCAAGGCGCTCGACCGTGGCCGCGAGGTCCGTGGCAAGTGGGACAAGACCTTCGCGGCCTGGCGGACCGCCAACCCGGAGCGTGCGGCCGAGTTCGACCGCGTCGCCGCGGGCGAGCTGCCCACGGGCTGGGAGGAGAAGCTCCCCGTCTTCGAGACCGGCAAGTCCGTCGCGACGCGTGCGGCCTCCGGCAAGGTGCTCCAGGCGCTCGGTGAGGTCGTCCCGGAGCTGTGGGGCGGCTCCGCCGACCTCGCGGGCTCCAACAACACCACGATCGACAAGCACTCGTCGTTCCTGCCCGTCGGCAACCCGCTGCCGGAGGCGAACCCGTACGGACGGACGATCCACTTCGGCATTCGCGAGCACGCGATGGCCGCGGAGATGAACGGCATCGTGCTGCACGGCAACACCCGCGTCTACGGCGGCACGTTCCTCGTGTTCTCCGACTACATGCGCAACGCCGTCCGGCTGTCCGCACTGATGCACCTGCCGGTGACGTACGTGTGGACGCACGACTCGATCGGCCTCGGCGAGGACGGCCCGACCCACCAGCCGGTGGAGCACCTGGCCGCCCTGCGTGCCATCCCGGGTCTGAACATCGTGCGCCCGGCGGACGCCAACGAGACGGCGATCGCCTGGCGCGAGATCCAGCGCCGCTGGACCAAGGAGTTCGGCAAGGGTGCCCCGCACGGTCTGGCGCTGACCCGGCAGGGCGTCCCGACCTACGAGCCCAACGACGACACGGCGAAGGGCGGCTACGTCCTGTTCGAGGCCGAGGGCGGTCAGCCGCAGGTCGTCCTCATCGGCACCGGCTCCGAGGTCCAGCTGGCCGTGGAGGCCCGGGAGCAGCTCCAGGCCGCGGGCATCGCGACCCGGGTCGTCTCCATGCCGTCGGTCGAGTGGTTCGAGGAGCAGGACCAGGGGTACCGGGACTCCGTGCTGCCGCCGGCCGTGAAGGCCCGGGTGGCGGTCGAGGCCGGTATCGGTCTGACCTGGCACCGCTTCGTGGGCGACGCCGGCCGGATCGTCTCGCTGGAGCACTTCGGTGCCTCGGCGGACGGAAAGGTGCTGTTCCGCGAGTTCGGCTTCACCGCCGAGGCCGTTGCCGCCGCCGCCCGGGAATCGATCGACGCCGCGGCGCGCTGACGCCCGTACACGACAAGTAGGAGATGCAACTCTCATGACAGACGCACTCAAGCGCCTCTCCGATGAAGGCGTCGCGATCTGGCTGGACGACCTGTCGCGCAAGCGGATCACGTCCGGCAACCTCGCCGAACTGATCGACCAGCAGCACGTCGTGGGCGTCACCACGAACCCGTCGATCTTCCAGAAGGCGATCAGCAGCGGTGACGGTTACGAGCAGCAGCTCGCCGACCTCGCCGTCCGCCGGGTGACCGTCGAGGAAGCCGTACGCATGATCACGACGGCGGACGTCCGCGACGCCGCCGACATCCTGCGCCCGGTCTTCGAGGCGACGCAGGGCCAGGACGGCCGGGTCTCGATCGAGGTCGACCCGCGCCTGGCGCACAACACCCACGCGACCGTCGCCGAGGCCAAGCAGCTCGCCTGGCTCGTGGACCGCCCGAACACGCTCATCAAGATCCCGGCGACCAAGGCGGGTCTGCCGGCGATCACCGAGACGATCGGCCGGGGCATCAGCGTCAACGTCACGCTGATCTTCTCGCTGGAGCGCTACCACGAGGTCATGGACGCCTACCTGGCCGGTCTGGAGAAGGCGAAGGCCGCGGGCCTGGACCTTTCCAAGATCTACTCGGTGGCGTCCTTCTTCGTGTCCCGCGTGGACACCGAGATCGACAAGCGGCTCGACGCGCTGGGCACGCCGGAGGCCAAGGAGGCCCGCGGAAAGGCGGGGCTGGCCAACGCCCGCCTGGCGTACCAGGCGTACGAGGCGGTGTTCAGCAGCGACCGCTGGGCGGCCCTGGACAAGGCGCAGGCGAACAAGCAGCGTCCGCTCTGGGCCTCGACCGGCGTCAAGGACCCCGCGTACAAGGACACCATGTACGTCGAGGAGCTGGTCGCCCCCGGCACGGTGAACACCATGCCGGAGGCCACCCTCGAAGCCGTAGCCGACCACGGCCGGATCACCGGTGACACGGTGCAGGCCACGTACGAGCAGGCCCGCGCCGACCTCGACGCCGTCGAGAAGCTCGGCATCTCGTACGACGAAGTCGTACAGCTGCTGGAAGACGAGGGCGTCGACAAGTTCGAGGCGTCCTGGAACGACCTGCTCAAGTCGACCGAGGCGGAGCTGAAGCGCCTCGCCCCTTCGGAGGGCTGACCACGTTGTCTGTTAACGGAGCGAACCCGCTTCGTGACGCACAGGATCGACGGCTCCCGCGTATCGCGGGGCCGTCGGGCCTGGTCATCTTTGGCGTTACGGGCGATTTGTCACGTAAAAAGTTGATGCCGGCCGTCTACGACCTGGCCAACCGCGGCCTGCTGCCCCCAGGTTTCTCGCTCATCGGCTTTGCCCGCCGCGAGTGGCAGGACGAGGACTTCGCCCAGGTGGTGCACGACGCGGTCAAGCAGCACTCGCGTACGCCCTTCCGAGAGGAGGTCTGGCAGCAGCTGGTGCAGGGCTGCCGCTTCGTCCAGGGCAATTTCGACGACGACGACGCGTTCGAGACGCTGAAGTCGACGATCGAGGAGCTCGACAAGGCGCAGGGCACCGGCGGCAACTTCGCCTTCTACCTCTCCGTACCGCCCAAGTTCTTCCCGAAGGTGGTCCAGCAGCTCAAGAAGCACGGGCTGGCCGACCAGAAGGAAGGATCCTGGCGCCGGGCGGTCATCGAGAAGCCCTTCGGGCACGACCTGAAGAGCGCGCAGGAGCTCAACCAGATCGTCCACGAGGTCTTCCCGCCCAACGAGGTCTTCCGGATCGACCACTACCTGGGCAAGGAGACCGTCCAGAACATCCTGGCGCTGCGCTTCGCCAACACGATGTTCGAGCCGATCTGGAACCGGTCCTACGTCGACCACGTCCAGATCACGATGGCCGAGGACATCGGCATCGGCGGCCGCGCCGGCTACTACGACGGCATCGGCGCCGCCCGGGACGTCATCCAGAACCACCTGCTCCAGCTGCTGGCGCTGACGGCGATGGAGGAGCCCGGCTCCTTCCACCCCAAGGCACTCGTCGCCGAGAAGCTCAAGGTGCTCACCGCGGTGCAGTTGCCGGACGACCTGGGCAAGTACACCGTGCGCGGACAGTACAGCGCCGCCTGGCAGGGCGGCGAGAAGGTCGTCGGGTACCTCGAAGAGGAAGGCATCGACCCCAACTCGAAGACCGACACCTACGCGGCCATCAAGTTGGAGATCAACAACCGCCGCTGGGCCGGCGTGCCGTTCTACCTGCGCACCGGCAAGCGCCTGGGCCGCCGTGTCACCGAGATCGCGGTCGTCTTCAAGCGGGCGCCGTATCTGCCCTTCGAATCCGGGGCGACGGAGGAGCTGGGGCAGAACGCCCTGGTCATCCGGGTCCAGCCGGACGAGGGCATCACCGTCCGGTTCGGCTCCAAGGTGCCCGGAACCTCCATGGAGGTGCGGGACGTGACGATGGACTTCGCGTACGGCGAGTCGTTCACCGAGTCCAGCCCCGAGGCGTACGAGCGGCTCATCCTCGATGTACTGCTGGGCGACGCCAACCTCTTCCCGCGCCACCAGGAGGTCGAACTCTCCTGGACCATTCTCGACCCGATCGAGGAGCACTGGGAGGCGCACGGCATGCCCGCGCAGTACCCCGCGGGTACGTGGGGGCCGGTCGAGGCGGACGAGATGCTCGCACGAGACGGACGGAGCTGGCGCCGGCCATGAAGATCGACCTCACGGACACCAACTCCAGCAAGATCAACGCCGCGTTGGTCCAGGCGCGCCGGGACATCGGCACGCCGGCCATCGGCATGGTGCTGACCCTTGTCATCGTCACCGACGAGGAGAACGCGTACGACGCCCTCAGGGCGGCGAACGACGCGTCCCACGAGCACCCCTCGCGGATCATCGTCGTGATCCGGCGGATAAGCCGCTCGCCGCGCAGCCGGCGCGACGCGCGCCTCGACGCCGAGGTACGGGTCGGCACCGACTCGGGCAGCGGTGAGACGGTGGTGCTGCGGCTCTACGGCGAGCTCGTCAATCACGCCCAGTCCGCGGTGCTGCCGCTGCTGCTGCCCGACGCCCCGGTGGTCGTCTGGTGGCCCGAGGGTGCCCCCGCGGACCTTGCGAAGGATCCGCTCGGCGCACTCGCGCAGCGCCGTATCACCGACACGTACGCCACCGAGAACCCGCTCGCGGCGCTCTCGGGGCGGGCGGAGGCGTACGCCCAGGGCGACACCGACCTGTCCTGGACCCGGATCACTCCGTGGCGCTCCATGCTCGCTGCGGCACTCGACCAGCAGACCGTGGACATCACGTCGGCGCGGGTCGAGGGCGAGGACGAGAACCCGAGCTGCGAACTGCTCGCCATGTGGCTGGCGGACCGGCTCAGGGTTCCGGTCCAGCGTGCGCGCTCGGCCGGCCCCGGGCTCACGGGCGTACGGCTGGCGACCGAGAACGGCGACATCGTCCTGGACCGGGCGGACGGATCGCTGGCGACGCTGTGCATGCCGGGCCAGCCGGACCGCGCGGTGGCGCTCAAGCGGCGGGAGACCGCCGAGCTGCTCGCCGAGGAACTGCGCCGGCTGGACCCGGACAACATCTACGAGTCCGCGGTGAAGTTCGGGGTGGACCGGCTGCACCAGCTTGCCGCCGAGGCCTCGAAGTCCGAAGCCCCGGAGTCCGAAGCCGCGCAAGCCGGTCCGGCTCACTCGCCCGAGGCCGTGAACGGCTCCTCGCCGCAGGCCGCCGGAAAGGCGGCACCGGCGAAGAAGCCGTCGGCCAGGAAGCCGGCCGCGAAGTGAGCACCCCTCAGGTGGTCGTCCACCGCGACAAGGATCTGATGGCCCAGGCCGCGGCGGCACGGTTGATCACGAAGATCGTGGACGCCCAGGCCGCGCGGGGCTCCGCCTCTGTCGTCCTTACGGGCGGGCGCAACGGCAACGGGGTGCTCGCGGCCCTGGCCGCGGCGCCCGCGCGCGACGCGGTGGACTGGGCGAATCTGGACCTGTGGTGGGGCGACGAGCGGTTCCTGCCGGCCGACCACCCCGAGCGCAACCACACACAGGCCCGAGAGGCGCTGCTCGACTCGGTACGGGTGAACCCGGCGCGGGTGCACGCGATGCCCGCCTCGGACGGCCCGTACGGACCGGACGTGGACACCGCCGCCGAGGCGTACGCGGACGAACTGGCCGCCGCCGCGGGACCGGAGAACCACGGGCCGGTGCCCACCTTCGACGTGCTGATGCTGGGCGTCGGCCCCGATACGCATGTCGCGTCGCTCTTCCCCGAGTCGCCGGCCGTCCGGGACAGCGAGCGCACGGTCGTCGGCGTGCACGGCGCACCCAAGCCACCGCCCACCCGGATCACCATGACGCTGCCCGCGATCCGCGCGGCCCGCGAGGTGTGGCTCCTCGCGGCCGGCGAGGACAAGGCGGGCGCGGTGGCGATCGCGCTCGGCGGGGCCGGGGAGATCCAGGCCCCGGCGGCGGGCGCGTACGGGCGGAGCCGCACGCTGTGGCTGCTGGACCGCGCGGCGGCGGCGAAGCTGCCGCCCCAGCTGTACCCGCCGGCCTCGGCCTGAGCGTACGACTGCGGCCCCGCACCCGGCCCGGGTGCGGGGCCGCAGTCACGCGGTACGCCCGGCGGGTGGGTACGATTCCGCCACGCGGTACGCCCGTGAGGGGCGTCGCCGCGGGTCAGGCGGGCCGCCGGTACCTGCTGCCGTCCCGGGTCCGCCGGAGCAGACCGGCCATGACCAGGCGTACGCGGTCGGGGTCGGCCAGGGCGGCCATCAGGGGGTGCATGACGTCCTTTCGGGGCGGTGTCACCGGCAGTTCGGACTGCAGTGTCACCCGCCCCGTCCGGAACGGCATCCCCTTTAGAGCTCCGCGCGGCTGCCCCCTCTCCTACTGCCTGCCGCGCAGCGCCCGATAGGTCGCCACCAGCGCCTTGGTCGACTCGTCCAGGCCCGGAACCTCCGCCGTCCCCGACAGGGCCGGTTCCAGCCGCTTGGCGAGGACCTTGCCCAGCTCGACGCCCCACTGGTCGAAGGTGTCGATGTTCCAGACGGCTCCCTGGACGAACACCTTGTGCTCGTAGAGCGCGACCAGCTGGCCGAGCACCGAGGGGGTGAGCTCCTTGGCGAGGATCGTGGTCGTCGGGCGGTTGCCCGGGAAGGTCTTGTGCGGGACCAGCTCCTCCGGGACGCCCTCCGCGCGTACCTCGTCGGCGGTCTTGCCGAACGCCAGCGCCTGCGTCTGGGCGAAGAAGTTCGCCATCAGCAGGTCGTGCTGGGCCACCAGACCCGTGCTGAGTTCGGCGACCGGCTCGGCGAAGCCGATGAAGTCCGCCGGGATGAGCTTCGTGCCCTGGTGGAGCAACTGGTAGTACGCGTGCTGGCCGTTGGTGCCGGGCGTCCCCCAGACCACCGGTCCGGTCTGCCAGTCGACCGGATTGCCTTGCCGGTCCACGGACTTGCCGTTCGACTCCATGTCCAGCTGCTGCAGGTACGCCGTGAACCTGGAGAGGTAGTGGCTGTACGGCAGCACGGCATGCGACTGGGCGTCATGGAAGTCGCCGTACCAGATGCCCAGCAGGCCCAGCAGCAGTGGCGCGTTGGCCTCCGGCGGGGCGGTGCGGAAGTGCTCGTCGACCAGGTGGAAGCCGCCGAGCATTTCTCGGAAGCGGTCCGGGCCGATGGCGATCATCAGGGAGAGCCCGATGGCCGAGTCGTACGAGTACCGGCCGCCGACCCAGTCCCAGAACTCGAACATGTTCGCCGTGTCGATGCCGAAGTCGGCGACCTTCTCGGCGTTGGTGGAGATCGCCACGAAGTGCTTGGCGACTGCCTCCCGGTCACCGCCCAGGCCACCGAGGAGCCATTCACGGGCGGAAGTGGCGTTGGTGATGGTCTCGATGGTGGTGAAGGTCTTGGACGCGATGATGAAGAGCGTCTCGGCCGGATCCAAGTCCCTCAGGGCTTCGTGGAGATCGGCCCCGTCGACGTTCGAGACGAAGCGGAAGGACAGCTCGCGCGTGGTGAAGGAGCGCAGCGCCTCGTATGCCATGGCGGGGCCCAGGTCCGAACCGCCGATGCCGATGTTCACCACGGTCCTGATGCGCCTGCCGGTGTGCCCGGTCCACGCGCCGGAGCGGACCTGGTCCGCGAAGCCGGTCATCTTGTCGAGCACCGCGTGCACGGCCGGTACGACATTCTCGCCGTCCACCTCGATCACCGCGTCCCGCGGCGCCCGCAGCGCGACGTGCAGCACGGCGCGGTCCTCGGTGGTGTTGATCTTCTCACCGCGGAACATCGCGTCGCGCAGCTCCGCCACGCCGGTCGCCGCGGCCAGTTCCCGCAGCAGCCGGAGGGTCTCGTCGGTCACCAGCTGCTTGGAGTAGTCGATGTGCAGGTCACCGACCTGGAGGGTGTAGCCGGAGCCGCGCCCCGGGTCCGCCGCGAACAGCTCACGCAGATGGGTGTCCCCCAGCTGTTCCCGGTGCTTGCCCAAGGCGGTCCACTCGGGCATCTGATTGAGCCTGGTACGGCCGTCTGCGTTCATACCGGTTATCAGCCCACTTCTTCTCGTACCTGCGTACCTGCCCCGCTGCCTCCCAACCTAGTTGATCGGAGCAGAGGCAGCAGGGAAGCGACCGCACACACGAACAGCCCGGCTGCCAGCAGAGCGGGGGTGTTCAGTCCCCAAGCTCCGGCCGCCGCTCCGCCCAGCATCGCTCCGAGGGGAGCTCCCGCGATCGTCATCGTGCGAAACGCCGAACTGATGCGGCCGAGCATGGAATCAGGGCTGCGCTGCTGCATCAGCGTGACCTGGTTGACGTTCCACACCATGCCCATGAAGCCGAACACCGCCAGTCCGCAGGCCAGGGCCCACAGTTCCCGGACCGTTCCCATCGTGAGCAGACAGCCGATCTGCATCGCACCGGCCCCGACGATGCCCCGGATACGCCCGAACCGCTCGGACAGCCGGCCGGCCAGCAGCCCCCCGGTCACGCTCCCCGCCCCGTACGCCGTCACGGCCAGCGCGTACCCGGCGTTCCCCGCGTCCAGCCAGCCGGTCACATGCAGCACGAGGGTGGCGATGAGCGCCCCCATACCGACGTTGCACAGGGTTGTTGCGGTGCACAGCCCGCGCAGCGCCCGGTCCCCCCACAGCACCCGGAGCCCTGCAGCGATGTCGCCGCGCAGAGTGCTCCCGGCCGCCCGTGGCGGCCTGTCCGGCACGGATACGCGCAACGAGGCGATCAGGACGGCCGCCAGTACGTACGTGACCGCGTCCGCCACGTAGGGCAGCGCCGCCCCGCCGGCCAGCAGCACGGGCACCAGCGGGGCGGCCAGGAAGGCGCCCGCGATCTGCTGCCCGGTGAGCAGCCGGGCGTTGGCGCTGCCCAGCGACTGTGCGGGCACCATCGAGGGCAGCAGCGCGGTGGCGGCGTTGTCGAAGAGCGTCTGCAGGGTGGTGAGTGCGAAGGCCAGCGCGATCAGCAGGGCTATCGAAGCGTGCCCGACCCCCACCGCCACCGCGAAGGCCGCCACAAGGGCCCCTCGCAGCAGATCCACCATCCACATCGCCCGCCGCTGGTCCACCCGGTCGGCGATCGCACCGCCCAGCAGCCCGAATATGAGCCAGGGCAGATACCCGCAGGCCGTCACCAGTGCGATGAGCAGGGGCTGTGTGGTCAGTGAGGCGGCGAGCAGCGGCATCGCAGCCGTCCGCAGCGAGTCCCCGAGCCGCGAGACGACAGCGGCCGTCCACAACCGGCCGAAACCGCCCCGCCAGTCGGCCGACCGCACACTCCCGGCCTCTGTCGCTGCCACGACTCCCCCTCGTGATCGATTGCTTCACGAGCGTAGGGGGCACCACTGACAACGGGCGGAGAACAAAGCAGTCCGGCCGGGCCCTCGAAAGGTGCCCGGCCGGACGTCAAGTCCTAGATCTCGCCCCGCAGTTTCGCGAGAGCCTCCGCGAGGATGGCCTCGCCGTCGGCGTCGGTGCGCCGCTCGCGTACGTACGCGAGGTGCGTCTTGTAGGGCTCGGTGCGCGGCGGGTCCGG
This sequence comes from Streptomyces sp. NPDC051219, assembly GCF_040682335.1. Lineage (NCBI taxonomy): Bacteria > Bacillati > Actinomycetota > Actinomycetes > Kitasatosporales > Streptomycetaceae > Streptomyces > Streptomyces sp. NPDC051219. The sequence continues at coordinate 142,921 of NZ_JBFBAS010000002.1, forward strand.
CGGGTTGTCCCGGTCCTGGCCTGCCGGGAATCCGCAGCGCGGGCAGTCCCAGGTGTCGGGAACCTGCGCGTCGCTGGCGAAGCTCGGCTGCGTCTCGTGCCCGTTCGAGCACCAGAAGGAGATGCGGAGACGCGGCGCGGACTCGCCGCGCTCGGCCTCACCCATCGGCCCCGCTCCGACCCGACTTCCTCGGATCGCGTTGCCACTTGCCACGGTCGTAACTCCCTGCGTGATGGTGCTCGAAGTCAGCCCAGTCTACGTAAGGCCCAACGCGCGTCCAGTGACCGGAGTTACTTATCGGCCCCCAAAACGCAGGCCCATGATAGGCCGCGCAGGCGACGCCTCAGCGGACAGCGGGTCAGCTGTCCAGCTTCAGCAGCAGACCGAGCGCGACAATGCAGGCAAACCACAGCAGACCGACCACCACGGTGATGCGGTCCAGGTTGCGCTCCGCAACCGAGGAGCCGCCGACGGACGACTGCATACCGCCACCGAACATGTCGGAGAGGCCGCCGCCCTTCCCCTTGTGCATCAGCACCAGCAGCATCAGCAGCAGGCTGAAGACGATCAGGGCGATCGAGAACCCCATAATCACGGCTGAACCCTACTTTCCCGGAATTCCCTCGGACTGAATTGAACGACGGGGGCCGGGTGGCGCATGCCACCTCGGCCCCCGCAAGGGTACGACGGATCGGCCCTACCGCATACTCACTGGTCGCGGAAGCGGACGATCTTGACGAACTCGTCGGCGTCCAGCGCAGCGCCGCCGACCAGGGCGCCGTCGACATCCGGCTGAGCCATGATCGCCGCGACGTTCCCGGACTTCACCGAGCCGCCGTACTGGATACGGACCCGGTCCGCCAGTTCCTGCGAGTACAGCTCCGCCAGACGGCCACGGATCGCCCCGCAGACCTCCTGCGCGTCCTCGGGCGTGGCGACCTCGCCGGTGCCGATGGCCCACACCGGCTCGTACGCGATCACGATCGTCTCGGCCTGCTCGGCCGGGATGTCCTTGAGGCCGCCGTCGAGCTGGCTCAGCGTGTACGAGACCTGCTGACCGGCCTTGCGGATGTCCAGGCCCTCGCCGACGCACAGGATCGGGGTGAGCCCGTGCCGGTAGGCGGCCTTGACCTTGGCGTTGCAGATCTCGTCGGTCTCGCGGTGGTACTGGCGGCGCTCGCTGTGGCCGACGGCCACGTACGTGCACCTCAGCTTGGCCAGCATCGCGCCGGAGATCTCACCGGTGTACGCACCGGAGTCGTGCGCGGAGAGATCCTGGGCGCCGTACTTGATCCTCAGCTTGTCGCCGTCGACCAGGGTCTGCACCGAGCGGAGGGCGGTGAAGGGGGGCAGGACGGTGACCTCGACCGCGTCGTAGTCCTTGTCGGTCAGGGCGAAAGCGAGCTTCTGGACGTGGGCGATGGCCTCGAGGTGGTTGAGGTTCATCTTCCAGTTGCCCGCCATGAGCGGGGTGCGGGTGGTCATTGAGGGTCAGTCCTCCAGTGCGGCGAGGCCGGGGAGCGTCTTGCCCTCGAGGTATTCGAGGCTGGCGCCGCCGCCGGTGGAAATGTGGCCGAATGCCTTCTCGTCGAAGCCCAGGATGCGGACGGCCGCGGCGGAGTCGCCACCGCCGACCACTGTGAAGGCGGGGCCGTCGACCAGGGCCTGGGCGACAGCCCTCGTGCCCTCGGCGTAGTCGGGGTGCTCGAAGACGCCCATCGGCCCGTTCCAGAAGACGGTGCCGGCGTCGGCGAGCTTCGAGGCGTAAAGCTTGCGGGTCTCCGGGCCGATGTCCAGGCCCTCCTGGTCGGCCGGGATGGCGTCCGCGGGGACTGTAGTCGGGTTGGCCGGGGCCTTGGTCTTCAGGTCCGGGAATTCGGACGAGACCAGGACGTCGACGGGGAGGACGAACTCCACGCCGCGCTTCTCGGCCCGCGCCAGGTACTCGAGAACCGTCGGGATCTGGTCCTCCTGGAGCAGCGAGATGCCGACCTCGTAGCCCTTGGCCTTGAGGAAGGTGTACGCCATGCCGCCGCCGACGAGGATGCGGTCGGCCTTCTCCAGCAGGTGGTCGATCACCCCGAGCTTGTCGGAGACCTTGGCTCCGCCGAGGACGACGACGTACGGGCGCTCGACGTCCTCGGTGAGCTTCTTCAGGACGCCGACCTCGGTGGCGATCAGGTAGCCGGCCGCGTGCGGCAGGCGGGCCGGCAGGTCGAAGACCGAGGCGTGCTTGCGGTGGACCGCGCCGAAGCCGTCGCCGACGTACACGTCGGCGAGCTCTGCGAGCTGGTCGGCGAAGGCGCCGCGCTCGACGTCGTCCTTCGACGTCTCACCAGGGTTGAAGCGCAGGTTCTCGATGACGGCGACCTGGCCGTCGGCGAGGCCCGCGACGGTCGCCCGGGCGGACTCACCGACGGTGTCGGTCGCGAAGGCGATGTCGGAACCGAGGAGTTCACCGAGCCGCGCCGCGGCCGGGGCGAGCGAGAAGGCCGGTTCCGGAGCGCCCTTGGGGCGGCCCAGGTGGGAGGCGACGACCACGCGCGCGCCGGCGTGGGCGAGTTTGGTGATCGTCGGCAGGACGGCGCGGATGCGGCCGTCGTCGGTGATGGTGGTGCCTTCGAGCGGCACATTGAGGTCGGCGCGGACGAATACCCGCTGACCCGCGACGCCGTCGGCGAGAAGTTCGTCGATCGTCTTCATCTGTTGCTGACTCCTAGAGAGACCGGGACAAGGAGCAGGGCTCGAACAGCGCGTCCTTGCGCTGTCCGAGCCCTGCCGCTCACATCGAGGGCCTACAGACCCGGGATCAGAGCCGGCCGCCGACGAAGACCGTGAGGTCCACCAGACGGTTGGAGTAACCCCACTCGTTGTCGTACCAGCCGATGACCTTGACACTCTTGCCCGACGCCATCGTCAGGGAGGAGTCGAAGGTGCAGGAAGCCGGCCAGTTGACGATGTCCGAGGAAACGATCGCGTCCTCGGTGTAGTCCAGGATGCCCTTGAGCTGGCCCTCGGCGGCCTTCTGGAAGGCCGAGTTGATCTCGTCCTTGGTGACCTCGCGCTCGAGCTCGATCACGAGGTCGGTCACGGAACCGGTCGGGACCGGGACGCGCATCGCGATGCCGTCGAGCTTGCCCTTGAGCTGCGGGAGAACCAGCGCCGTGGCCTTGGCCGCACCGGTGGTCGTCGGGATGATGTTCTCGGCGGCGGCGCGGGCGCGTCGCAGGTCCGAGTGCGGGAAGTCCAGAATGCGCTGGTCGTTGGTGTACGCGTGGACCGTCGTCATCAGGCCCTTGACGATGCCGAAGTTCTCGTCGAGAACCTTGGCCATCGGCGCCACACAGTTCGTGGTGCAGGAAGCGTTGGAGATGACGTGGTGGTTGTCCGCGTCGTACTTGTCCTGGTTGACACCCATCACGATCGTGATGTCCTCGTCCTTGGCCGGAGCCGAGATGAGGACCTTCTTGGCGCCTGCGGCGAGGTGCTTCGCGGCGTCGGCCTTCTTGGTGAAGATGCCGGTCGACTCGATGACGATGTCGGCTCCGAGCTCGGCCCAGGGCAGGTTCGCCGGGTCACGCTCGGCCATCGTCTTGAAGGTCTGGTTGCCGACCGTGATGGAGTCGTCGGTGTGGCTGACCTCTGCCTTGAGGCGGCCCAGGATGGTGTCGTACTTCAGCAGGTGCACCAGGGTCGCATTGTCGGTCAGGTCGTTGACACCGACGATCTCGATGTCCGCACCCTGCTCCAGGAGCGCCCGGAAGTAGTTGCGGCCGATGCGGCCAAAGCCGTTGATGCCTACGCGGATCGTCACGAACCGATCTCCTCGTTGGTACGCCGGGTGTCCGCCGGCGAGCTGTATGGGATGTCCCCGACCGCCTCCGACCCTACCCCTCCGAGGGCCCGGTAGTGACATCGGTCGCATCCGTGCCGGCCGAGTCGGCCCGTACCCGTGGGTACGGATACGGGCCGCCCGGAACCACGGTCCCGCCTGGGGAGTCAGTCCCGGAGCGAACGCAGCGCCTTGCCGATCAGTGAGGTGCGGTCCGCCGCTGCCGGTACGTGCTCGAGGCCGAATCCGAGGAGCACGGTGTCACGGGTGGTTACCGCCCCGTAGGACTTGAACAGCTCACCGGAGCGGGCCCAGTCACCGGCGACTTCAGGACTTCCCGCCGGTGCGCCCGGGACCGTCCAGACACCGAGGGAGGTCTCGAAGCCTTCGGACTCCTTGTCCGCGCCGCCGACGACCAGCCGGGCGTCGTCGGCGAAGACTCCGCGTCCACCGCTGCCGGGGTCGGTGACGGAGCTGAGCGAGAGCTCGACGCTCTTGCCCGCGTAACCGCTCAGGTCGAAGGTGACCTGCTTCCAGCCGCCGGAGGATCCGGTGAAGCTGTTCCAGGCCCCGCTGGTGCCGGCCGCCGTGCAGCTGCCCGACCCCACGGTCAGGTAGCGCCGCAGGAAGGGGTGGCCGTTGACGAAGTAGCCTGCCTCGCACTCCTCCGGAACCGCCGTGCCGGTGAGGCCGCCCGCCTCGGGAAGCGTGGTCCAGTCGTCGGCGCCGGTTGTGTGGGCCTCGAGGATGGCGTGATCGTAACCGGGCTCGGTGTTCCAGTTCAGAGCCAGCCGGAGCTCCGGCTTGTCGGCCGCGCTGATGCCCGTGAGGTCGACGGTACGGGTGAGGCGCTTCCAGTCCCCGTCCTCGTGCGAGGCGGCCGCCATCCACTGGCCCGCGTACGGAGCGTACGGGTTGGTGACGCCGGCGTAGCGGCCCGCCGACGCGCTCTCGAACTGCGGGAAGTCCGCGGGCGGCAGGGTGTCGGACGTGACTGTGTAGGCCCCGGCCGCGTTGAGCGGATTGCCGGGGCTGCCGGGGGCGCCGGCGAGCGGGCCGGCGTATCCGGCGAGCGCTCCGGCACCGGTGAAGCCGGTGGCGGTGGGCGCGGACGTACGTCCGTACGCACCTAGGTAGTACTGGCTGAAGTCGTTGGTCGCGGCGCGCCCGACCTGGGCGTTGCCGCCGGCCGGCTCACCGGCCTCGATCAGCTTGCCGCCCTCGTTGAGGAAGGCGCGGACCGCCATCTGGGTGGGGCCGCCGGGGGCCCGGTCGCCGGTGTAGTGGACGGCCGTGGAGAAGTGGCCGAGGATGCCGAGCGGGTGCGGTGCTCCTTGGGTGGCGACGTCCCAGACGACGGCCTTGCGGCCGTTGGCCGTCAGCGCGTCGACGTACTTCTGGGCGTGCTGGGCGGGAGCTCCCTCCTCGGCGATCACCAGGGTGCCGGCCCGGGGCCGTTCGGCGACGGTGTAGGTGAAGTGCTCGCTGGAGGTGGGCTTCCCGCTTCTGGTCTCCCCGGTGAACCAGACCTCGACCTTGTCGCCGACGTCACCGTCCTGGACCTTCGCGCGGTACTCGTCGAAGCGGATGTTGTCCTCGCCGCCGTAGGTCTCGCCGCCCTTCCAGGGCTTCAGGGCCTGGTCGTGCGTACGGCCTCCGTTGACGCGGTACCTGAGTTCCTTGTCGCGTACGGACTTGCGGACGGTGACCGACACCTCCTGGTCGCCGCCGCGGGCGTACGAAGTGGTGAAGGGGTCGACGGTGAAGTCGGGGGCGTCAAGGCCGACCGAGGAGGACGGCTGGTCGGGATGGGCAGCGGTCTCGGCGACGGAGAGTGCGAAGGGGATGTTCTTGGCGAACTCCGCCTGGATCAGCTTCTCGTCGTCGGGGAAGTTGAAGCCGGACTGGCAGTCCTCGGGCTTCCACGGATCGTCGGGGTCGTATCCGGCGGCGGTCTGACAGGTGGTCATCTCCGGGGTGAACATCATCATCCCGTTGACGTTGGCCGCATGGCCGTCGGCCTCACCGTTGGTGGTGTAGAGCTCGGAGGAGACCTGGGGGTAGTAGCCGGGCACGGCGGAGTTCTCCGGGGTGCCGGCGAGTGACTTGTAGAGGACGTCGTCGGGTGTCGGGGTGGCGACCTGCCAGCCGACGCCGTACAGCAACAGCTCTGCCGCGGAGTGGTAGTTGATGCCGTACTCGAAACCGATGCGCTTCTGGAAGCGGTCGAGCGCGACGGTCTCGGGCTCGGAGGAGGGCCCGGCTCCGCGGTAGGTCTGGCTCGCCGGGCTGGGCGACGAACCTTCGTTGTCGTAGCCCCACTTGTAGGCGAAGTTCCGGTTCAGGTCGACACCGTCGGCATTGGTGATCTTTCCGTCGCCGTCGTTGTCGCGGAGGTTCTTGCGCCACAGCCGGTTGTCCGCGGACTGGTGGGTGTAGTCATAGCCGTCCGGGTTGGCCGAGAGCACGAACCACAGCTCGGTGGAGTTCACCACCTTGGTGATCCGGGGGTCCTTGCCGTAGTTGTCGAGGTAGTGGCGGAGCAGCCGGCGGGTCATTTCCGGGGTGATCCACTCGCGGGCGTGCTGGTTGGACAAGTACAGCACGGACGGCTTGGCACCGTCCTTGGTCTTCTTGGCGCCCTTGGTCAGCTTGAGGGCGAGGATGTCCTGACCACGCAGCGTCTTGCCGATGGAGACGACTTTGGTGATGTCCGGGTGGGCCTGGCCGGTCCTGACCACCTCCTCCTGGAGGTTGCCTTGCCCGCTGTACGGGCGGTAGACCCCGTCTCCCGCGGACTGCAGCCGCGCCTCGGTCCTTGCCGAGACCTTGCGTTCGGTGGCCTGCACGCCCTGCTTCTCCAGCCCGCGGGCCTGGGCGTCGGTGAGGAAGAGCTCGACCCGGGCGGTGCCCTTGTCGGGGGCCTGTTCGCCCAGTTCGTGGGCGTCCTGGCCGAGTGTGAGGAGCAGGGGTACCTGCTCCTTGGTGACGTCGGCGTTGAAGACCTTCACCGCGTCGGCGGCGGGGTCGGCGGCACGGTCGGCGGCGCGTCCGGCCTCGGCCTGGGCGACGGGTGCCGCCGCCAGTCCGCCGAGCAGCAATACACCCGCCGCGAGGATCGATCCCGCTCTGGGTCTCATGAGCTCCCCTTGCTGTTGTTTGTCACAAAAGGACAGAGGCCAGGCTCATGACACTGCATGATCATGTCAATAGGGCCTGGTGGGACGGAAACGCCACCGCCGGTGCCCGAAAAGGCACCGGCAGCGGCGAATTGACCAGTCGTCACGGAGGTCAGCCGGTCAGTCGGTCAGCCGACGAGGTTGTCGGCCATGTCGTCGGTGAGGTTCGACTCCGTACTGGGAATTCCCAGATCCTGCGCCCGCTTGTCCGCCATGGCCAGCAGCCGGCGGATCCGGCCCGCTACCGCGTCCTTGGTCAGCGGAGGGTCGGCCAGGGCGCCCAGCTCCTCCAGCGAGGCCTGCTTGTGCTCCATACGCAGCCGGCCCGCGGCGGCGAGGTGCTCCGGCACCTCTTCGCCGAGAATCTCCAGGGCGCGCTGCACCCGCGCGCCGGCGGCCACCGCCGCTCGCGCCGACCGGCGCAGGTTCGCGTCGTCGAAGTTGGCGAGCCGGTTGGCGGTGGCCCGCACCTCGCGACGCATCCGCCGCTCTTCCCAGGCGAGGACCGACTCGTGCGCACCGAGCCGGGTCAGCAGGGCGCCGATCGCGTCACCGTCGCGTACGACGACCCGGTCCACCCCGCGCACCTCCCGGGCCTTGGCCGCGATGGAGAGCCGACGCGCCGCGCCGACCAGGGCAAGAGCAGCCTCCGGCCCGGGGCAGGTCACCTCCAGCGAGGAGGAGCGCCCGGGCTCGGTGAGCGAGCCGTGGGCCAGGAAGGCCCCACGCCAGGCCGCCTCGGCATCACAGGTGGCGCCGGAGACGACCTGCGGGGGAAGCCCCCGGATGGGCCGGCCCCGGCCGTCCACCAGACCGGTCTGGCGTGCGAGCTGGTCGCCGCCCGCCACCACCCGTACGACGTAACGCGAGCCGCGGCGCAGGCCGCCGGGCGCCATCACAATGAGCTCGGAGCCGTGTCCGAAGATCTCCAGGATGTCCTTCTTCAGGCGGCGCGCCGCCATGGCGGTGTCCAGCTCCGCCTCGATCACGATCCGGCCGCTCACCAGGTGCAGCCCGCCCGCGAACCGAAGAATCGCCGAGACCTCTGCCTTTCTGCAGCAGGTCCGGGTGACGGGGAGCCGGGAGATTTCGTCCTTCACCGCTGCCGTCATCGCCATGGGCCGATCCTTCCATGCATCCGAAAAATACGGTCGTACGCGGCGGCCAACAGCTCCGGGTCGTGCTTCGGGCCATCGGGCGCGGCGACCGGCGCCAGCTCGACCGCGGCGCCGAGCCGCCTGGCGGCGTCGGCTAGGGACTCGCGGTCGGGCACGGCGGCCTCGTCGGCCAGCACCACGTCCAGGGCGAGTTTAGGGGCGTGTCGGGCCAAAACCTCCAAATGACGTTGCGGTGAGAAGCCATCGGTTTCGCCGGGCTGGGGCGCGAGGTTCAGCGAAAGGACGCGCCGGGCCCTGGTCTGCATGAGCGCGTCGAGCAGTTCCGGCACCAGCAGATGCGGAATCACCGAGGAGAACCAGGAGCCCGGACCGAGCACCACCCAGTCCGCGTCGAGCACCGCCTCCACCGCTTCCGGCACGGCGGGCGGGTCGTGCGGGACGACGTGCACGGACTGCACCTCGCCCGGGGTCAGCGCGACGGTCGCCTGACCGCGCACCGTGGTGATCTCGTCGGGCCGCTCCTGGTTGTGCCCTCGCACCAGCGCCTGGAGCTCCAGCGGTACGGCGGACATGGGAAGCACCCGGCCGTGCGCGCCCAGCAGCCTGCCGACCAGGTCGAGGGCGCTCACATGGTCGCCGAGCTGCTCCCACAGGGCGACGATCAGCAGGTTGCCGACCGCGTGCTCGTGCAGTTCGCCCTGGGACTGGAAGCGGTGCTGGATGACCCGGGCCCAGGTCTGGCCCCATTCGTCGTCGCCGCAGAGCGCGGCGAGCGCCTTGCGCAGGTCGCCGGGCGGCAGTACGCCCAGCTCCTCGCGCAGCCGACCGCTGGAGCCGCCGTCGTCCGCGACGGTGACCACTGCGGTGAGATCGCCGGTGATCCGGCGCAGCGCGGCGAGCGAGGCGGACAGACCGCGGCCGCCGCCGAGGGCGACGACCTTGGGCTGTGCGCCGCGTCTGCGGTTCGTACGGACGGCTTCGCCGCCGCGCTGGGGGGTTATCCGGCGCAGCCGCCGCAATCTGCCCACCTGCGGGTTCGTGCCACTCACTCTCGCCCCATGTCCCGGTGGACGACTACGGTCTCGACTCCCTCGGAGGCGAGGCGGGCGGCGAGCTTCTCGGACATCGCGACGCTGCGGTGCTTGCCACCGGTGCAGCCGACGGCGATGGTCACGTATCGCTTGCCCTCGCGCCGGTAACCGGCCGCGATGAGCTGGAGCAGCTCGGCATAGCGGTCGAGGAACTCCTTGGCCCCCGGCTGGTTGAAGACATAGCCGGACACCTCGTCGTTCAGGCCGGTGAAGGGGCGCAGCTCCGGGACCCAGTGCGGGTTCGGCAGGAAGCGGCAGTCCACGACGAGGTCGGCGTCGACCGGCAGACCGTACTTGTAGCCGAAGGACATGACTGTGGCCCGCAGCTCCGGCTCCTCGTCGCCGGCGAACTGGGCGTCCATCTTGGCGCGCAGCTCGTGCACGTTGAGGCTGGAGGTGTCGATCACCAGATCGGCGTCGCCTCGCAGCTCACGCAGCAGGTCGCGCTCGGCCGCGATGCCGTCGACGATACGGCCGTCGCCCTGCAGCGGGTGGGGGCGGCGTACGGATTCGAAGCGGCGTACGAGTGCTTCTTCGGACGACTCCAGGAAGACGATCCGCCGGGTGACGTTCTTGGCCTCGAGGTCCGCGAGGGACTCGCGGAGGTTGTCGAAGAAGCGGCGGCCGCGCACGTCGACGACCACCGCGATACGCGCCACGTTGCCCTGGGAACGCGCGCCCAGCTCCACCATCGTGGGGATCAGCGCGGGCGGCAGATTGTCGACGACGAACCAGCCGAGGTCCTCCAGACACTTGGCGGCCGTGCTGCGGCCGGCGCCGGACATGCCGGAGATGATCACCAGCTCGGGAATGGCCGTCTCGGCGGCCTGGCCGGCCTCCACGCTCGTGCCCGTACTCACCTGTGCTCCGTCTCGGTCGTGCTCGGTCATTCCTTGATCCCCCGATCGGACAAGGGTCCCGCGGGTGCGGGTTCCTCATCCTCAATGATCTCTCCTGTCGCGGTGTTCACCGCGGGGGCGGCGGGTGCCGCCGAGGCGAAGGCCGCGGCCACGGTCTCGGCCGTCTTGCGGCCTATGCCGGGCACCTCGCAGATCTCCTCGATTGTCGCCTGCTTCAGCCTCTTCACCGAACCGAAGTGCTTGATCAGTGCTTGCTTGCGGGTCTCACCGAGCCCCACGACCGCATCGAGCGGGCTCGCCTTGATCCGCTTGGTCCGCTTGCTGCGCTGGTACCGGATGGCGAAGCGGTGCGCCTCGTCGCGGACCCGCTGCAGGAGGTACAGCCCCTCGCTGGAACGGGGCAGGACGACGGGGTCGCCGTCGCCGGGCAGCCAGACCTCTTCGAGGCGCTTGGCGAGGCCGCACACCACGACGTCGTCGATGCCCAGCTCATCGAGGGCCCGCTGGGCGGCGGCGACCTGCGGTTGGCCGCCGTCGACGACGACGAGCTGCGGCGGATAGGCGAACCGCTTGGGCCTGCCGTTCTCTGCTCCCTCGAATGCGGGCTCGGTGACCTGTTCGACGTGCCCGGCCTGGTCACCCTGCCCGGCCTGGTCACCCTGTTCGCCCTCGGGCCACTCCCCCGTCTTCAGCTTCTCCTGGAGATAGCGCCGGAAGCGGCGGCTGATCACCTCGTGCATGGACCGGACGTCGTCCTGGCCGGCGAAGGACTTGATCTGGAAACGCCGGTACTCGCTCTTGCGGGCCAAGCCGTCCTCGAAGACCACCATCGACGCCACGACGTCCTCGCCCTGGAGGTGCGAGATGTCGAAGCACTCGATCCGCAGCGGAGCGGAGTCGAGACCGAGCGCCTCGGCGATCTCCTCCAGCGCCCTGGAGCGGGTGGTCAGGTCGGAGGCCCGTTTCGTCTTGTGCAGGGCGAGCGACTGCTGCGCGTTGCGCCGGACCGTCTCCATCAGGTCCTTCTTGTCACCGCGCTGCGGGATACGGAGGCTGACGTTGGAGCCACGGCGTTCCGTGAGCCACTGCACGACGGCCGCCGCGTCCTCGGGAACGGCGGGGACCAGGACCTCCTTGGGGACCGCGTCGCCCTTCTCCTCGCCGTAGAGCTGCTGCAGCGCGTGCTCGACCAGCCCCGCCGTGTCGACGGCCTCGACCTTGTCGGTGACCCAGCCTCGCTGTCCACGGACCCGGCCGCCGCGCACATGGAAGATCTGGACGGCTGCTTCGAGCTCGTCCTCGGCGACGGCGATCAGGTCGGCGTCGGTGGCATCGGCCAGCACGACGGCGTTCTTCTCCATGGCCCGGCGCAGCGCCTCTATGTCGTCGCGCAGCCGGGCGGCCCGCTCGTACTCCATCTCCTCGGCGGCCTCGTGCATCTGCTGCTCGAGACGGCGCAGGTACGTACCGGTCCGCCCGGCCATGAAGTCGCAGAACTCCTCGGCCAGCTCCCGGTGTTCCTCCGGTGTGACCCGGCCGACGCAGGGCGCCGAGCACTTGCCGATGTAGCCGAGGAGGCAGGGGCGGCCGATCTGGGCGGAGCGCTTGAAGACCCCGGCGGAGCAGGTGCGCACCGGGAAGACCCGGAGCATCAGGTCGACGGTCTCGCGGATGGCCCACGCGTGCGCGTACGGACCGAAGTAGCGGACGCCCTTCTTCTTGGGGCCGCGCATGACCTGGACCCGCGGGTACTTCTCGTCGAGCGTCACCGCGAGGGACGGATAGCTCTTGTCGTCCCGGTACTTGACGTTGAAGCGGGGGTCGTACTCCTTGATCCAGGAGTACTCGAGCTGGAGTGCCTCGACCTCGGTGGAGACGACGGTCCACTCGACAGAGGCGGCCGTGGTGACCATGGTGCGCGTGCGCGGGTGGAGCCCGGCCACGTCCTGAAAGTAGTTCGCCAGCCGCTGGCGCAGGCTTTTCGCCTTGCCTACGTAGATCACCCGGCGGTGCTCGTCCCTGAACCGGTAGACCCCGGGCGAGTCGGGGATCTGTCCCGGCTGGGGGCGGTAGCTGGAGGGGTCTGCCATGTCTCACACCCTACTGGCGGTGAGTGACAGTCCCACGGGCGAATCCGCCCGGCGAGGCAAGCGCCCGCGGGTGAATCGGGCCGGATCGGACCGCGGCGTCCGGTGCCGTGCATCGCCGGTGGGCTCTTATGCCTCCGGCGAACCATGGGATACGTTCCCGCGCATGATCGTCGTGGCCGGAGAGTCCCTTATCGACCTGGTGCCGCTGGACACGGCGCGGGCGGGCAACTCCCTGCCGGCGCTGCTCCCCCGGCCGGGCGGCGGCCCGTACAACACCGCCCTGGCTCTGGGCCGCCTGGGGGCTTCGGCGGCCTTCTGCTCACGCGTGTCGACGGACGGCTTCGGTGAGGCGCTGCTCGAAGGTCTGAGGTCGGCCGGGGTCGGCCTGGCGCTCGTCCAGCGCGGCCCGGAACCGACGACGCTGGCCGTTGCGTCCATCGGGACGGACGGTTCGGCCGGCTACCGCTTCTACGCCGAGGGAAGCGCGGACCGGCTCTTCGAGACCCCGGTCGCACTGCCCGCCGGGACCCGGGCACTGGCCCTGGGCACGTGTTCGCTGGTGCTGGAGCCCGGCGCGAGTGCGTACGAGGCGCTGCTGCGGCGGGAAGCGGCCCGTGGGGTGTTCACGCTGCTCGACCCGAACATCCGGCCGGGGCTGATCCCCGATGCCGAGGCCTACCGGGCGCGGTTCAGAGGCTGGCTGCCGGACGTGGACCTGCTCAAGCTGTCCGAGGAGGACGCGCGGTGGCTGGGCGGCGGCCCGGCCGACTTCCTGGCGGGGGGCACGGCGGCGGTGGTCCTGACCCGGGGTGCGGGAGGCCTGACCGTACTGACGCGAGCCGGGGGCCAGTTCGCGGTGCCGGCGGAGCCGGTCGAGGTGGCGGACACGATCGGCGCGGGCGACACGGTCAACGCGGCGCTCCTGCACCGGCTGGCCGCGCACGACGCGCTCTCGGCACGGGCCATGGGCTCCCTCGGTGAGCCGGCTTGGCGCGACATCCTGCGCTTCGCCGCCCGCGCGGCGGCCGTGACCTGCTCCCGCCCGGGGGCCCAGCCCCCGTACGCGTCGGAACTGACTCCATAGCGCCGCGGTGGGCGGCCGCACCGCGTCTGCCGGGCTCCCGGGCTGCCGGGCTGCCGGGCTGCCGGGCTGACCGACTCCGGGCGGCGGCCGGCCGGCGATGCCGGACATCAGCCGCCCCCGCACCCCGGGCCCCGTGCGTACACGAGCCGACGGTCCGCGAGGGCGGACCACCGCGTCCTTCGGGCACGCCCGCGGGCGCGAGGGGCCGCCGCTCAGCACTCAGCTCTCAGCCGCCAGCCCCTCGCCCGGTCAGGCCTTGCCCGTGCGCGCCGCCTTCGCGGTCGTGCTCTTCGCGGACTTCACGGCCTTGGCGGCCTTCGCAGGGACCGCGTTCGCCGTCGCCGTCCTCTTCGAAGGGGCCTTCGCCGCGACCGTCTTCCTGGCAGCCGCCCTCTTCACCGGCTTACGTGCCGCAGGCACCGTCGCGTCGCTGATCCGGTCCGCTCCCAGGATGTCCCGCAGGAACTTGCCCGTGTGGCTGGCCGGGACCGATGCAACCTGCTCCGGCGTGCCCTCGGCGACGACCAGGCCTCCACCGTGGCCGCCCTCGGGACCCATGTCGACGACCCAGTCGGCCGTCTTGATGACGTCCATGTTGTGCTCGATGACGATCACCGTGTTGCCCTTGTCCACCAGTCCGGACAGCACATTGATCAGCTTGCTGATGTCGTCGAAGTGCAGACCGGTCGTCGGCTCGTCCAGGACGTACACCGTCCGGCCCGTCGAGCGCTTCTGCAGCTCCGATGCCAGCTTGACGCGCTGCGCCTCACCGCCCGACAGCGTCGGCGCGGACTGGCCGAGCCGGACGTACCCGAGGCCCACCTCGTTGAGCGTCTTGAGGTGGCGGGCGATCGTCGGCACCGCCTCGAAGAAGTGCAGGGCCTCCTCGATCGGCATGTCCAGCACCTCGGCGATGGACTTGCCCTTGTAGTGAACCTCCAAGGTCTCCCGGTTGTAGCGCGCCCCGTGGCAGACCTCGCACGGGACGTACACGTCCGGCAGAAAGTTCATCTCGATCTTGATCGTGCCGTCGCCCGAGCAGTTCTCGCAGCGGCCGCCCTTGACGTTGAAGGAGAACCGGCCCGGCAGGTAGCCGCGGACCTTCGCCTCCATCGTCTCCGCGAACAGCCGGCGCACGTGGTCGAAGACGCCGGTGTACGTGGCCGGGTTGGACCGGGGCGTACGGCCGATCGGCGACTGGTCGACATGCACCACCTTGTCGACGAGATCGTCGCCGTCCACCCGAGTGTGCCGCCCGGGCACCGAACGGGCTCCGTTCAGTTCACGCGCCAGGTGCGTGTAGAGGATGTCGTTGACCAGCGTCGACTTGCCGGAGCCCGACACTCCGGTGACCGCGGTGAGCACACCGAGCGGGAAGGAGACGTCGATGTCCTGCAGGTTGTTCTCGCGGGCACCGTGGACGGTCAGCCTCCGCCCCGGGTCCACCGGCCGCCGGATCTCCGGCATCACGATGGACTTCTTGCCGGACAGATACTGGCCGGTCATCGAGTCCTCGTTGGCCAGCAGCTCCTTCAGGGAGCCGCTGTGCACCACCTTGCCGCCGTGCTCGCCCGCACCCGGGCCGATGTCCACGACCCAGTCGGCCACCTTGATGGTGTCCTCGTCGTGCTCGACGACGATCAGGGTGTTGCCCATGTCGCGCAGCCGCACGAGCGTCTCGATCAGGCGGTGGTTGTCGCGCTGGTGCAGTCCGATGGACGGCTCGTCCAGTACGTACAGCACGCCTACCAGACCGGAGCCGATCTGCGTGGCGAGCCGGATGCGCTGCGCCTCACCGCCGGACAGCGTGCCGGCCGCGCGGTTCAGGGAGAGATAGTCCAGGCCGACGTCGACCAGGAACCTCAGCCGCTCGTTGACCTCCTTCAGCACCCGCTCGGCGATCTTCTTGTCGCGCGCGTCGAGCCTCAGCTGACCGAGGAACTCGGCGCAATCGCTGATCGACATCGCTGAGACCTCGGCGATGGACTTCTCCATCACCGTGACCGCGAGAACAATCGGTTTCAGGCGCGTGCCCTCACAGGTCGGGCAGGGCACTTCGCGCATATAGCCCTCGAAGCGCTCTCGGCTGGAGTCGCTCTCCGCTTCCGAGTGCCGGCGCTTGACGAACGGCACCGCCCCCTCGAAGGACGTGGTGTACGCCCGCTCGCGCCCGTACCGGTTGCGGTAGCGCACCTCGATCTGCGTCTTGTGGCCGTACAGCAGGGCCTTCTTCGCCCGCTGGGGCAGCCCGGCCCACGGGATGTCCGTACGGAAGCCGAGCTCGTCGGCGAGCGCGCCGACCAGCCGGGCGAAGTAGTCCTTGGTGTGACCGAGCGACCACGGCGAGACCGCGCCCTCGTCGAGGGACTTCTCCTCGTCCGGGACGATCAGCTCGGGGTCGACCTCCATGCGCGTCCCGATGCCGGTGCAGTCGGGGCAGGCGCCGAAGGGGGAGTTGAAGGAGAAGGAGCGCGGCTCCAGTTCCTCGAAGGACAGGTCGTCGTACGGGCAGTAGAGGTGTTCGGAATACATCCGCTCACGCTCGGGGTCGCCCTCCGGGAGGTCCACGAAGTCCAGGATGACCATGCCGCCGGAGAGACCGAGCGCGGTCTCGACCGAGTCGGTCAGACGACGCTTGGCGCTGTCCTTGACGGTGAGGCGGTCGACGACCACCTCGATGGTGTGCTTCTCCTGCTTCTTCAGCGTGGGCGGCTCGGACAGCTGGATCGTCCGGCCGTCGACCCTCGCCCGGCTGTAGCCCTTGGTCTGCAGATCCGCGAAGAGGTCGACGAACTCACCCTTGCGCTCGCGCACCAGCGGCGACAGCACCTGGAAGCGGCTGCCCTCCGCCAGGCCCAGCACCTTGTCGACAATGGCCTGTGGCGACTGTCGCGCGATGGGCCGGCGGCACTGGGGGCAGTGCGGCTTGCCGATCCGGGCGAAGAGCAGACGCAGGTAGTCGTAGACCTCGGTGATGGTGCCGACCGTCGACCGCGGGTTGCGCGAGGTCGACTTCTGGTCGATGGAGACCGCCGGGGACAGGCCCTCGATGAAGTCCACATCGGGCTTGTCCATCTGGCCCAGGAACTGGCGGGCGTACGAGGAGAGAGACTCGACGTACCGGCGCTGCCCCTCGGCGAAGATCGTGTCGAACGCGAGGGACGACTTGCCCGATCCCGAGAGTCCGGTGAAGACGATGAGCGAGTCGCGAGGGAGGTCGAGCGAGACGTTCTTGAGGTTGTGCTCGCGAGCGCCACGAACGATGAGACGGTCGGCCACGCCGGTCCGCACCTTTCTTGAGAGAAGCAGGGGGACTATGCAGACAGCCCCGTCCCAGGGTATGGGGGGCGCCGAGCGATGTCGTAAGGATTGAACTTCGAGCTTATAGCACGCGCATTCGATTTTAGGCACACACCCAAGTGCTTCACCCGAACGAGTGGGCGGCGATATCGTCGACGGCATGATCGATCATGTGCGCGACCTGGCGTCTCTACGCGAAGCGACCGAGCGGCTCCTCGCCGCGACCGGCAAACTGGACAACGCTGGTGTGACCGAGCAGTCACGGCTGCCCGGCTGGAGCCGCGGTCACGTTCTCGCTCACCTGTCCCGTAACGCCGACGCGCTCGTCAATATTCTCGAAGGCCGGCCGATGTACGTCAGCGCGGAGGCCCGCGAGGCCGACATCGAACGCGACGCGTCCCGGCCCCTCGACATACAGCTCGCCGACATCCGCGACAGCGACGCCCGCTTCCGGCAGGCGGCCGACGCCCCGGCGGACTGGTCCCGCACCGTCACCATGCGCAACGGCGTCACCGACGTCGCCGCGCGGCTGCCGTTCCGCCGGCTGATCGAGATCGAGCTGCACCATGTCGACCTGGACATCGGCTACGAGCTGGAGGACCTGCCGGAGTCATTCACCGGCCGTGAGATCGAGTTCCTCACGGAGCGTTTCTCCGGCCACCCGGACGTACCGTCCCTCGTTCTGACGGCGGCCGACGGGCGCCAGTGGCGCACCGGCGGCACCGGGGACGCCACCCGCCTCGCCGTCAACGGCAGCCCCGCCGCGCTGCTGGGCTGGCTGGCCGGCCGCGGCGCCAAGGGAGCGGACCTGGAAACCGGTGGAGCCCCGCTGCCGCCACTGCCCCCGCTATAGGCTGAGCCCATGACGTACAGCGGAGCGGTTCGGGTCGGCGGCCCGGCGGATGTGCACGAGCTGGCGGACCTGATGATCTCAAAGGTCGCGGTCGGTCCGATGGACAACAACGCCTACCTGCTGCGCTGCCGGGCCACCGGCGAGCAGCTGCTCATCGACGCGGCCAACGACCCGGAGACCCTGCTCCAGCTGATCGGTGACGACGGCATCGCGTCCGTCGTCACCACCCACCGGCACGGCGACCACTGGCAGGCACTCGAAGCCGTGGTCGCCGCCACCGGCGCCCGCACCTTCGCGGGCCGGTACGACGCCGAGGGCATTCCCGTCGCGACAGACGTACCGGTCGAGGACGGTGACACCATCGAGGTGGGCCGGGTTTCCCTCACCGCCCGTCACCTCGTGGGCCACACTCCGGGCTCCATCGCCCTCGTGTACGACGACCCGCACGGCCACCCGCACCTGTTCACCGGCGACTGCCTCTTCCCCGGCGGTGTGGGCAACACGCACAAGGACCCGAAGGCCTTCGCGAGTCTGATCGACGATGTGGAGCGGAAGCTCTTCGACCAGCTGCCTGACGAGACCTGGGTCTACCCGGGCCACGGCAAGGACACGACCCTGGGCGACGAGCGGCCGCACCTGCCGGAGTGGCGCGCTCGGGGCTGGTAGACCAGGGGCGGCTGATCGCCTGACCGATGGGGCGTCCGATCAGTCGTCCGGTCGTTCGTCCGAGCGCTCAGCAGGCCGCGTCGGGCCGGGCGCGGCGTCGGCGAACCGTTCCGCCACTTCCGGCGGCAGCGGTCCCAACTGCAGCAGCCCGGTGACGATCCTGGTGGTGAGGGCGTGCCACTCGCCCGCTCCCCGCAGCATGGCGTGATCGCCGCCGGGCATCCTCAGCGCGCAGGACTCGGCGCCGGCCGCCCGGGCCCGTTCCTCGAACGCCCAGGAGTCGCACGGGTCTGTGACCCGGTCACGGTCGCCGTGCACCAGCACAACCCGGCGCCCCGCGAGGTGCTCCACCGGTTCTCCGGGCGGGCACCACGGCGCGAGGCCGACCACGGCCCGTACGTGCGGGTGGCCCGCCACCCGCAGGGCCGCGCGCCCGCCCATCGAATGGCCGACCAGGACGACGGGGACGGGCCCGGCCAGCCGCGTCAGCACGCCCAGGGCCCGGCGGGCGTCCTGGGCTGCATCGTCCCGTACCCCGTTCCAGCCGCGATGGCGGTAGCGGACCTGCGCCAGCACGACACCGTCGTTCGCGGTGACCCGCGCGATCGCACGGACGAAGGGGCGCATCCGCACGCCCGGCAGGTTCCAGCGTCTGGGGGGCTCGAGGGCGTCCGCACGGCCACCGTGCAGCAGCACAACCGCGGCCCGCGGTTGCTCGGCGGAGCGCTCGACCACGAGAGCGGAACCGGGTGGAGGCGACGGCGCCTGCGTTTCGCGTACGACCATGGACGGGTCCTCAGCTCCTTGTCGACAGGGCCGCGCGCTTCGGGCCCCCGCCTGGTGTTCGGTGCCCGGGGCAGTGCGGACGGGCCGGCGCACCGATTCTCGCAGGGAGGGGGCACGCCGGCGGCCGCGGATGCCTCCGCGCGCCCCATAACCGCCCGCCGGCCCGGGTAGTTGGAGCGTCATGCGCGAAGATCACCCCCCGTCCGGCTCTCCGTCCATGGCCCGCCTCGCGGCCGCGTCACTCGCCGGGACCGCCATCGAGTTCTACGACTTCTTCGTCTACGGGACAGCCGCCGCGCTGGTCCTGGGACCCCTCTTCTTCCCGACCTTCTCGCCGCTGGCCGGGACGCTCGCCGCGTTCGGCACCTTCGCCGTCGGTTTCCTGTCCCGGCCGCTGGGGTCCGTGGTCTTCGGTCATGTCGGCGACCGGTACGGCAGGCGTCCGGTGCTGTTCGCCTCGCTGCTGCTGACCGGCGTGGCGACGGTCGCTGTCGGGTGCGTACCGACGTACGGCTCGATCGGGGTCGCCGCGCCCGTCCTGCTGCTGGTCCTGCGGTTCCTCCAGGGCCTCGGGCTCGGCGGCGAGTGGGGCGGGGCGGTGCTGCTCACCGCGGAACACGCTCCCGAGCGGCGGCGCGGACTGTGGGCGAGCTTCCCGCAGATCGGGCCCGCGGTCGGCTTTCTGCTGGCCAACGGGGTGATGCTGGCGCTGTCGGCGGCACTGACCGATGCCCAGTTCCGGTCATGGGGATGGCGGGTGCCGTTCTGGGCAGCCGGCGTGCTCGCGCTGGCCGGGCTGCTGCTGCGCACCTCCCTGAGCGAGACGCCGCAGTTCAAGAAGCTCACCGAGACAGGACAGCGGGCGAGTGTGCCGCTGGCCGAGGTGGTGCGCGTGCACTGGCGGCTGGTTCTGCTGACCGCGGGCGCGCTGTCGGTCGGGTACGCCGTCTTCTACGCGGTGAGCACCTGGTCCCTCGCCTACGGAACGGAGCAGCTGGGAGTCAGCCGGACCGTCATGCTCGCGTGCATCATGGCGGCTGTCGCGATCAAGGGCGTCGCGACACCCTTCGCGGCGATGCTCGGTGACCGATACGGGCGGCGGCCGATGTGCCTGCTGGGCTGTGCGGCGTCGGCGGTGTGGATGTTCCCGCTCATCGCCCTGCTGCGCACGGGCGAACCGCTGCTGATGTTCCTCGGCTTCCTGGGCGCCCTGTTGGCCTTCATCACCATGTTCGCGGTGGTGGCCGCGTACCTGCCTGAGCTGTACGAGCCGAGGGTGCGCTGCACGGGCGCCGCCGTCGGCTACAACCTGGGCGGTGTCGTCGGAGGCGCGCTGACCCCCATTGTGGCCACGGCGGTGGCCACGGGGGACGGGCCGCCGTGGGGAGTGGCCGCCTATCTGACCGGCATCGCGCTGCTCAGCCTGGGCTGTTTCGCGCTGCTGCCGGAGACCCTGCCCGCCTCGGCGCGCGCCGGGGCTCCGGGGACGGTGGACTCCGCGGACGGGCCGGATTCCATGAACTCGACGAGCTCGCTGGACTCGACGGAGACCACGGACTCGGCTGAGGCAGCGCGCGCCTGAGAAGCAAGCACCGGCCGGAGTGTGCTGCGACTCCGGCCGGTGCCTGGCATCCCTGCTTCTCGCGCGGTCAGGCGTCGACGCTGTCCGTCCGGTTCTGCTCCGCCGCCTTGGCCGCCTCTGCCGCCTCCTGCTTCCGGGACGCCATCAGGCTGGTGATGGTGGTGATCACCAGCACGCCGCAGATCACGGCGAGCGAGACCGGGATCGAGATCTCGGGGACGTGGACCCCGGACTCGTGCAGTGCGTGCAGCACCAGCTTCACACCGATGAAGCCGAGGATGACCGACAGGCCGTAACTCAGGTGGACCAGCTTCTTGAGCAGACCGCCGATGAGGAAGTACAGCTGTCGCAGGCCCATCAGGGCGAAGGCGTTGGCGGTGAAGACGATGTACGGGTCCTGGGTCAGGCCGAAGATCGCCGGGATCGAGTCCAGCGCGAACAGCACGTCGGTGGTGCCGATGGCCAGCATGACGACCATCAGCGGCGTCAGGACGCGCTTGCCGTTGTTACGGATGAACAGCTTGGTCCCGTGGTAGCGGTCTGCCACGCCGAAGCGCTTCTCGACGGACTTGAGAAGCCTGTTCTCCTCGAACTCCTCTTCCTCGTCGTCGGAACGCGCCTCCTGGATGAGCTTCCAGGCGGTGTAGATCAGGAACGCGCCGAAGATGTAGAAGACCCACGAGAAGCTGGCGATGATCGCCGCGCCGGCGGCGATGAAGATCGCACGCAGGACCAGTGCTATCAGGACGCCGACGAGCAGCACGCGCTGCTGGAGGTGGGAGGGCACCGAGAACTTCGCCATGATGAGGACGAAGACGAAGAGGTTGTCGACACTCAGCGACTTCTCGGTGATGTAGCCCGCGAAGAACTCGCCGGCCGCCTGGCTCTCGCCGAAAAGCAGCAGGCCGAGGCCGAACAAGGCGGCAAGGACGATCCAGACGATCGTCCAGGTGCCGGCTTCCTTGATCGACACGTCATGGGGCTTGCGGCCGATGAAGAAGTCGGCACCGATCAGGATGCCCAGACCGACGATGGTCAGCATCCAAAGGGTCAATGAAACGTCCACTACGCCTCCGGCGGATGGCTACGGCTCAAGAGTCAGCGTCATCGCTGCCGGAGGTCTCTTCCACCCGGGCACGTTGAGCGCGCCGCGGGCCGACGCCCCGGGACCGGTCTCGGTCCGTATTGACGGGAACGCCGCAGTAGGAGTACTCCCCTCCGCACAAAGAAGAGTACAGGGATCACCAAGGAAAGGTAAAGGGATTGGTAAAGCCGATCCCAAAAGCCCAGTTCAGCGGACCAGTTCAGGGCGGCGAACCAGTTCGTCGCGGCCCCGGTTCAGGGCCGCGACGTCGCGGCGGCAGGTCAACGGCGCCAGGCGCGACGGGCCTCGGCCGCTCGGCCGAGCACCTGCTGCAGCACCTGGCTGCCGGGCGGCGCCAGCAGCGGCTCGAAGGTCCAGGCGTGGCCGACCCACGGGTCGGCCAAGTGATCGTCCGGGACCGGGGTGATCCGCAGCAGCGAGCGCCACAGCGGATCGAGCACCGGTCCATACGCGCTGGCGTCCTCGCGGTCCGCGACCATCATCAGATGCACGCCGGCCGCCGGGCCCTCGTCGGCGAGATAGCGCAGCTGGGTGACCGCCCGGTCGTCGAAGCCGTGCGGGAAGTCATTGACGATCAGCAACTGCTCGGCCGCGTCGAGGCCGGGCGGCAGCGAGTCCGGCGCACCGCCGCGGATCGCCATCTGGACGAGGTCCGCCCGTTGGGTGAGTTTGGCCAGCACGGCGGCCACTCCCCCGGCGCCTGCCGCGGGTGCCTCGTCGAGCACCCCCGACTGGACGAGCGGGGCGAGGGCCGCGGCCCCGGACCCGGCCGGATCGATCACGTGCACCGAGAAGTCGCCCGCCGGGTAGACCGAGAGCAGCCGGGCTGCCGTCGCGACGGCAGTGTCCATGGCGAGCCGGCGCAACTGGCCGGAGTCCGTCATCAGGGCGGCGTCCGAACCGGAGCGCCCGCTGTCTATCCACAGGCCGCGTTCGAGCGGCAGCCGCACGAGCATGGGGATCCGCAGATCCGTGCGCTCCGGGAGATGCAGATCGCCGACGCGCAGCGCCATCGGGACCTCCATCGGCACCCGGTAGCCGTGCCAGACCGGGTTGTCCCAGCGGGCGAAGGCCGGCGGCAGGGCGGGCTCGACCACCGCCGACTCCGCGGCGAGCTGGGCGAGATCGCGGTCGAGCGCCTCACGGGCCTGGTCGACGAGCTTGTCGTGTTTGGCGCGGGCCGCAGCACGGGCATTGTCTCCGGTGCTGCCGATGCGGCTGCGCGGGTCGGAGAGGACCCGGTCGAGCTCCTGCTCCATACGGGACTCTGCGAAGTCCACGGCGCTGCGGTACGCGGCGGTGGCGCGGGCCAAGTCCTCGAACATGCCCCACACCTGGTTGTACAGGCGCTCTTCCATGGACCAACCGGTGGCGTCGCCGGCAACCGGCGTGGCCGGCCGGCCGGGCTGGGCCGGCGGTGCGGTCGGGGGCGGCGAGGGCGGCGCGGCGGCCTGTCGGCCGGGGTGCGCGTAGTTGACCGGGCCGCCGCTGCCGCCGGCACCGAGCGGGCCGCCGGGCCCACCGGCCTGTGGGGCACGTGAGCCCGGACCGTGCGCGTTCGTCCCGTGGGCGTTCGTCCCGTGCGGGGTGGTGCCGTGGCCACCGACGCCATGGGTGTTCGGGCCGTGGGCGGTGGTGCCGTGGGAGGGCGTGCCGTGCGTGTGCGGGCCATGGGACGGCGTGCCGGTGGAAGGCGTGCCGGTGGACGACTGGTCGGCCCCGGGCACGGCCGCTCCGGTCTGGCCGGGGGCCGGGTGCGCCGCGGTGTGGCGGGCCCGGTCGCCGTCCGGGGTGCGCGGCGGGGGTGCCGAGACCGAGCGGGCCAGCCCGCTCGCCACCGCGTCCTGGATGGCCGTTGCCAGCTCTCGGGCCTGCGGCAGGCCCTGGTCGCCGAGCATCTCGGCGAGCCCGGCCGCGTACCCCTGGCCGACGGCACGGACCTTCCACGCACCCTGCCTGAGGTAGAGCTCGAGGGCCACGACCGCGGACTCGGCGTCCAGATCGGTGATGGTGTAGCTGGCGACCTCGGCACCGTCCAGGCCGGTGACCGCGACGAAAGGTGCCGCGACGGCACCGAAGCGGACCGGCCCGCCGACGCCGACCGGCAGCGCGAGCAGGACGTTCACCCGGTGCACGGACTCCGGGAGAGCGCCCAGATCGACCGCCAGCCGGTGGTCGGCCGCCGCCTGGCGGGACACCTCGAGACCGGGCAGCTGGGGCGAGCCGGGATGGGCGACCCATTCCACACCGCGCACCTTGCCGTGCTCGTCACTGAGCGTGGCGCCCGCGATCACCGGCTGCCCGGCGGATACGCGGATTTCCAAACGGGTCTGGGGCAAGGGGTGGTTCTGCCCCCGGACCAGCTCGGCCGTCATCGCCTCAAGTCCCCTCGTCAAGTCGGGTGGTGCGGTGCAGCTCCCGGCGGCTGCGTGCCTCCGGGAGCCGCGTCCGGCGAAATCGCCGTACTGGATCGCCGTATCGGATCGCCGTACTGGTCGGACTACAGGTGCGGCAGGATCGCCGGCATCAGGTCCTGGAACGTACGGCCGTTGGCCGGGTTGCCCACCGCCGTCATCTGCCAGCCGGCGCCGGAGCGGTGCACCTTCGCCATGATCTGCGCGGTGTACTGACCGCCGCCGTCGAGCGTGTAACGGGCCAGCTCCTGGCCGTTGGTCTCGTCGACGATGCGGCAGAAGGCGTTCTGCACCTCCTGGAACGTCTGACCGGTGAAGGAGTTCACCGTGAAGACGATCTGGTCGATGTGTACCGGCACGCGCTGCAGGTCGACGAGGATCGCCTCGTCGTCGCCGCCCTGGCCGGCGCCGCCGACCAGGTTGTCGCCGGTGTGCCGGACGGAACCGTCGTCGCTGACCAGGTGGCGGAAGAACACGACATCGACCGGCTGCTTGTCGGCGAACAGCACCGCCGAGGCATCCAGGTCGATCTCACGCGTACGCGAACCGAACAGACCGCGACGCGGCGCCGCCTGCCAGCCGAGCCCCATCCGCACCGCGGTCAGGGTCCCCCCGTCGGACTTCTGCAGGCTGATGGCCTGACCCTTGGTCATGTTGACCGTCACGCGCTGTCCCCTCTCCTTCGGCCCGGGGGCCCGGAGGTTGTCCCCCGGGAAAGCACAGCCCCCTCAACCGCCTGTGTGTGCGGTTGTCCAGCACCCTACGCAGTCCCTTCGCCGGCGCTGCGACCGCGTCCCGTTTTTGTGGCGGTCTTGCAACACTCCGCCCCTGCCGACTAGGCGATGCCCGCCTCACGCATCTGCCGCAGCTCCTTCTTCAACTCGCTCACCTCGTCGCGGATCCGGGCGGCGACCTCGAACTGCAGCTCCGCGGCGGACGCCCGCATCCGCTCCGTCATCTCTTCGATGAGTGCGGCCAGATCTGCGGCCGGGCGGTCGCTGAGGACCTCCTCCTTGCCACCCTTGCGGCCGCCCTTGACCGCCTTGGCCCCCTTGGTGCCGAGAGCGGGCACCGGAGCCTTGGCTCCCTTGCCCTCCTTGGCCTGCCGGTAGCCGGTGCCGAGCAGTTCCTCCGTGTCAATCTCCTCGCGGGCGATCGTCGCGACGATGTCGTTGATCTTCTTCCGCAGCGGCTGGGGATCGATGCCCTTCTCGGTGTTGTACGCGATCTGCTTCTCGCGACGGCGGTTGGTCTCCTCGATGGCCTTCTCCATCGCCGGAGTGATCTTGTCCGCATACATATGGACCTCGCCGGACACATTGCGCGCCGCACGGCCGATGGTCTGGATCAGAGAGGTCCCGGAGCGCAGGAAGCCCTCCTTGTCCGCATCCAGGATCGCCACGAGCGACACCTCGGGAAGGTCGAGGCCCTCCCGGAGAAGGTTGATGCCGACCAGTACGTCGTACTCACCGGAGCGCAGCTCGCGCAGCAGCTCGATCCGGCGCAGCGTGTCCACGTCGCTGTGCAGGTAGCGGACCTCGATGCCGAGTTCGAGGAAGTAGTCCGTGAGGTCCTCGGCCATCTTCTTCGTGAGCGTGGTGACCAGGACCCGCTCGTCCTTCTCGGTGCGCTTGCGGATCTCGTGCACCAGGTCGTCGATCTGGCCCTCCGTGGGCTTGACGACGACCTGAGGGTCGACGAGCCCGGTGGGCCGGATGATCTGCTCGACGAATCCGTCGCCACGCGAGAGCTCGTACTTTCCGGGGGTGGCCGACAGATAGACGGTCTGGCCCACCCGCTTCAGGAACTCCTCCCACTTGAGTGGCCTGTTGTCCAGGGCGGACGGCAGCCGGAAGCCGTGGTCGACGAGGGTGCGCTTGCGGCTGGCGTCGCCCTCGTACATCGCACCGATCTGCGGCACCGTGACGTGGGACTCGTCGATCACCAGGAGGAAGTCCTCCGGGAAGTAGTCGATGAGGGTGTTGGGCGCCGACCCGCTGGCGCGGCCGTCCATGTGCAGCGAGTAGTTCTCGATGCCGGAGCAGGAGCCGATCTGCTGCATCATCTCGAGGTCGTACGTGGTCCTCATGCGCAGCCGCTGGGCCTCCAGCAGCTTGCCCTGCTTCTCCAGCTCGGCCAGCCGCTCGGCGAGTTCCGTCTCGATTCCCGCGATCGCCTTCTGCATGCGCTCGGGACCCGCGATGTAGTGGCTGGCGGGGAAGATGTACAGCTCGGTGTCGTCGCTGATGACCTCGCCGGTGAGCGGGTGCAGCGTGGAGAGCGCCTCGATCTCGTCGCCGAACATCTCGATCCGGACAGCCAGCTCCTCGTACACCGGGAAGATCTCGATGGTGTCGCCCCGCACCCGGAACGTGCCTCGGGTGAACGCCAGGTCGTTGCGCGTGTACTGGATGTCGACGAAGCGGCGCAGCAGCTGGTCGCGGTCGATCTCCTCGCCGACCTTGAGCGGCACCATACGGTCGACGTACTCCTGCGGCGTGCCGAGGCCGTAGATGCAGGAGACGGAGGCCACCACGACGACGTCGCGGCGGGTCAGCAGCGAGTTGGTGGCGGAGTGGCGCAGCCGTTCGACCTCCTCGTTGATGGAGGAGTCCTTCTCGATGTAGGTGTCCGACTGCGGGACGTAGGCCTCGGGCTGGTAGTAGTCGTAGTACGAGACGAAGTACTCGACAGCGTTGTTCGGCAGGAGTTCGCGGAACTCGTTCGCCAGCTGGGCGGCGAGCGTCTTGTTCGGTGCCATCACGAGCGTCGGCCGCTGGAGCTTCTCGATCATCCAGGCGGTGGTCGCCGACTTGCCGGTGCCGGTCGCACCGAGCAGCACGACATCCTTCTCGCCTGCGCGGACGCGCCGCTCCAGCTCGGCGATGGCCGTCGGCTGGTCACCGCTCGGCTGGTAGGGACTGACGACCTCGAAAGGCGCCACCGTGCGTTCGATCTTGGATACGGGCCGCATGAAACCACGGTACGACCCCCCACTGACACTCACGCATCGATCGCCGCGGATCACCAGTCCCGGCGGTACGGAGGGCCTCCGCGGGGCGGGGGTACGGTCCGGGCACGGGGCACCGGTGGAGGGGCCGGCGGGGTCCTGGGACCGGGCCCCGGGCTCTGCCACTCCGGCGTTCCCATGAGCAGCAGCGGATCGAACATCACGACGACGCCGGCCACGAAGAGGAAGATCACCGGGCCGATGAGCATGGGTGCCAGCAGGGCGGCGGGTGAGTCCCCGCCGGGCGGGGACACGGGTCCGTGCAGCCGGACGCTCAGCGCCGCCATGCCCGTGTAGTGCATGCCGCTCATCGCGAGGCCCATCACCAGGCTGGCGCCCAGGGCGGGGAGGAAGCCGCGCAGCGAGATCGCCGCCCAGAGAGCCCCGGTGGCTGCCACGACAGCGATCACGACGGAGACGGCGACGGTGGCCGTGTCGTATTCGAGCCGTCCGTGCAGCCTGACCCCGGCCATACCCAGGTAGTGCATGGAAGCCACGCCGAGACCGGTGATCGTGCCGCCGGTGACAAGCGCCATGGGGGTGGTGCCGCGGTAGCCGACGATGAAGATCCCGATGCCGACCATGACGATCGCGACCCCGAGGCTGGCGAAAGTAATCCGTCTGTCGTAATGCAACGGGGTTTCTGCGACGGAGAAGCCAATCATCGCAATGAAGTGCATGCACCAGATGCCGGAACCCGTGGCGGTGGCCCCCAGAGCCAGCCAACCAGGCTTCCAGGAACGCTTGACGAGCAGTGAACGTGTGGCGCAGCGCAGTCCGAGAGCGCCGCCGAGACAGGCCATGACATACGCCACGACCGGCGTGACCAGGCCGTAGCTGAAACCGTCGACCGTACCCTGCATGCGTGTCTGCCCTTCAGCCCATCCTCTGCGAGGTCCGGCCCAAGTCTTGGCGCGGAGGGCCTGGTTGAGGGCGAGAGTAGGGCGGCGGAAGGGGCAGGCGCACGGGCTCCCGTCATTTTGGCACCGCAGAAACGTACCGTCGTCACGATCCGAGCGGATTCGTTCACGTTGTGGTCATCCTGCACCTGTCCCCCGTTGGCGGTCCGCTGTCACGCTCGGCGAGCGGGCACCGGTCTGCCGAGCTGTCACCGTGAGGAGTCGAACGTGTACCTACGTCCTGCCGCAGCAGCCGCCGCAGCGCTCCTCGGAGCCACGGTGCTCGTCGCCCCCGCCCCCTCCGCCCAGGCCCGGGCCCAGGACGTCGCCTGCCCGTCCGGTCCCCTGGTGTTCGCGCACCGCGGCGCTTCGGCGTACGCGCCGGAGAACACCCTCGCGGCGGTCGACGTTGCCGATCACCTGGGCTTCGAGTGGGTCGAGAACGACGTCCAGCGCACCAGGGACGGCCGGCTTGTCGTGATCCACGACGACAACCTCAGGCGGACGACCAACGCGGAGGAGGTCTTCCCCGGCCGTGCCCCATGGAATGTCAGGGACTTCACCGCCGCCGAGATCGCCCGGCTGGACGCGGGGAGCTGGTTCGACCGGAAGTTCGCGGGGACCCGGGTGCCCACGCTCGAGGAGTACGTCGGCCGGCTCTCGCGCAATCAGCAGAAACTGCTCCTGGAGATCAAGAAGCCCGAGCTGTACCCGGGGATCGAGCGGGACACCCTGCGGGTGCTGGGCCAGGCGGGCTGGCTGGACGCGGCACACGTCAACGAGCGGCTCGTCGTCCAGAGCTTCGGCGTCGATAGCGTGCGGGCCGTGCACCGGCAGCGCCCCGACCTGACGACCGGGGTGCTCGGTACGCCGTCGGCCGGCGACGTGGCGGCTTATGCCGAGTTCACGGACCGGATCAATCCGTCGCACACCACGATCACGTCCGACTACGTGGCGGCGGTACACGCGCTGAAAGGCGCGCACGGCAAGCCGCTCGAGGTGAACACCTGGACCGTCGACGACGCCGCCGGGGCCGTCCGGGCCCGGAACCTGGGCGTGGACGGCATCATCACGAACACCCCCGATGTCGTGGGGGAGGCCGTCTGCGAGGGCTGACGGCAGCCGGCTCTCACCACCCTGCCCGAGGTTGCTGTCCAGGCCGTAGCGGCTGCCCCGGCATGCGCGAAGGACGGCGTTGTCAGTGGCCCGCCGTACCGTGGTTCCCGTGAACAGCAGCGCGCAGTTCCAGGTGGAGTGGGCCGTCGTCGGCACCGATATCGGTCCGCTGTTTCTTGCCGCGACCGGCGAGGGACTCGTCAGCGTCGTCTTCCATGCCGACGAGGCGGTGCGGGAAAGGATGCTCGACCGGCTGCGCGCCCGGCTGGGTGCCGAGCCGGTGGAGGCTCCCGGTTCCGCGCGGCTGGCCGAGCCGATACGTCAGCTCGCGGCGTACTTCGCGGGTGACCTGAGGGCCTTCGAGCTTCCGCTCGACTGGTCGCTCATATCGGGGTTCAACCGGCAGGTGCTGCGGGAGCTCGTGGCGACCGTGCCGTACGGCACGGTCGTGGGTTACGGGGAGTTGGCCCAGCGGGTGGGACAGCCGGGCGCCGCGCAGGCGGTGGGTGCCGCGATGGGGTCGAATCCGCTACCGGTGGTGGTGCCGTGCCACCGGGTGGTGGAGAGCGACGGCGGCCTGGGCGGCTTCGGGGGCGGTCTGGAGACCAAGCGCACCCTGCTGGCTCTCGAAGGCGTCCTGCCCCAGCCGCTGTTCTGATCACTTGTTCTTGCCGTCTGCGCTTACCGCTTGCTCTCACCCGGTTTATGACCGCTCTATCCGGGTGCCGCCCGGGCGTAAGGGGTGGCACACTGCAGCGGTAACTACAGCACCCTGGACACGGCTCTGTGAGCCGACGGAGGAAGGGCGTACGCCAGGTGACCGCTACCGAGAGAGCCGTGCCGACCGTCGCGGTGGCCGATCTGCCCGCTCTGCGCCGGCGTACTTCCGGCGTGCTCATCGTGAGCCAGATACTCGGCGGCCTGGGCGTGCCGATCGGCATTGCCCTCGCCCCGGTGCTGGCCACCGAAGTCAGCGGGACCGAGGCGCTGTCCGGGCTGGCTCCGACCGCTTCGGTGGCCGGCACCGCACTGCTGTCGATGCCCCTGGCCGCCTTGATGACCTCGAGAGGCCGGCGCCCCGGGCTGGTCCTCGCGTACCTCGTCGGGGCCCTCGGCGCGGGGCTCGTCGTCCTCGCCGCCGTCATCGACAACTTCCCGCTGCTGCTGCTGGGCATGGCGGGCTTCGGAGCGGGTTCCTCTGCCAATCTCCAGGCCCGCTTCGCGGCCGCCGACCTTGCCGAGCCCGACCGCCGCGGCCGCGCGATATCCACGGTCGTCTGGGCGACGACCGTGGGCGCGGTCCTCGGACCCAACATCGCGGCTCCCGCGAGCCGCGGCTTCGCGGACACGGCGATACCCGAGACGGCCGGGCCGTTCCTGTGGGCGGCGGGCATATTCCTGCTGGCCGGCGTCGTGGTCGCGATCCTGCTGCGGCCGGACCCACTGCTCACGGCGCGGGTTCTGGCCCCGCAGGAGCAGCAGTCGGCCGAGGGCCGTTCTCTGCGCGCCGGCCTCGCGGCCGTGGCGGCCTCCCCACGTGCGCGCCTCGCACTGGTCACCGTGGCCGTGTCGCACACCGCGATGGTCTCGATCATGGTGATGACACCGGTGGACCTCGGACATCACGGCGCCGATCTTGAGCTGATCGGTCTGGTGATCAGCGGTCACATCGCCGGCATGTACGCCTTCTCGCCGGTGATGGGCTGGCTTTCGGACCGCGTCGGGCGGCTCGCGGTGATCGGACTGGCCGTAGGCCTGTTGTCCTGCGCGGCGCTGCTGGCCGGCACGGCAGGCCCCAGCCACGCCCAGACCGCGGCCGGGCTGTTCGTCCTCGGGCTCGGCTGGTCGGCGGGGCTGGTCTCCGGCTCCGCCCTGCTCACCGACTCCGTGCCGCAACCCGCCCGTGCCGCCGTCCAGGGTCTGTCCGACCTGACCATGAACACTGCCGCGGGCATCGGCGGTGTGGCGGCGGGCGTGGTCGTCTCACAGGCGAGCTACGGCTGGTTGAACGTCCTCGGCGCTGCCCTGCTGCTGCCGATGGCCGCACTCGCCCTGCTCACCGCCCGTCGCCGGCCTGCCGTGGAGGCCGGGGCTGTCAGAGACTGATGTGGTAGGCCTTGCGCAGCGTCTCGTGGACGGTCCACGTCGTACGGTCGCCCTCCCGCAGCACGCAGGCGGACCCGGGACCCACCTCCAGCGTCTCGCCGCCCTCGACGTCGATGGTCGCGCGTCCACTGACCACGACGAACAGCTCGTTCGCCTCGATGTCGGTGACGATGCCGGGGGTGATCTGCCAGATTCCGCGCACCTGCTCGCCGTCGGCGGACTCCCACAGCACCTTGCCCGTCACCACTGGTTCGCCGGACACGATCTGGCTCGGGTCGAGGGGCTCGGGCTCCAGGTCGGCGTCGGGGATGTGCACGGCAAAGGAGACGGGAGCTCGGTCAAGGTTCGTCATGGCGGGACCCTAACCTGCCCCTCTGCGGTCACCGCCGGGCGGTCCTGACCGGCTGGAAGAAGCCGGTGCCGAAACTCGGGCGCGCATGGGACGAAACTAGCCCCCGGCCGTGCCGGGCCGGTCGTAGTGGCGGGCTTCGAAGATGTTGCCGTCCGGATCACGGAAGTAGAAGCTGCGCGGTGCGCTGCCGCGCGCACCGAAGGAGTCGTGGGAGTACGGGCTGACGGGAACCCCCATTCCTTCCAGCCGGTCGTGCAGGGCGTCGAACGCCTCCCGCTCCATGGCCAGGCAGACATGGTTGACCGGATGGCCCGCCGAGCTCTCCGCCCCCGGAACGGCGTTCATGGCGTCGGCCATCGTGCGCGGCGCGAGGTCCAGGATCGACGCCTCGGAGATACGCACGGAGGGAAAGGACGCCTTGCCCTCCGCGAATTCGGCCGCGCGGACGGAGGCCAGCCCGACGGCCTTCTCGAAGAACTCCACCGATGCGAGCGGATCGCTCACCCACAGGACGACGTGGTCGATACGTATGTCCGTCATACGACCAGGCTCCCGCCTGACCCGTCGCGCGCACAAGGCCGGGCACCGGCAGTCCGTGCGGCGCCGGGATTCGCCCGGCCCTCGACGTTTGCCGACCCGGCCGCGGTGTCAGGGATGGGGACATGCCTCCACACCCACCTGTCCTGGCCCTGTCCGACGAGGTGCGGGATGCGCTGGAGCAGCGCCGTCCCGTCGTCGCTCTGGAATCGACCATCATCGCGCACGGTCTTCCGCGCCCGCGCAATCTGCGGGTCGGCGAGGAGCTGGAAGCCCTGGTGCGGGCCGAGGGCGCGGTTCCCGCCACCGTCGCTGTGCTCGACGGCGTGCCCCGTATCGGACTCGACAAGGCCCAGTTGGAGCGTGTCGCGGGCGACGACACCGTACGGAAACTCGGGCATCGCGATCTCGCGCCCGCGCTCTCGGCGGGCGCGAGCGGCGCGACGACCGTGTCCGCGACCGCCTTTCTGGCCGCGCGTGCCGGGCTGCGCGTCTTCGCCACGGGCGGACTGGGTGGCGTTCACCGGCGGTGGACCGAGACACAGGACGAGTCGGCGGATCTGGGGCTGCTGGCGCGCACCCGGATCACCGTGGTGTGCGCCGGGGTGAAGTCGATCCTCGACGTGCCGGCCACCCTGCAGCGGCTGGAAACGCTCGGGGTCACCATCCTCGGCTTCGGGACACAGCGTTTCCCCGGCTTCTATCTGAGCAGTTCAGGGGAACCTGTCGACTGGACGGTGCGCACGCCGGAGGAGGTGGCCGTGGTGATGGGGGCTCAGGACGCCCTCGGCGGCCGGGAGTCGGCGCTTCTGGTCGCCAACCCCGTTGCGGAGGCGGATCAGCTGGACCCCGTGCTGCACGACCGGGTACTGGCCGAGGCGCTTGAGGAGTGCCACGAACGCGGAATCACCGGCCAGGCCGTCACTCCCTTTCTGCTGGACTTCCTGGTGCGCGCCACTGGAGGGGCGTCCCTGGAGGCCAACTTGGCTGCGGTGCGCGGAAACGTCCGCCTCGCGGGGCGCATCGCCGCGGCCTGGTCGGCCCGGTGAGCGGCGGGCTGCTCGTCCTCGGTGACGTGGTTACCGACGTGGTCGCCGTGCACCGCGAGCCGCCCGCTCCGGCGACCGACACGGCTGCGGTCATCCGTATCCTGCCGGGCGGCGCGGGCGCCAACGTGGCCTGCTGGGCGGCTCACGCGGGGCTGGCGGATGTCGGCTTGCTGGCGCGGGTCGGCGCCGACCGGTCCGGCTGGCACGAGGAGTTCCTGCTGCGTGCGGGAGTGCGCCCGCGTCTCGTCGTCGACAGCTGCGCCCCGACCGCGACGGTCGTCTCGCTCGTCGACGCCTCGGCCGGAGCCGAGCGCAGCTTCCTGACCGACAGCGGGGCGACACTGCGCCTGTGCCGCGCCGACTGGTCTCCGGACCTGCTCGACGGCGTCGCACACCTCCATGTGTCGGGCTACCTGTTCTTCGCCGAGGCGAGCCGTGAGCTGGCCCTGATCGCTCTGCGGGACGCACGCTCACGCGGTGTCCCGGCGAGCGTGGACCCCGCGTCCGCCGGGTTCATCGCGGACTTCGGGGTGAGTCGTTTCCTCGCCGCGGTGGAGGGGGTGAGCATGCTGTTGCCCAACCGGGACGAGGCTCGCCTGCTCACCGGACTGCCCGACCCGGTGGACGCGGCCGCGAAGCTGAGCCGCCACGTTCCGCTGGTCGTCAGCACCCAGGGTGCCCAGGGGGCGCTGGTGGCAGAGTCGGGCGCGGTGACCGCCCGGATTCCGGCCGTTTCGGCGCAGGCAGTGGATTCGACGGGCGCGGGCGACGCGTTCACCGGGGCGCTCCTGGCCGCCCTGCTGTCGGGCTGCGGTCCGGTGGCGGCAGCGGAGGAGGGCTGCCGGGCGGGGGCAGAAGCGGTGGCGGGGATGGGCGGCCGCCCCCGGGCGGGCGAGACCGCCCCAGGCCGACGGTGACGATCAGGCATCTTGAGCGGAGCAGCCCCCAATGTGTCAAGCGGCGCCCGTTCCGGCACCCGTCACTGCCCGCAGCGATGTCGACGTGCCGTCAACCACGCTCCTTGAGGGCCCGTGAATGATCTCGACCCACTGGGATTCGGTCGCCGGCGGGCGCTGGAGCCCCGGCGATGGTGAGGTGTGTGATCCCGCTTCCGGGACGGGCACTTCCGTAGGACACCCCAGCCCAGCCCTTAGCGGATTCCGCTCCACGCGGGGTGGCGCGGATCGTCCGCGCGTACGAGCACATCGGCTGCCTCCACCGGATCGACCTCCACCTCGTACCGCGCGAAGGCGGGCAGCGTCCAGCGCGCGCCCTCCTCCGTGCGCCTGGCGAGAGCGCCGGGCGAGAGCCGTAGGTGCACGGTCAGATCGAACGGGAACCAGTGCCCGAGCAGCAGGGGCCCATGCAGAATCACCACCCCTCCCTGCGGAAGCCGGGTGTAGGGGGTGCGGGTCGCCCGGTCCGTCACCGGATCCCACAGGTCCGGAAGCACCCGACCGCTGCCGTCCGCGTCCAGCGGACCGAAGACCTCGCGCCACAGCGCGCCCGTGTCGAACCAGCCGCTGAAGTACGTGTCGGGGTCCTCACGCCCGTACTCCAGGCGCAGCGAAGCCGGCCGCAGGAACCCGCCGGTGCCGATGACGAGCACGGACCGGCCGCGCAGTCTCAGCGCCTCGGCAAGTCGCTCGGCCAGCGGTCCGGTGCCTGCGGCCGGGGCCCCGTCGAGAGCCACACGCAGCCACGGCCCGTCCTTCAGGCCGTCCACATGCTCGGCCAGCGCCTCGGCCAGGCGCTCCCAGGTGATCGCTTCCAGCTGCACGCGTCCCATGATCGCCCCGAGACACCGTGCCGGTCACCCCGCGAGGCGCCGCCCGAGACGCACGCGCACGGAGTTGAGCGTCTCAACCATGCCCACCGAGCCAAGTCCGGGGGTTCACTGATCACATGGACAACGGACTGCTCTTCACGCTGCCCCTGCTCTCCGCCCTCGGCACGGGCCTGGTGGCCGGGACGTTCTACGCCTTCTCGTCGGCTGTCATGCGCGCGCTGGCCGCCCTGCCTGCTCCGCAGGGCATCGCCGCGATGCAGTCGATCAACATCGCGGTGATCCCCTGGTTCGTGCTGGCATTCCTCGGTGCGGGTGTTCTCTCCGTCGCGACTGCGGTCGTGGCGCTGATGCACTGGGACGAGGCGGGGGCCGGCTGGGCGCTGGCGGGCGGAGTCGTGTACTTCTTCGGCTCGCTGGTACTGACGTTCGCGTTCCACATTCCCCGCAACAACGCGCTGGCGGACATGGATCCGGCGGCGGAGCAGAGCGCGGCGTACTGGACGGACTACGTGCGCGAGTGGACAGCCGGCAACCATGTGCGGACCGTGGCCTCCCTGGCGGCCGCGGTGTGTTTCATCCTGGCGCTGACCGCGGGCAGGTGACCCGGACCGCGGGCGGACGGACGCGGGCTACTGCTCGTCCTCGATCTCGTCGTCCGCCGCGGGCAGGTTCTTGGCGCGCCTGCTGACCACGACCGCCGCAGCGAGCGCGCTGCCCAGGAAGGCCACCGCGACGACCCAGGGCTGGTCGAGGCGGTGCCCGGTCACATGGTCCAGGGAGTAGCGGCCGGCTCCCGCCACCCCGATGCCGGCGGCGGTGAAGCCCAGAAAGGCGGGGTATTCGAAGCCGCCGCTCTGAGCGAAGAAGCCGGCGGGAGCGTGCACGGAGACCGCACCGGCCATGGCCCCGGCCGCGGCCGCGCCGGCCACCGGGGTCGCGAGACCCAGGGCCAGCAGCGCCCCGCCGCCCGCCTCACCGAGGCCCGCCGCGATGGCGCTCTGCCTGCCCGGCTTGAAGCCCATGGACTCCATCGCCGCGGCGGTGGCCTCGATGCCGCCGCCCCCGAACCAGCCCAGCAGCTTCTGCGTGCCGTGGGCGGCGAGTACGGCCCCGGTGCCGAGCCTAAGCGTCAGCAGGCCGAGGTCGCGTCGGTTGAAGGATGCCGTGGCTGCCATGGATGTCTCCCGGTGCGTGGACGGTGCGGACTGTGGGGACGGGTGTACGGACGGGTGCTGAGCTGCACCGGCCGGTGGGCCGGACGGACGCGTACGCATCCACTCTCCGCGCACCCGGCGGGCGGGCCGCACCGTTGCTGGGCCAATCGGGCGACGACCGCCCCGGGGCTTGATTGTCAGTGGCGGCCCGTAGCGTTCTCAGCAGTGGGATCCGACGGGAAACGGCCGTCGGATCCGTCGTGGGGAGGGGTCTGCCATGTCTCGTACCAAGACGTATCTGGAGCTGTCACAGGACGGCGGCGGCGCGCACAAGTTCTATGAGGTGACCGTGGAGGGGACGGCCGTCTCGGTGCGCTATGGACGGATCGGCGCGGACGGTCAGTTGCAGACCTCTACCTTCCCCACGGCCCAGAAGGCACAGGCCGCCGCGGCCAGGAAGATAGGCGAGAAGGTGCGCAAGGGGTACGCCCCCGCTGTGCGGGGAGAGCGAGCGGCCCGGGCGGTGACCCGCCGTCAGGTGACGTCGGCGCCGTCGACGGCCCGCGCGGTGGCGCCGGTGCTGTGGCGGTTCCGTACGGGCGCTGCCGCCTTCGGGATACACATCGACGAGGACCGCTGCTGGGTGGGCAACCAGTCCGGCGATGTCTACACGCTCAGTCACAGCGGCGAGGTGCTCGCCCGCTACTCTCTGCCGGACGGCGTCAAGTGCCTGGTCGCGGACGACTTCTGGATCTATGCGGGATGCGACGACGGCACGGTGTACGACCTCTCGTCGAAGCTGCCGTTCGGGGCCTACGACATCGCGGCGGATGTCGACATCTTCTGGCTGGACATCCGCCAGGGCGTATTGAATGTGGCCGACCGGAACGGCGGACTGACGGTCATCGACCACGAGGACGAATACCAGTGGGCACGCAAGTCGACCGGCGCGCACGCGTGGATGGTCCGGGCCGACGAGCGGGCGGTTTACCACGGGCATCAGCGGGGCGTGACGGCCTACGCCCCCGACGGCGGCGCGGAGTTGTGGCACACGGCGACGACGGGGGCGGTGCTGTTCGGCTGGCAGGAGGACGAGTCGGTGTACGCCGGCACAGGCCGTCATGTCGTGCAGCGGCTCTCGAAGACCACGGGCGCGGTGGAAGCGACGTACGGCTGCGACACCGCGGTGTACTCGTGCGCGACGGCGCCCGGTGGCCGTTATGTATTCGCCGGTGACTCGGCGTCCTCGGTGTACTGCTTCGACGCGGACGGCACGCGGCTGTGGAAGCTGGGTACGGGCGGCGGCTCGGCTCTGTCCATGCAGTACCTGGACGACAAGCTCTACATGGTCACCACGGACGGCTCGCTGGTGTGCGTGGACGCGAGCACTTCCGCCATAGCCGACGCCCAGCAGGGCACGGTCCCGGTCGCCATGGACGTGAAGTCGGCTGCCGTGTTGCCCACTTATACGCCGGCGGCGTCGTTGACGGCGGTGGCGACGGTGTCTTCTCCGCCTGCCGGGGGCGTCGTGGTGGAGTGCGTCCAGGAAGGCGGCCGGGTACGGGTGCACGTCGTCTCGGACGGCTTCGAGCCGTCCTGGAACGTCCAGTTCCCGCGCGGGATACGCCAGGTGGGCGAGCGTTACGTGGTCGACGCCCTGCACCCGGCGTCAGCCGGGTTCTACCGGGTCCGCGGGGAGATACGCCGACTGGTCTGAGACCGCACCGGACGGTACGGCGCCCCCACCTCGCGAGGGCGGTGGGGGCGGCGCCTTTCCG
Source organism: Streptomyces sp. NPDC051219 (assembly GCF_040682335.1). Classification (NCBI taxonomy): domain Bacteria; kingdom Bacillati; phylum Actinomycetota; class Actinomycetes; order Kitasatosporales; family Streptomycetaceae; genus Streptomyces; species Streptomyces sp. NPDC051219. The sequence continues at coordinate 180,671 of NZ_JBFBAS010000002.1, forward strand.
TCATGCGTCGGTGGACGCCTCGTGGCCGGTACGCCGCGAGAGGTCACGCGCGGTCACACCGGCCTACAAGGGGGCGCACCGCAGTCGCGCCGCACAAACGGCTCCGCCGGACGAGCAGCTGGACTACTCCTTGGCACACTTCGGAGCGTCGGCGTCCACGGACAGCGGGCTGCCCGCCGGCAGCATGTAGGTCACGTACAGCACGACCGGCTCGGTGCCGAGATTGCGGCCGATGTGGACGTGCCGGTGTCCGGAGGGCTCAATGAACGACGAGCCTGCCGGTGTCGCTTCGACCGAGCAGTCGTCCAGCGTCCGCGTCAGTGTGCCGGACTTGACGACGGCGATGAGCTGGCCCGGGTGATAGTGCCAGCCGGTGGAGCCGCCGGGCTGCACCGTGATCTCCCGTACCACCACGTCGGTCGGTCCCTTGGTTCTGACTTTCAGGGCCCCTTCCGAGGTTCCCTTCGCCAGCACCGTGCCGGAGACTCCCGTGCCGGGTGTGGCGAGCGCTGCCGAGGGCACCAGCCCCAGCGCCGCCATGCAACCGCCCACCACCACGGCCTTGCGTATCCAACCCTGCTGCTTGCCACCGCGCATGTGAACCCCTCCCCAGTCGGCTGAAACGCCCACACGCTACCGGCCCCCGCCCCACCGCCACAGGAACACGGGAACAACCGGGAAAGGAGCGGGCCCGGGGGCGTAGCCTGCCCCCGAGCCCTGTGTTGCCGCCCAGTTGCGCACGCCGGCACTTTTAAGGGCACGGGTCAGTCATCATGTCGTCGTGTTCTGCCTTTGAACTACCGCGCATCGGAAGGGAAAGCTGCGCGGGCCGGACTTGAACCGGCATCCGACGACGCAGGCCCGGGCCCGGTCGATCCGGCGATCGGCGGCGAATGCTGAGTCTGGAGCAAGAGTCTGAGATTGATCGCGGTCTGCCTCTGCCGAGTTGGGCTACCGCGGCCCGTGAAGAGAAGTGCCGCGGGGAGGACTTGAACCTCCACTGGAACCGCGTCCGTCACGACAAGCTTCAGTTTCAGCTTGCGCTCCTCGCGCACCCCGACCGCCAACAGCGGTCGAGGAGTTGTTGACGCTACCCGAAGAGGTAGCCGAATACGACGTCTCCCACCCGCTCGTCGGTGACGTCGACACCGTTCGCCTCCTCGCGGGCGAACTTCACCGCCTGCTGGAGTTTCTCCACCCGGTCGAGCAGCTCGTTCACGCGACGCGCCGGCAGTGCCCCGGAGAACTTCACGGTCGTCCAGTACCCGACCGGCACGTCCTCGTAGTACACCTCGACCTGAGCCGGGTGCTTCTCCGTGGCCTCGGCCTTCACATGGTTGCGCGGCACCTTCTTCGTGCGCAGCGTCCTGACCGGCTCGGTCTTCCAGGCGTCCGTCGACGGATCCTGCACCCACGACTCCGAGGCGTCCAGCACCGGCAGCTTGCGCACGAAGGTATTGAGGTCCGTGAGCTGCTTCTCCAGGAACAGCAGGTACGACACCGGCACCTGGCTCAGCAGGGTGCGCCCGTCCACCTTCACATCGGCGCGCGCGGTGCAGTTGGCCCAGTCCTTGGTGGCGGTCACATCGAACAGCCGCGTCAGCGTGGCCGCGGTGTCCCGCAGTACGTCCTCCGCCTGGACCTGAACCCGTGTGGACTCGGGCGGCAGCTGCTCGCCCTCCTCGTCCTTCGGCTGGTACGCACGGGAGATGCCCGCAAGCAGCGCCGGCTTCTGCAGGCCGTGATGCGCTGCCGTCAGGTCTTGGTGCGACTTGGACTTGACGCCCTTCTCCACTGCGATGATCTGATTGAGTTTCGCCACGTCCGCAACGTATCAGCCTCAACACATCCCGCCCGAACGGTTATTTGATCAGGCGGGCCGAACCGGCCGAACGGTTGCCGCGCTCGGGTCGTCGGTATGAAACAGGCATGGCAAGCTCTCCTACGCTCAAGGACCTCGTGGTCGTCGAGCCGGTCAAGCGGCGCCACTGCGCGGAGTGCAGGCAGGGCCCGCTTGCCCGTCTGGTCCTCGAGGACGGTGTGCCGCGCTGCCTGGACTGCGCCGACCTGGGGCATCTGGTCTACCTGGCACGCGGCGACACCGCCCTCACCCGCCGGGCACGTGAGGGCAGTTCGCTGTCGGCGATCGTGTTCCGCTTAAGCAAGCGCCGCCGGCGGTACGAGCGTCAGGGCGTCCTCGTCGAGGAGGAGGCACTGGCCCGCGCCGAGGCCGACTGTCTCGCGGACTCCGAGTCCCGGGCGCGTCGGCGCGCGCGTGACGCGGTACGCCGCGCGGCCGAGGACGTGCGGTTCACCGCGGCGTTCACCGCCGAGATCCGGCGATTGTTCCCCGGCTGTCCGCCCGAGCGGGCTCGTGCCGTCGCCTCGCACGCCTCGGTCCGCGGCAGCGGCCGGGTGGGGCGAAGTGCGGCGGGCCGCGCCCTGGACGAGGGCGCGGTGACGGCCGCGGTGCGGGCGTCCGTACGCCACGACGACACTGCGTACGACGCGCTGCTGATGTCTGGGGTACCGCGGTACGAGGCCCGTGCCCGGGTGGCGGCCGCCATCGAGGCGGTACTCACGGCCTGGCGGGGAGCCGGATGAGCGACGGTCAGCGCCGGGCGGCGCCGCGCGACCTGCGGTAGAGCATGGCGCCGCCGAGCAGCAGGGCCGCGCTCGCCGGCACTGCGACGGCCAGCCCGTCCGCACCGGTGTTGGCCAGCTCGGTGTCCTTCGGCACGGTGTGATTCACCGGCGCCTCCTGCGGCGGCGCGGGGCGTTCGGGACGCGGGCCGGGCTTGTTCGAGGAGGAGTTGCCGACTGCGGCGTTGCCGATACCGATGACATTGACCGAGTTCCCGGTGACGTTCACCGGGACATCGACGGGGAGCTGAATGCCGTTGCCCGAGAGCACACCAGGCGAATCCTTTCCTCCGGCTTCGGCGGTCGCACCGCCGGACGCCGGCCGGTTCCGGTTGCCCGCCTCACCCGACGTGGCGTGCGAGGTGGGCTTGCCGCCGTGCGAGGCGTTGCTGCAGCTGTTGCCGACTGCCGGGTTGAGCAGTCCGACGACGTTCACGGTGTTGCCGCACACGTTCACCGGGACGTGAACCGGAACCTGCACCGTGTTGCCCGAGAGCAGCCCGGGGGATCCGGTCGCGCTGCCGTCGGCGCCCGAGTCGGCGTGCGCGTATCCCGCGCCGGTAAGCGCAGTTCCCGTGATCATCGCGGCTACCAGACCGTTTCGGCGTACCTGCCTCATCAGTTCCCTGCTTTCCGGAGGTTTCACGGGCACTCACCCGCACCGGAAATAACGCGATGGAGCCATTCGGGTTATGGCTCATACGTCTTTCACTCCATCGAGTGGGCGGTTTATCGAACTACCTCGGCACGAGCCGACGCGCGCCGGCTTCTAGGCCCTGAGCCCTGTCCAGTGGTCGCCGGCCGGTGGTCGCCGGCCGGTGGTCGCCGGCCGGTGGTCGCCGGCCGGTGGCCACCGAGCCGCGTCGTCAGGCGCCGCGCGGCACGACTGTCGACAGGACGGCGGGCAGCGGGTACCAGTCCGCCGACACGACGCTCGCATGGCGCCCGGCCAGCAGGGCGAGGCGTTCGCGTGCCTGTGCCTCGGTCGGGCTGGTGCCGTCGATGGCGGGCGGGACGTTGTGCGCGTCCGTCATGACGACGAGGTAGTGCCGGCTGTTGTACCAGCCGGTATCGATGCCGCCTCCCACGTATGCGGACGCGTCGCCGTCGAAGACGACGAACCAGGGCCGGATACTCGCGTCCGCGTACCGCGCGCGCGGGTCGCCGGCCCCGGCCTTGTGTACGGCGGGGAAGGCTGCCGCATCACGCAGTCGCCCGGCCGCGGCCAGGTCCCGCAAGTGGGTCGCGTACTCCCGGTCGGTCCACAGGGTGTCGGCGGGGTTGCCCTCCTCGACCGTGCCGGGGATCAGCTCGACGACGAACCGGCCGGCCAGGGCGGACCGGGTCGGCCAGCCGTGTGCCCGTACGGCCTCGTCGAGCGTCGCCCAACCGCCTGCCAGATCGGCCGGCCGGTAGAGAGCGTCACCCAGCTTGCTGGTGAGCAGGGCGTCGAAGGCGGCGGGCCCGCGGCCGTTCCGCCCCTGGAAGCCGTCCTTCATCTCGACCTTCAACAGGATGGGCCGGTGACCGGGGTGGGCGTCGTGCCAGGCTCTGATGTCCGCGAGACAGCCTGCGAGGTTCTGGTTACGCGGCTTGGTACGCAACTGGCCGGCGTTGGCCGCGTTCTCGCAGTTGTTGTCGTTGCCCAGCGGGTTGTTGTGCGACACCCGCCAGGAGCTGCCGAAGACGTTGGTCCACACGTCGAGTTCGAGCATGGCGGCGCCGGAGTCCAGCGCGTCGGCGAAGTACGGGTACTTGGCCTTCTCGTACGCGTTGTGCACGCCGACGCCGGTGGTCGCCGAGTAGGACGACTGGACGGGGTCGGCGCTCACCGGGCCGGCGTACGCCGAAGTCCCCGCCCACGCGAGCGCCCCTGCCGCAGCACCCGTTACTGCCGTACGCACCAGTGTCCTCATACTTCCCCCACCCTCACCGGTCACTCTGGTCAATGTGGGTGCACAGTAAGGGAGTTGGCTGAAGTACGGGAAGACGGCAGCTTACGTTCAGAAGCGCACCGGAAGCGCGAGCGGCCCCGCCGACATGGACGGGTGCCACCACAGTTCGCCGTAGGCACACCTGGCGAGCCCGGGAAAGCGGTCCGGCGCCTTGGTCCCGCGGCTCGCCGCTGTCACAGCCCTGCGGACAGCCCGCCCGTCCACGAGCCGGAGAGCATGCCCTCGGTCAGCCACAAACCCGTGGCGGCCTCGATGACGCCCGCGGTGCGCTGGGCGCCGTCGCCGTCCGGCCCCTCGGCGTCCTGGTCACTGGTGCCGGCGGGGAACCCGGCAGCGGTGAGTGCCGCGGACAGGCGCGCGCCGAGCGTCCCCCAGCGTCGGCCGGTGTCGGCGTCGAGACCGGCCAGTGGCCGGCCCTGTCCGGCGAAGAGTGCCTGGGTCTGGTTGGGGTCCCGGTAGACGGTGCAGGCGATGCCGGCCGGACAGGCCGCCAGCCCGTCGAGCACCTCCGTCTGGGCGCCGATCCACCCGGTGCTGCCTTCGAGTTCCAGGATCAGCGACCAGTCCGCTGTGGCCTGCCGGCCGAGCAGCATCACCTCACGGCTGGTCGTGGTGCGGCCGCGGACGCGTGAGTCCAGCACCTCGTGCGGTGTGGGAGCCGGGGCGGGTTCCTCCACGCCCATGCGCCATAGGGCCTCTTCCACCGGCAGGCCGGCCACGGTCACGCTCCAGGCCTCGCCGAACAGGGCGGTGAGGTCAGCGGGACGGCGCATCTTCGGCTCTCCTCCTGTGAGCGGATGAACGGATGAACGGATGAACGTGCTACGGATGAACGGCGGGGCCGCCCTCCCGGAAGGAAGGAGGCGGCCCCGCGATGGCACAGCCCTGCGGAGGCTACTGGATGTGGACGTAGAAACGGTCGTTGGTCAGGTCCGGCCGAGGCAGGTCGTAGTCCCGGGCCAGCATGCGGTCCCGGTCGTAGTACGAGCGCAGGAGTCCTCCCGCGACGCCGTTGTCACGCTGGGGTACCGCCTTGACGGAGAAGTCCCAGTAGGGGTGCGCGGCTCCCTCGAGCGTCGAGGCGAAGGGGTACTCGTCACACTGCTCCGCGGGGGGATTGGGCCGGGTGGGCAGGCCGGTGTCCCGGTAGAGATCGGCCTGGGGGCCGGTCCCGTAGCACGCGCCGTCCTTGTGGTTCTTGTTCGCGAGACTCTCGCCGGGATGCAGTTGCTCGGTGATCCGGTGGAGTGCGGGTGCGGCGGGGTCTCCTGGGACGTACCTGCCGGGAATCCGCTTGTCCCGCGGCTGCGGCTGACCTTCCGGGACGAGCTTGGGGTAGGTGCTGTTGGGGAAGTACTGAGCGCTGAAGACGTGGAAGGCCACGCCCTGGTGGTCGGATCCGAGCTGGTAGGTCAGGAACGGCAGCACTTCGGCGAAGACACAGGCCTCGGGACGGTTCGTGAAGTAGGTAGCCGAGTCGCATCGCATCAGACGCGGGTCGGTCTCGCCTCGGTCGAGGGTCTTGAACTCGACCTCGTCGGTGAAGAACGATTGAGCCGTCCGCTCAGGACGCGCGGCGGGCCACCGCCTCCACCGGGTCCGTCGACGGTGTGCCCCTGGGCCTGGGCCACCAGTCGTCGCGGCCCGGGTCCGATTCGTAGGCGTACCAGTAGCCGTCGCGGCCCAGGCGGAGCTGGAGCGAACCGCCCGGGGCCGTCAGGTGGTTGCGCCACGGGCGGAGGTTCGCCAGACCTGACGCCGCCAGGGCCGGGCGGGCCCGGTCGAAGGGGCCGGCCGGGGGGTCCCACGGCGTTTCCAGCACCTCGAGGGCGTCCGGGCCGCCCTGACGCCAGGCGGCCACCGCGCGGGCCAGGGCGGTGGGCGTGCGGCCGGTGGCGGTGGCGAGATCCCGGTAAAGGGCGCGCGTCGGGGCGGCCAGGCCGGAACCGGGCTGTGCCGCGGCCAGGCGGACGGCGTCCTGCCAGGGGGTGAGGTCCGCGACGGGGTCGTGGGATGTGGAGAGGATCGTATGGGCCCGGACTGCAGCGTCCGTGGCGAGCTGGTCCAGGGCGAGGGCATCCGGGGCGCCGGCGGCCGCGGGGTACGACGGGGGGTGCGCCGGGTGTGGGGGCACGGGCAGCGGCGCCGGCAGCGGGGGGAGCGGAGCGCGGGCGACGGCCTCGCGGGCCGGGATCCCCGGGGTGGCGGGAGCGGTGGTGCGCTCGCGTGCGGCGTGTGCCGCGTTGCGACGGGACAGGGCGTCCAGGAGTTCACGTTCGCCCCGCCCGCGCATGAGCAGGAGTACGAAGGGGTCCTCGTCCAGGAGGCGGGCCGTCCGGTAACAGAGGGCAGCCGCGTGCTTGCAGGGCCGGCCGCGGTCCGGGCAGGTACAGGCGGGAAGCAGGTCGCCCACGGCGGGCAGCAGCTCGACGCCCGCGTCGGCGGACAGTTCGGCCAGGGTGTGCGGCATGTCCTTGTCCAGGAGCGCCGCGAGATGTGCCGGATGTGCGGCCGCCGTGTCCAGGAAGCTCTCCCAGTCGCCGTCGGTGAGGGTACGCAGGCGGATCTCCGTACGGTACGGGCGCGCGCGGCTGCCCCGTACATACGCGACGATCCGGCCCGGCGTCACGCTGATCGTGTCGACGTACCCTTCGCGGGCGTACGTACGGCCGCGTGCCAGGCGGCCATCGTCCAGGGAGAGTTCTTCCAGGGCACGCACCCACGCGTGGCCCCACCAGGTCGACGCGCTGCCTTGCGGGACCGCGTCGAAGGTGCGGCGACGCTCGTCGGGGCGGGTGCTCATGACGGCCTCCGCAGCGCGACCAGGTCGGCGAGCTGGGCGTCGGACAGTTCCGTCAGAGCGGCCTCTCCGCCGCCCAGGATCGCGTCGGCCAAGGCGCGCTTCGACGCCAGCATCTCGGCGATCCGGTCCTCGACCGTGCCTTCCGCGATCAGCCGGTGGACCTGGACCGGCTGGGTCTGGCCGATCCGGTAGGCCCGGTCGGTGGCCTGTTCCTCGACAGCCGGGTTCCACCAGCGGTCGTAATGGATGACATGGGCGGCCCGGGTGAGGTTCAGGCCGGTGCCCGCCGCCTTGAGGGAGAGCAGGAAGACCGGGACCTCACCGGACTGGAAGCGGTCCACCATCTCCTCGCGCCGGGCCACCGGCGTTCCGCCGTGCAGGAGTTGGGAGGGAATGCCGCGGGCGGTGAGGTGCTCGGAGAGAAGCCGGGCCATCGTCACGTACTGGGTGAAGACCAGTACCGAGCCGTCCTCGGACAGAATCGTGTCGAGGAGTTCGTCCAGGAGTGCGAGCTTCCCGGAACGGTTGCCGAGGCGGACGGCGGTCCCCTGCGGACCGTGTTCTCCCCGGCTGTGCGCCCTCGGGCCGTGCTCCTTCTGGCTGTGCTCTTTCAAGAACTGAGCCGGGTGGTTGCAGATCTGCTTGAGCGAGGAGAGCAGCTTCATGATCAGGCCACGACGCGCGATGCCTTCGCTCGCCTCGATCGCCGCCATCGTCTCGTGTACGGCGGCCTGATAGAGGGACGCCTGCTCCCGGGTGAGCGGGACGGGGTGGTCGGTCTCCGTCTTCGGTGGCAGTTCGGGTGCGATGCCCGGGTCCGACTTCTTGCGGCGCAGCAGGAACGGGCGGACGAGGCGGGCGAGTCTTTCGACCGCTTCCTGGTCCTCACCGCCTTCGACCGCACGGGCGTGGCGGGCGCGGAACGACTTTAGCGGGCCGAGCAGCCCAGGCGTCGTCCAGTCGAGGAGCGCCCACAGTTCGGAGAGGTTGTTCTCGACCGGAGTGCCGGTGAGCGCGACCCTGGCGGACGTGGGAATCGTCCGCAGCGCCTTGGCAGTTGAGGAGTGCGGGTTCTTGACGTGCTGTGCCTCGTCGGCGACCACCATGCCCCAGCTCTGGGTGGCCAGATGCCCTGCGCTCGCCCGCATCGTTGCGTACGTGGTGAGGACGAAGCCGCCGTCGAGGCCGGACAGGGTGCGGCCGGCGCCGTGGAAGCGGCGCACGGGGACGCCGGGCGCGAAGCGGGTGATCTCGCGCTGCCAGTTGCCGAGCAGCGACGCCGGGCAGACGACGAGGGTGGGCTCGGTTCGGGCCCGATGCAGGTGAAGGGCGATAAGCGTGATCGTCTTGCCTAGCCCCATGTCGTCCGCGAGGCAGCCGCCGAGGCCCAGGGAGGTCATCAGGTCCAGCCACCCGAGGCCGCGCAGTTGGTAGTCGCGCAGGGTGGCGTTCAGCCCGGGCGGCTGCGGAAGCGGGGCGGCGTCCGTGGTGAGCCGCGTGCGCAGGGTCGCCAGCGTGCCGGTGGGTATGGCCTCGACCGTCGCACCGTCGACCTCCGCCGTGCCGGTGAGCGCGACCGCAAGGGCGTCCACCGGGCCGAGCAGGCCCAACTCACGTTTGCGCGCCTTGCGTACGAGCGCGGGGTCGACCACCACCCACTGGTCCCGCAGTCGCACGATCGGGCGGTGCGCCTCGGCCAGCGCGTCCATCTCCGCCTCGCTCAGCCGGTCGTCACCGATCGCCAGCTGCCACTGGAACTTGAAGAGTTCTTGCGCGTCGAAGAACGGGGTGCCGTCCGTGGCCGAGCCCGGCGCCGGCCGTACCACGGCGGTGACGGTGAGCGAACGCGCGAGTTCCCTGGGCCAGTGCACGGCGACCCCGGCAGCGGCGAGCCGCGTCGCGGCCATTCCGAGCAGGTCGGCCAGCTCGTCCTGGTCCAACGGCAGTACGTCCGGCGTGGGCTGCTCCAGTAGCCGGCCGAGGGGTGGCCAGAGGCGCGCAGCCCGCCGCAGTACGAGTACGGCATCGATGCGCGCGCGTGGCCCGAAGCCGTCGCCGGCCTCCCCTGCCCACAGTCGCGCCGCGTCGATGACGAGTGTCGGGTCGGCCAGGCTGTGCACCTGGACGACCGCTGCGCCCGCTCTCCGTTCCCGCCCGGCGTCGCCGTCGCCTTGGCCTTCGCCTTCGCCGTGAGTGTCGAAAAGCTCGTACGCGGAGAGGTCGAGCCGCAGCGAGATCCCGACCCCGGCGTCCATTCCCGCCGCGACTTCGGCCGCCCATTCCCGAAGCCCTGACAGCCGCTGCGGCTCGCGCGCGGCGAAGGGCGCGCCGAACGCGTGACCGGCAGCGGGCGTACGTGGCAGGGTGTCGGCGACCGCGTCGAGGAAGGCCCGTATCAGCGCCTCGGGCTCGGGGAGCTGTAGGGGCCGGCGGCCCGGCAGGGGGGTGGCGTACGCCTCGTACGGCATGGCCGCAGCGACGGACCGCAGATGCGCCACGTCGTCGGCGTCCAGGGGGCCGGCCCGCCAGGCGTCGTGGTCGTCGGCCGTCAGCCCCGGCAGGAGCCGGCCACGAGCCGCGAGCTGCAGGGCGTGCAGCGCGGCAGCACCCCAGCAGCGGGCGGCGGGGTGCGCGGCGTGATCGTGCCGGGCACGGGCGAGCAGGGGCAGGGCGTCGGCGAGCGGCAGCAGGACGGCGGAAACGGTCTGGCTGCGCACACCGCCACCGCTGCCGTGGCGGCGTACGACGGTGAGCCTGCCGCGCCCGTCCGCCCCCGTCTCCGCCGACGGCCGGCCGGCCGGCTCGGCGGCGTCCGGCGCGCCGGGCGCTGCGAGCAGGCTTCCGGCCGGCTCGGCAATGGCGGCCGGGCGATCGGGGGCCAGGCCGACCGGGCGCGGCACATGCGGGAGGGGGCTTCCCGTGGGGGACCAGAAGGCGATGCGGCCCTCGCGCGGCAGCGCGGCAGGGATGAAGACCGCGGCGAGGCTCGCCAGGGCGTCGGCCGCGCCCGCGGCCGGAGACGGATTGTCCCGGTGCGCCACCGTCTCTCCCGCCCGCTCGTGCCCGTGGATTGCCCTGGTCTGCGAGTCTACGGGCGAGGTCCGACAGCCCCCGCTACCCGAGTTCGGCGGCCAGTGCCTGCAGTGCCTCGATCTGGCGCTCGGGGACGATTCCGGTGAGCCCGGGCTCCCAGTGGATCTCGTCGGCGCCGAGATCAGCCGCCCGTTCCAGGTCTTCCAGCGCGATCCGGGCGAATGCCTCGGGCAGGTCCGGGGTGTCTTCGACGGGCGGCATCACCCGGAGGACGACCGGCCTCTTTCCGCCAGTCCGGTCCGGCGGGCAGCAGCAACCGTTCCCTGGGCCGAGATGCTGGCGAATCGTTTCGGTGTGCCTGCCAAGTGGTCACTGTCAGGTGCTGCGAGAGGCCGGTGCCGTCGCCGCTCGATGCCGTCGCCGCTCGGTGCCTTCCCTGGTCGGTGGCCCAGCGGCCGGTCTCCTGCGCATAGCCGTACTCCGGACGGCCCTTGGCCGCGCTCGTACGGAACGGCCTGCCGCCGTCGTCGATCCGCGTCGTGCCGGACCGGCCGGAGCGGGTCCAGACGAGTTCCAGGTACCAGTCGCAGTCGCAGCGGGACGTTGCGGTCTCGACCCGTAGTACCACGGGGTCCGTCGACGACACCCGGAACGGGAAGGTCACGGCCGGCAGCGCCTTCTCTCCGTCGAATCCGGCCACCGGGCGGGCGAGGGGGCGCGGGACATCCAGGTTCACCGCGAACGAGGCAGGCGTGAGGACGCCGCCGCAGCCCTGCGACATCGTGTAGACGTTCCACGGCAGCGGCGCGCGGCGGCCCGCGACCCGTACCTGCAGGGCCTGGAGTACGGCGGGTTCGGCCGCATCGCCCTGCACGGTGATCTCGACGACCGTCTGTCCGCCGTGCACGGCACGCTGAGCTGCCGCCCAGGCGGAGGCGTCCTGTTCGACCGGCGGCGCCGGAACGTCCTTCGGGCCTCGGTCGATCAGATAGCTGTGGTCGCAGCCGTGCTGCCAGACATGGGAACGGGCGGCCCAGGTAAGTGGCGGGCGGCCCGTGGGTGGAGTGGCGGCGGGTGCGGGCGGGCGCGGAGTCCGGCCGGGGGCGGAGCCTTGGCCGTCGGCCGGTTCGGTGGTTGTCGTGGTGCCGGTGGGCACCGGCGTGGCGGCGGGCGGGCCGACGCTGCGGCCGGGGCTGGATCCCGGACCGGAACCGGGACCGGAACTGGCACCGGTCCCGCGAGCGGTACCGCGGGCAGGGTCGGCGCTGGAACCGGTGGCGAGGTCCACGGCGACAACGGCCGCAACGAGCGCGCAGACGGCTGCCGCGAGGGCGGCGTGGCGACGCCCCACCCAGCGCCGCGCCGGGCTGGACCCGGCACCCGGCACCGATCGCACCGTGGCCTCCACGCCGGATTTCGCGGCACCTTCTCCGCCCGCGGGCGAACCGGTAGCTGGGGTCGGGTGCGCACCCGACCCCGCCCCCGACGCCGACTCCGACTCCGACTGCGGCCCCGACCCCGACTGCGGCCCCGGCGACGCGGCGGTTGGCGGTCCGGGCCACGTCGCGGGCGGCTGGGAGGGCTCCGGTGACGACTGGCCGCCGGGCTCCGGTGCGGGCGCCGGTACCGCCTGCGGCGGAGTTCCCACCTCCGGGTCGCCTACGTGCTCCGGTTGCGGATCCACCGCCTGCAACTGGGGTGCGGCACGGGCCACACCGCGCTCCGGCCCCGCTTCTGGAGCACGTACGGCGTCGGCCACGGAACCCCGCGCCGGGTCCCGGACACGCTGGGCGTCGGCCAGGAGCCAGCGGCGGTGCAGGTCCACCATCTCCTGCGGCGACGCCCCGCACTGCCGGCCGAAGCGGTCGACCGTCGCGAATTCGACGGGCACCGCGTCGCCGTTGCAGTACCGGTGCAGCGTCGACGTGCTGACGTGCAGCCGCCGCGCGAGCGTGCCATAGCTGAGGCCCGCGCGTTCCTTCAGCCCGCGCAGACAGTCAGCGAAATCCCGGGTCTCTGCCGCCTTCTCCACCGTTCTCCCGTCCCGCAGCAGCGTTCCACCCCAGGTGCATTCCCCCAGGTGGTCGTACGTACCACCGTTCCGGCGTCCCAGATCGGCCGCGTTCTGTTGCCTTCACGCCTCTCCAGCTCAGACGCTGACGGGGCAACAGCAGTTCACCGCACAGCACACAGAAAGACGGGGGAATCATCCATGCTTCAGCGCACCCTCACGGTGGCCGTCGTGGCAGCGGCCGCCGTGGCCGCATGCACCCTGCCCGGCACCGCCCAGACGCAGACCGCCCAGGCACCCGGGAGCGCCGCCGCGAGCACCACCGCAGCCGCCACCGCGCCCGGCTTCATCAAGGGCACGGACCTGCCGCCGCACCCCACCTCGCCGTGGTTCGCCGGCAAGGTGACCCGTGGGCTGCCGGAGTTCCTGCCGTTCTGCCTCGACGGCGTGGTGCCGTCGAAGGGCGCCTGGCACCGCAGCTTCGGTACGGAGTTCGACACCGGGGCAAGCCAGATCTCGGTGCGGGCCTCCTCCCCCACCGCAGCCGGCAAGCTGGCCGCCGCGGTCGAGAAGGCCGTGGCCGGCTGCGCGGCCGACTGGCTGCGCGAGACGCCGGGCGGCACGGCAAGCTGGCAGGACTACGGCCCGGTGCGGGTGGAGGAAGGCGCCCACGTATATGGCGTGCACACCTCGGTCCCCGAGTCAGAACCGGGCGTGCACCTCTACGGCATCGGGCGCGACGGCAGCACCGTGACCGTCGTCCACTGGTCCCAAATGGGCCACCTCGGTGACGCGCCGGTCACGAGGTTCAAGAAGACGACGACCACGGCCGTCAACAAGCTCCACTGACGAGCCGGGCGGGCCCCCTGCACGGGGGGGCAGGGGGCCCGCCGATGTTCCCTCAGGCGCGGATCGCCGCCAACTGCTCCTCGAAGGGGACCACTTCATCGGGCGCCTGGTCCGGCGCGGTTTCCGGCGAGGGCAGCCGGCCCAGCAGACCGGCCAGTTCGCCGGCGGCACGAGCGATGCGGGCGGACAGACCGTCCGTACGCGTGTCTCCAGAGCCGCCCCAGTCCTCGGAAGCCGCGAACACAGCTGTGGGCACGACTTGCGTACGCAGGTACGCGAACAGCGGCCGCAGCGCGTGTTCCAGGGCCAGCGAGTGACGGGCCGTACCACCGGTGGCTGCGATGAGTACGGGCTTCCCGGCGAGCGCGTCCTGGTCGATCACGTCGAAGAACGACTTGAACAGACCGCTGTAGGAAGCGGAGAAGATCGGCGTGACCGCCATCAGCGCGTCCGCACCGGTGACTGCCTCGACAGCGTCACGCAGCTCGGCGTCCGGGAACCCGGTGACCAGGTTGTGTGCGATCGCCGTGGCGAGATCGCGCAGTTCAATCACCTGCAATTCGGACGTACGCCCGTCCTCGGCCAGCCGGCGCCGGGCGGTCTCGGCGATGCGGTCGGCCAGCAGGCGGGTCGAGGACGGCTTGCTGAGGCCGGCCGAGACGACGACCAGCTTGATGGGCTCCATATATCTTCTCCTCACTCCTTCTTCGGTCTTCGGTCTTCGGTCTTCGGTCTTCGGTCTTCGGTCTTCGGTCTTCGGTCTTCGGTGTACGGTCTGTCTCCCGTCCCCGGTCAGACCGCCGGAAGGGTCTCCGCGTCGGCCTCGGCCGCCGCCTCGACGCGCGCCGCGTGCGTCGGCCCGTCCGGCACCTCGGCGGGCCGGCCCTTGGCGAACTCCTCGCGCAGCACAGGCACGACTTCTTCGCCCAGCAGGTCGAGCTGCTCCAGCACCGTCTTGAGCGGCAGGCCGGCGTGGTCCATCAGGAACAGCTGGCGCTGGTAGTCGCCGAAGGACTCGCGGAACGTCAGCGTCCGCTCGATGACCTCCTGCGGGCTGCCGACCGTCAGTGGCGTCTCGCGGGTGAAGTCCTCCAGGGACGGCCCGTGCCCGTACACAGGAGCGTTGTCGAAGTACGGGCGGAACTCCCGTACCGCGTCCTGCGAGTTCTTCCGCATGAAGACCTGGCCGCCGAGGCCCACGATCGCCTGCTCGGGGGTGCCGTGACCGTAGTGCGCGTACCGCTCCCGGTAGATGCCGATCAGGCGCTGGAAGTGGTCCTTGGGCCAGAAGATGTTGTTGGCGAAGAAACCGTCGCCGTAGTAGGCGGCCTGCTCGGCGATCTCCGGGCTGCGGATCGAGCCGTGCCAGACGAACGGCGGTACGCCGTCCAGCGGCCGCGGAGTCGAGGTGAAGGACTGCAACGGCGTGCGAAACCTGCCCTCCCAGTCGACCACGTCCTCGCGCCACAGCCGGTGCACGAGCGCGTAGTTCTCAATCGCGAGCGGGATCCCCTGGCGGATGTCCTGGCCGAACCAGGGGTAGACGGGGCCGGTGTTGCCACGTCCCATCATCAGATCCACCCGGCCCTCGGCCAGGTGCTGCAGCATCGCGAAGTCCTCGGCGATCTTCACCGGGTCGTTCGTTGTGATCAGAGTCGTGGACGTCGAGAGGATCAGCCGTTCCGTCTGCGCCGCTATGTAACCGAGCATGGTCGTCGGGGAGGACGGGACGAACGGCGGGTTGTGGTGCTCGCCGGTCGCGAACACATCGAGACCGACCTCCTCGGCCTTGCGCGCGATGGCGACCATGGCCTTGATCCGCTCGTGCTCGCTAGGCGTCCGGCCGGTGGTGGGATCGGTGGTCACATCTCCGACGGTGAAAATCCCGAATTGCATGGCAAGCCCCATCAATGTTGTTGATTGTTCAACTACATCGTGGAACCGACTGCCTCTCGCGTCTATTCCCGCAGGCCGCGCCCTGCTACGCCCGTCGGCGCAGCAGGGCGACCAGCTCGGCGTTGTGCCGACGGCGCGTCCACGCGACCAGCGCGAGCGGCACGATCAGGATCAGCGGCGTGATCGCGTACTGACCGTCGAACACGGTCACCTGGGTGACGAAGGCGCCGATCATGAGGCCGATGAACGCCAACGCCGCCACCCCCGAAAGCAGGGGAATCAGCAGCGCGACGGCCCCGGCGAGCTCCAGTCCTCCGATGAGGTGCATGTACCAGTCGCCGAAGCCGATCCTGTCGAAGGACTCGACTGCCGAGGAGTGGCCGACGAGCTTGGGGAAGGCGCTGGCGATCCCGAAGAACAGGGCGAGTACGGCCTGAAGGGCGCGCAGCGCGATCCGCACACGGCGGCCCGGGCGGTGGGCGGCGGGAGTGACGGCCGCGGGGCCTGCGGAAGCGGTCACGGTGGGGGTTGCTGCGTCGGACATGTCGGTCTCCTCGAAAAACCTTGCGGCGGGGCGTGTCTTCACCGGGACAGACCGGACGGCCGCGCGAAACTCATCGCTCGCCCGCCTTGTGTCCGACCGCCGAATACCTGCACGCGCGCCGAGCCGGCCGGCGGCCCGGCTTCAGGCACTTCCTTCCGCAACGCGAGCTGCCGGTACCGGTCCGGCCGCGGCCGGACCCTGGAAGGCCCTGCGGTAAGCGTGCGGGCTGGTGCCGGTGAGGCGCCTGAAGCGGTCGCGGAATGCGGTGGGCGAACCGAAGCCCACCCGGTCCGCGATCCGGTCCACCGGTTGAGTGGTGGTCTCCAGCAGATACTGGGCCTGGCGGATCCGGGCACGGTGCAACCACTGCAGAGGCGTGGTTCCGGTCTGTTCGCGGAAGCGCCGGTTCAAGGTGCGGGTGCTCATCCCGGCATGGCCGGCGATGTCGTCGAGCGTGAGCTCCCGCCGGGCGTTCTCCTCCATCCACCGCAGCAGCGGCTCCATGACCGAGCCGCGGGGAGCAGGAGGCTGCTGGTGGACGATGAACTGGGCCTGCCCGCCATCGCGTTCGAGGGGCATCACCGAAAGCCGCGCCGCATCGGCGGCGACCGCGGACCCGTGGTCGCTCCGGATCACGTGCAGGCACAGGTCGAGGCCGGCAGCGGCACCGGCCGAGGTCAGGAACTGCCCGTTGTCGACATAAAGCACCTCCGGGTCCACCTCGACCGCGGGGTGGCGCTCTGCGAGCAGGGCGGCGGCCACCCAGTGGGTGGTGGCGCGCATCCCGTCCAGCAGCCCGGTGGCGGCGAGGGTGAAGGCACCCGAGCAGATCGAGGCGATGCGGGTGCCGCTGGAGGCGGCCCGGAGCACGGCGTCGAGCACCTCGCGGGGGACGGGCGCGGTGGGGTTCTCCAGGCCCGGCAGGATGATCGTGTCCGCATCGGCAAGTTCGTCCAGGCCCCACGGCGCCCGGAGGACGAAGGCACCCGCGTCGACGTCCGCTCCGGCGGTCGGGGCACAGACACGGACCCGGTAGGGGGAGCGGCCGTCGGGCAGCCGGGTGCGCCCGAACACCTCGATGGGGGTGGACAGGTCGAAGGCGATGACCCCGTCGAGGGCGAGAACGGCGACCGTATGCATGGCGGCAATTATGCGCCGTACGGATTCCCGCCCACCCTCGGTGACAGGCTCGGGGATACCAGGAGACCGGCACAGACGCCTGGCGAGAACCCGTTGCAAGGTGGCAATCTCGCCACTGTTCCGCCTCCCGGTGGCCCGATTAGCGTCGGCGACGGCTCCCCGCCCGGGGCAGCCTCCCCCAGCCCCGGAAGGCACGCTGCCCATGCACGCCCAGATCGTCCTGTTCGACGGATTCGACCCCTTGGATGTCATCGCGCGCGACCGGGACGGTACGACCGTGGCCACGGTGTGCGGCGGCTCGATGCTGCTGGCGATGGCCGGACTCATCGCAGGCCGCCACGCGACGACCCACCACCTGGGGCTGGACGTGCTGCGTTCCACCGGAGTGCACGCGGTGGACGCCCGGGTGGTCGACGACGGCGACCTGGTGACCGGCGCGGGGGTCACCTCGGGCCTGGATCTCGGCCTGCACCTGCTGGAACGGGAGCTCGGGCCGCGCGTCGCTCACGCGGTGGAGCGGCTTTTCGCGTACGAACGCCGGGGCACGGTCTGGCGGAACGGCGGCCTCGTCCCTGTGTCCCTCTGACCCCCGTGCAGGGGGCCGTCCGAATTCAGGCCCGACCCGGTCTCCCGGCCTTGTCGAAGAGACGCCCCCGGCCGCGCACTGCCCCACCCGCACTCCCCCACCACATCCCGGCCCTCCGGCCCCCATCCCGGACGAACAGGCACCCGTTCCATGACCAAATTCCTTCTCTCCGTACACGTCCTGGCCGCGATCATCGCCATAGGGCCGGTGACCGTGGCGGCCAGCATGTTCCCCGCCGCCACCCGCAGAGCGGCGGACGCCCCCAGCGACGCCCATGCCCGGGCCGTCCTGGCCACCCTGCACCGCATCTGCCGGGTCTACGCCACCGTCGGCGTCGTCGTACCCGTCTTCGGGCTCGCGACCGCCATCGGCCTCGGGGTGCTGGGCGACATCTGGCTGATCGTCTCGATCGGCCTCACGGCGCTCGCGGCCGCCCTGCTCATCCTGTTCGTCCTGCCCGGCCAGAACGCGCTGGTCGCCGCCCCCGACGGCGCGTCGGCGGCCCGGCTGGCCATGTACACGGGAATGTTCAACCTTCTGTGGGCGACGGTCACCGTCCTGATGATCGTCCGTCCCGGTTCCACCACGGGGGCGTAACGGTGAACGACGTGAAAGGGCCGCAGGAACCAAATCGGGAGCCTTGCCGCCCTGTTGGCCAATCTGGCCACCGTGCACTGGCCGGCCGTCTCCTCCCTGACCGGGCCGGTCCAAGGCTGTGCCTACCTGTTCGTCGTCATCGCCGCGCACCGGGCGCCGGGCGCCACAGCGGCGACCAGGGCTCTCGCACTCGTCCCGGGTGTCGGCGGCCTGCTCGCGCTGCGCCGCCGTACCGCCTGATCGCGGTCGCGACCTCCATGGGCGGGATCCCGGCCCGGTCACGGGGTACACCTCTGGGAGAGGCGATCATCATGCGTACTGGCAGTGAACCCACCACCGCACGCAGTCCGCTGCGGATGCGGTTCTGGTTGAGTCTGTGGGGCCTGATCTGGGCCGCGGGCGGCACCGCCGCATTCGCCCTGGCCGGCCGGACCGGCTGGGCGATCGCCTGCGGCCTGCTCCTGATCGTGGTCGCGGTCGACCTGGTGCTGGTGCTGCGGCACATACGCCAGGGTCCGCACTGGCAACCGGGGCCGGACGTCCCGCCCTACGAACCCGACCACGGCGGCCGCGGCGGCCGGGGCGGCTGAGGCACGGCGGTGTGCGTGCGCCCTCGCGGGCTTACGCACACCCGGCCTTCCGGCCTTACGGCGTCGAGGAAGGCTTTACGCGTCGAACTTCGCGGCCTCGAGATACTCCGGGTTGGGGTCGAGCGCCGCCGCCAGCCGGAAGTGCCGCCTGGCCTGTTCGGGGCGTCCCGAGCGCTGGAAGGTGCGGGCCAGCGCGAAGTGCGCGAACGCGTTGTCCGGCTCGCGCTCCAGGACCAACTCGAACTCGAGCTCGGCAGGCCGCAGTTGCGCCGCCGCGAAAAAGGCGCGGGCACGGAGCAGGCGGGCAGCCGTGTTCTCCGGATGCGCTGCGATGACCGAATCCAGCAGCTTGACCGCGCCCCGCGGATCACGGGCGGCAAGCAGATGCTCCGCCGCACGGTAGTCGATGACGTGAGTTTCCGGGTTGCTCTCGGGCACGGTCCACTTCCTTCCCTCGCTGGGGGCTCTCAACGCCTGCACTCAGCGTCGTATTCCGCCTACCTCTCAGTAGCCCACCCTGTTCGCGCGCTCGGAGAGCTCCGCCCACACCTTGCGGACCTGGGGTTCCAGGGCCTGCAGCGGGCCGTCGTTGTCGATGACCAGGTCAGCGACCGCCAGCCGCTGCTCCCGGCTCGCCTGCGCCGCCATCCGCGCCCGGGCCTCGGACTCGGCCATCCCCCGCAGCCGGGTCAGCCGGTCCAGTTGGGTCTGCGGGAAGGCGTCGACGACCACCACCACGTCGTACAGCGGCGCGAGGCCGTTCTCGGCGAGCAGCGGTACATCGTGGACGACGACGCAATCCTGGCCGGCGGCGCCTTCGAGCTCGGCCGAGCGGGCCCCGACGAGGGGGTGCACGATCGCGTTCAGCGTCCGCAGCTTCTCCTGGTCCGCGAAGACGATCGACCCGAGCTTCGGGCGGTCCAGGGTGCCGTCGGCGGTCAGGACCGACTCCCCGAACGCCTGGACGACGGCCGCGAGCCCGGGTGTCCCGGGCTCGACGACCTCTCGCGCGATCCTGTCCGCGTCGATCAGCACCGCGCCGTACGAGACGAGCAGGCGAGAGACCTCGCTCTTACCCGCACCGATTCCACCTGTCAGGCCAACTTTCAGCATGGCTGAAGCCTAGGGGGTGCCTAGGCCTCCCCCTCCCGCTCAGCGAGAAAGCGTTCGAAGTCGCGGCCGATCTCGTCCGCGGAGGGGATCTCGGCCGGCTCGGCGATCATGTTGCCCCGGGTCTCCGCCCCCGCTACCGCGTCGTACTGGTGCTCCAGCCCCTGCACCAGCGCGACCAGCTCCTCGTCGCCCTCGCCGATCTGGCGGTCGATCTCGGTCTGGGTACGGTGCGCCTCGGTGCGCAGCGCGTGGGCGACGGCCGGCAGCACCAGCCCCGTGGCCGCCGTGATCGCCTCCAGGACGGTGAGCGCCGCGTCGGGGTAGGAGGAGCGGGCCACGTAGTGCGGAACGTGCGCGGCCACGCCGAGGACGCCGTGACCCGCCTCCGTGAGCCTGAACTCGACCAGCGACTCCGCGCTGCCCGGCACCTGCGCCTCGTCGAAGGGGCTGCGGTGCCCCGGCATGAGGTCGGTGCGGTTGCCGTGCGGGGTGATGCCGACCGGGCGGGTGTGCGGGACGCCCATTGGGATGCCGTGGAAGTTCACCGAGAGCCGGACGCCGAGGCGCTCGACAATCTGCCGCACGGCGACCGCGAAGCGCTCCCACTCCACGTCCGGCTCCGGGCCGGACAGCAGCAGGAACGGGGCTCCGGTGGCGTCCTGCACCACTCGGACCTCCAGGCGGGGCTGTTCGTACGAGGTCCAGCGGTCGCGCTGGAAGGTGAGCAGCGGGCGGCGCGCGCGGTAGTCCACGAGCCGGTCCGCGTCGAAACGGGCCACAACCTGGTGGGGCAGTGTGTCGAGCAGTCGCTCGACGATCTGGTCGCCCGCCTCACCCGCGTCGATGTAGCCGTCGAAGTGGTAGAGCATGACCAAGCCGGCCGATTCCTGGGCGAGCGCCATGTCGACGACTGCCAGCCCCTTCGGCTCCCATTCGTACAAATCCTGTGGATCAAGCACGATTGCCGCTCCTCCTCGTGTTCACCGGGGAGAACGCCGGACCAGGCGTCGGCATTCCCCGGCGGAGCCGGTGAACAGCGGCCGTGAGCAGCACCCATGGCGCGATCCGGGGCGAACAGGAGGGTCGGAACGCCCAGTTCGGGGCGGCCTTCCGCCCCGGGCCAGGCGCCCTGGCATGAGCGTGTGCGGTCATGGCCGGGTGCACGCGGGCGGGGCCGCCCCGCACGGTCAGGGCCGGTGAAGGCGGTGAGGCCCGCCCCCCCGAAGGGGACGGGCCTCACCGTTTCAGCCAGTCAGCCGCGCCGGAGCGCTGCGATCAGCTCTGGCCGCCGGCCAGCTTCTCGCGGAGCGCGGCCAGGGCCTCGTCCGACGCCAGGGCGCCGGAGTTGTCGTCCGACTCCGAGGAGTACGAACCGCCCGAGATGCCCGCACCGGCGTTGCCACCGGCGGCCGGGGCGGCAGCGCCCTCGGCAGCGGCGGCCTCGTCGGCCTCGCGGGACTTGATGACCTGCGCCTGGTGCTGCTCGAAGCGGACCTGCGCCTCGGCGTACTGGCGCTCCCACTCCTCGCGCTGCTTCTCGAAGCCCTCGAGCCAGTCGTTGGTCTCGGGGTCGAAGCCCTCGGGGTAGATGTAGTTGCCCTGGTCGTCGTACGACGCGGCCATGCCGTACAAGGTCGGGTCGAACTCGACCGACGCCGGGTCGGCACCGAAGGACTCGTTGGCCTGCTTCAGCGAAAGGCTGATGCGACGACGCTCGAGGTCGATGTCGATGACCTTGACGAAGATCTCGTCGTTGACCTGGACGACCTGCTCCGGGATCTCCACGTGGCGCTCGGCCAGCTCGGAGATGTGGACCAGGCCCTCGATGCCCTCGTCGACGCGGACGAACGCACCGAACGGAACGAGCTTGGTGACCTTACCCGGGACGACCTGACCGATCTGGTGGGTCCGGGCGAACTGCTGCCACGGGTCTTCCTGGGTCGCCTTGAGCGACAGGGAGACGCGCTCGCGGTCCATGTCGACGTCGAGAACCTCGACGGTGACTTCCTGGCCGACCTCGACAACCTCGGAGGGGTGGTCGATGTGCTTCCAGGAAAGCTCGGAGACGTGGACGAGACCGTCGACGCCACCGAGGTCCACGAACGCACCGAAGTTGACGATCGAGGAAACGACGCCGGAGCGGACCTGACCCTTCTGCAGGGTCGTGAGGAAGGTCTGACGGACCTCGCTCTGGGTCTGCTCGAGCCAGGCACGGCGGGACAGGACCACGTTGTTGCGGTTCTTGTCCAGCTCGATGATCTTGGCCTCGAGCTCCTTGCCCACGTAGGGCTGGAGGTCGCGGACGCGGCGCATCTCGACAAGGGAGGCCGGCAGGAAGCCACGGAGGCCGATGTCGAGGATGAGACCACCCTTGACAACCTCGATGACGGTACCGGTGACGATGCCGTCTTCTTCCTTGATCTTCTCAATCGTGCCCCAGGCACGCTCGTACTGAGCGCGCTTCTTGGACAGGATGAGACGGCCTTCCTTGTCCTCCTTCTGGAGAACAAGGGCCTCGATCTCGTCGCCGACCTTGACAACGTCGTTCGGGTCGACGTCGTGCTTGATCGAGAGCTCACGGCTCGGGATCACGCCCTCGGTCTTGTAACCGATGTCGAGCAGGACCTCGTCCCGGTCGACCTTCACGATGACGCCGTCGACGATGTCGCCGTCGTTGAAGTACTTGATCGTCTCGTCGATCGCGGCGAGGAAGGCTTCCTCGTTACCGATGTCGTTGACCGCTACCTGCGGAGTGGTGGCGGTGGTCTCGGTGCTGCTCGTCATGTGGGAAAGGGCTCCGGTTACGGACAGAAAGTCGTAGGTACTGCTACGCCGGGAGCCCTTATCGCCGCTGCAGAAGCCGGACAGCTTTGGAGACGCACGTGCGCCTCGAGAACCGAGGGGACATACAACAGAGGCGAGCGCAGCCTGCTAGGTCTGAGGAGCGCAGGCTCGCAACGCAACTTGTAGCATACGGGAGCAGCCGGACACGGTCAATGCGCGAAGGCGCCCACCGGGGGCGGATCACCCCATGTCCGGCACAAACAAATGTTCCGCGAGGCCACAGGGGCCGCACGGCGCTCTACGCCTACAGGTTCGAGCGATGCGTACGCAGACTAATCTGACGGGCACGATGAACCAAGAGGAAGACACCACTTACGAGCCCGAAGCGACGCGGCGTGACGCCGGGGACGCGGAAAGCAGCCGGGCGAGCCGCGGGTGGTGGGACCGCAACGCCGACGAGTACCAGAGCGACCACGGAGCGTTCCTCGGGGACGACCGCTTCGTATGGGGGCCGGAGGGTCTCGACGAGGCGGATGCCGGCCTGCTGGGCCCGTCCGGCTCACTGAAGGGGCGCGACGTCCTGGAAATCGGCGCCGGCGCCGCGCAGTGCTCGCGCTGGCTGGCCGCGCAGGGCGCCCGCCCGGTGGCGCTGGACCTCTCCCACCGGCAGCTCCAGCACGCGCTGCGGATCGGCGGCGGGGATGTACCCCTGGTACAGGCGGACGCCGGCCTGCTGCCGTTCCGCGACGGTTCCTTCGACCTGGCGTGCTCCGCCTACGGTGCGGTGCCCTTCGTGGCGGATCCGGTCAACGTGATGCGTGAGGTACGGCGGGTCCTGCGACCCGGCGGGCGCTGGGTCTTCTCCGTCACGCACCCGATCCGCTGGGCCTTCCCCGACGAGCCGGGCCCCGAGGGCCTCACCGTCGCCGCCTCCTACTTCGACCGCACTCCGTACGTGGAGCAGGACGAGCAGGGACGCGCGGTGTACGTGGAGCACCACCGCACCCTGGGCGACCGGGTGCGCGACGTGGTGTCGGGCGGTTTCCGCCTGGTGGACCTGGTCGAACCGGAGTGGCCCGCCTGGAACACCCGGGAATGGGGCGGCTGGTCGCCGCTGCGCGGCAATCTGATCCCGGGGACGGCGGTCTTCGTCTGCGAGCGCGACTAGCAGCCGGAACCAGCGCGTGGCTTCGGATCCTTGATCCCTTTCGCCCGCCGCCCGGCTGCGAGGATGAGCGGATGAGCATCCGCACCGACGCCCTGGACGGGCTGCCCGTCCGCCACGCCCTCCCCGCGCTGCTGGACGCGCTCGACGGGCACGGCAGCGCGGTGCTGTGCGCGCCGCCCGGCACGGGGAAGACCACACTCGTTCCGCTGGTGCTGGCCGGGCTGGTGGGTGACGGCCGTCCCGTGCGCAGAGTGGTCGTGGCCGAGCCCCGGCGGATCGCGGCCCGGGCAGCGGCGCGGCGGATGGCGTGGCTGCTGGGTGAGGACGTCGGGGGGCGTGTCGGTTTCACCGTGCGCGGTGAGCGCATGGTCGGGCGCGGGACCGTGGTGGAGGTAGTCACCACGGGCGTACTGCTGCAGCGGCTCCAGCGCGACCCGGAGCTCGCGGGTGTCGACGCGGTGGTGCTCGACGAGTGCCACGAGCGGCACCTCGACGCCGACACGGTCGCCGCCTTTCTGCTCGACATACGGGCCGCACTGCGGCCTGAGCTGCGGCTGGTCGCCGCGTCGGCGACCACGGACGCGGCGGGCTGGGCCCGGCTGCTCGGGGACGCGCCGGTGGTGACGGCCGAGGGCGTGTCGCATCCGGTGGAGGTGGTGTGGGCGCCGCCGGCAAGGCCGGTCCGGCCGCCGCACGGCATGCGGGTGGACCCGGCCCAGCTGACCCATGTCGCGTCCGTGGTGCGCCGGGCGCTGGCCGAGCGGGAGGGGGACGTGCTCTGTTTCCTGCCCGGCGTGGGCGAGATCTCCCGGGTGGCCGCGCAGCTCGCCGGCGCGGGGGCGGGGCTTGAGGTGCTGCAGGTGCACGGCCGGGCCCCGGCGACGGTGCAGGACGCGGTGCTGGCGGGGTCGTCCGGCCCCCGCCGGGTGGTACTGGCGACGTCGGTGGCCGAGTCGAGCCTGACCGTGCCGGGCGTGCGGGTCGTCGTCGACTCCGGGCTGGCGCGCGAGCCGCGGATGGACCACGCGCGGGGGCTCGGCGCGCTGACGACCGTACGGGCGTCGCAGGCCGCCTCCCGCCAGCGGGCGGGCCGGGCGGGGCGCGAGGCACCAGGGGCGGTGTACCGGTGCTGGCCGGAGGCCGAGGACGTGCGGCTGCCCCGTTTCCCGTCTCCGGAGATCAGGATCGCCGACCTGGCCGCGTTCGCCCTGCAGGCGGCTTGCTGGGGTGATCCGGACGCGTCGGGTCTCGCGCTCCTGGATGCGCCGCCTGCCGGGGCCATGGCCTCGGCGCGGACGGTGCTCGCGGCGGTCGGCGCGGTGGACGCGGCAGGACGGGCGACCGGGCGGGGCGTACGGATGGCCAGGATCGGCCTGCACCCCCGGCTGGCCCGTGCGCTGCTGGACGGCGCCGAGCAGCTCGGCGCGCGCCGCGCGGCGGAGGTCGTGGCGCTGCTGAGCGAGGAAACACCGCGCGAGTACGGGGACGACCTGGCGGCGGCCTGGCGTTCCGCCCGCCGGGGCGGGGACGCGTACGCGTCCCGCTGGCGCGCGGAAACCCGCCGCCTCACCTCGGCGGCCGGAGGCCCCGGCGCCGGCACCACGCAAGGGACCGACACCACGCAGGGCACCGGCCAAGCGAATGCCGTGGCCACGGGCGGCGGGTCCGCGCAGTCGGCGCCCGGCGGGGAGGTCGCCGATGATGCCGCCGCCGGGCTCGTCGCCGCACTCGCGTTCCCCGAGCGGATCGCCCGGGCGCGCGGCGCGGGGGCTTATCTCATGGTGTCCGGGACCGGGGCCGAGCTCGGTGACGGGTCTCGGCTGCGCAGTGCCTCCTGGCTCGCCGTGGCGGTGGCGGACCGTCCGGTCACGGCCGCCTCGGCGCGTATCCGGCTCGCCGCCGTCGTCGACGAGGCCACCGCCCGCTCGGCCGCCGGGCACCTTCTCGCGTCCGGCGAGGAGGTCCGGTGGGACGACGGCGATGTGGTCGCGAGGCGCGTGGAACGGCTCGGCGCCGTGGAACTGGCGGTGCGGCCCCTGAAGGACGCCGAGCCCGCTCTCGTCCGTGAGGCCCTGCTCGACGGGCTGCGCCGCGAGGGCCTCGGGTTGCTGCGGTGGTCGCGGGACGCGGAGGCGCTGCGGCAGCGCCTCGCGTTCGTACACCGGGTGGTGGGCGGGGCGTGGCCGGACATGACGGACGCCGCCCTGCTGGATCGCGCCGGAGAGTGGCTGGAGCCGGAGCTGTCCCGGGCCCGGCGCCGGGACGCTCTGGCTCGGATCGACGCGGGCCAGGCGCTCGGCCGGCTGCTGCCCTGGGCGTCGGGCGAGGCCGCCCGCCTGGACGAGCTGGCGCCGGAACGGATCGAGGTGCCCAGTGGTTCGCGGGTCAGGGTCGATTACGGCGGGGAGCAGCCGGTGCTCGCGGTGAAGCTGCAGGAGCTGTTCGGGCTCGGCGAGACGCCACGGGTCGCCGGCGTGCCGGTGCTGGTGCATCTGTTGTCGCCGGCCGGGCGGCCGGCCGCGGTGACGGCCGACCTGGCGTCGTTCTGGCGGGACGGCTACCGCTCCGTACGCGCCGAACTGCGCGGTCGCTACCCCAGGCATCCGTGGCCGGAGGACCCGGCGACGGCCGAGCCGACCCGGCACACGAACGCGAGGCTCAGGCGCTGACCGGCTGCGGGGCGGGGTCCGGCTGCCCGGTGGGTTCGCCGGGACGGCGTGAGCGGGCCTCCAGGTAGAGGGAGAGCGTCAGGAGTCCGCCGCCGAGGAGCAGGAAGGCGGCGGGGAGGTACGTGCGCATCGCCATCAGCTTCGTACGGTTGGACTTCACCAGGGCGACCGTGTGGTCCAGGTAGTCGTCGCGCATCTTCACATGGCCGGCGAAGGCGGTCGCCTTCTCCATGCCCAGCAGTGTGGACGCGTTGCGCAGCTCCTCCCGGTGGATCTCCTCGCCTCTGACGGGCGCGCCGGTGAGCGGCTCGACCCAGAACATGCGCTTGGTGGTGTACCAGCGCGTCATGCCGGTCTTCTCGACAGTTTCCGGCGTGATGCCCTTGATCGGCATCTTCTTCGGCATCCTGACCTTGGTCCACGGGATGATCTGCTCGAAGGAGTAGACCTCCAGGCCGCGGAAGTTCTGCGTCCCCCTGTAGTGGATGGGGGCCGTGATGCGCGCCTGCGCGTCGAAGTACCGGTAGTCGCGCTTCTCGGTGAGGAAGGGCCACTTGAACTCGATGCCCTCGCGCTTGACCATGTCGCCGTCGACCATCTCGCCGGTGGCGTGCACCGGGTCCTGGGTGCGGGCGTCGAAGATGTACCGCTCGGGGATCTGGGAGACCATCTTGCCGTCCGGTCCCTCCACGTAGGAGAGGGAGTCCCAGACCACGACGTCCCGCCCGGCGCTCCGCTCGATCTTGCGGGACTCCTCCACGTTGCCCTTGAGCGTCTGCACGATGGTGACCCTGGGGACCTGCTTGACCTTGATCCCGGTGGGGTCGTTGTAGTCGAGGAGTGTCGCGGGCTTCGCCTCCAGCACCATCTCCTGGTACTGGCTCGCCGGGATCTCCACGACCCGCGCGAACATGTACCAGCGCAGGAGTGGTGCCATGGCGGTGAAGAACACGGCGAAGGCAAGCAGGACGAGGCTCGCTCTGCGGCGCATGACCGGCCCTCCTCTACTGTCCGGGTGCGTCGGGGACGGTGGTGAGCAGGGGCTTCGGCGAGGTCGTCCCCTCGGGCACGCCGATGGCCGTGATGCCGAGGACGAGGACGAGGGCGGCGGCCAGTCCGACGGCGGCGGCGACGAGAGCACGCATGACGGGCCTCCCGAAGATCTGATATGGCGTCAGGGATGGGGCACCGTAGCAATGCGGGGACGAGATGAGAACACGTCGCACGCGCGCGAAACCGCATACTGGGCCCCGTTGATGTGCATCGAGTCGATCCGCATCGGTCCCAGGGGGGAACCTTGCCGTTCACGCTCAGCCACGCCGCGGCGGTACTGCCGGGCATCAGGAGAGACGGCACTGCACGTGGCCCGCTCGTCGCGTCGGCTCTCGTCGCCGGTTCCTTCTCACCCGACATGACCTACTTCGCCGACACGGCGATCCCCGGCGCGATGCTGTTCGGCGAGGTGACGCACTCGCTGCCCGGCATCCTCACCGTGGACGTCCTGATCACGGCCGGGCTGGTCGCGCTCTGGCTGCTGCTGCGTGAGCCGCTGCTTGCTGTGGTGCCGTACGCCTGGCGCGGCCGCGCGTACGCGTTCGTGCGCGGGCAGGACTGGCGCGGCCGCCCGCCCTTCGGGCTCGCCGTCCGGTTCTACGTCTCGGCGGTCGTCGGCGCCTGCACCCACGTGGTCTGGGACAGCTTCACGCATCTGGACCGCTGGGGCATGAAGGTCTTCCCGCTGCTGGGCGAGATCGTGGCGGGCTTCCCGATGTACCTGTACTTCCAGTACGGCGGCTCGGCGCTGGCGCTGGTGGCCCTCGGGTGGTTCACGGTTTCCGCGTTGCGGCGGCAGCCGGACACGAAGGCGCCCCCTTCCCTGCCCGTACTGGACCGGCGGGGGCGGTGGCTGGCCGGCGGGCTGGTGCTGCTGTGCGTGCCGGCCGGGATCGTGCACCGGTGCCTGCGCTGGTACGCGCACTTCGGGCAGATCAGCACGCCCCTCGACATCATCCCCACGGCCTGCTTCGGGGCGGGCGCGGGGCTTGCCGTGGGGCTGGTGCTGTTCGCCGTGGCGGTGCGGCTGCTGCACCGGCCGCGGCCGAATCCTCCTGCGCCTCCGGCTCCGCCCGCTCCTCCGGTGCCGCCGGTGCGCTCCGGTGCGGGATCGCGCTGACCCCGCACCGGAGCGAGCCCGGTCCAGTCCTGTACGAGCCGGCCCGGCCCGGAGCGAGCCCGGTCGGGTGCGGGCTCCGGCTCAGTGCGCGGCGGACTCCCAGTCGTCGCCGACGCCCACCGACACATCGAGCGGGGCGCGCAGGTCGACGGCCGCGGCCATCTCCCGGCGCAGGATCTCCTCGACGGCCGCGCGCTCGCCGGAGGCGATCTCCAGCACGATTTCGTCGTGAACCTGGAGCAGCATCCGCGACTTCAGCTTCGCCTCGGTCAGGGCGCGGTCGACGTTCAGCATGGCGACCTTGACGATGTCGGCCGCCGTGCCCTGGATCGGGGCGTTGAGCGCCATCCGCTCGGCCGTCTCGCGGCGCTGGCGGTTGTCGCTGTTGAGGTCGGGAAGGTAGCGGCGGCGGCCGAGCATCGTCTCGGTGTACCCGGTGGCCCTGGCCTCCTCGACGACGCGCCGCAGGTAGTCCCGCACCCCGCCGAAGCGCTCGAAGTACGTGTCCATCAGCCCGCGGGCCTCGGCCGGTTCGATGTTCAGCTGCTGGGACAGGCCGAACGCCGAGAGCCCGTACGCCAGCCCGTACGACATGGCCTTGATCTTGCGGCGCATCTCCGGGTCGACGGCGGACTTGTCGACGCCGAACACCTGGGAGGCCACGGTGGTGTGCAGGTCCTCGCCGGAGGTGAACGCCTCGATCAGGCCCTCGTCCTCGGAGAGGTGCGCCATGACGCGCAGCTCGATCTGGCTGTAGTCGGCGGTCATCAGTGACTCGAAGCCTTCGCCGACGACGAAGCCGCGGCGGATGGCCCGGCCCTCGTCCGTACGCACCGGAACGTTCTGCAGGTTGGGATCGGTGGAGGAGAGCCGTCCGGTCGCCGCCACCGTCTGGCTGAAGGACGTGTGAATCCGGCCGTCCGCCCCGATCGTCTTGATCAGTCCCTCGACGGTGGAACGCAGCCGGGCCTGCTCACGGTGGCGCAGCATGATCACCGGCAGCTCGTGGTCGGTCTGCGCGGCCAGCCAGGCCAGTGCGTCGGCGTCCGTGGTGTAGCCGGTCTTGGTCTTCTTCGTCTTGGGCAGGGCCAGCTCGCCGAAGAGGACTTCCTGCAGCTGCTTGGGCGAGCCGAGATTGAACTCGTGGCCCACAGCGGCGTGCGCCTCCTTCACCGCCTGCTGCACCGCGCCCGCGAACTGCTGCTCCATCGCCTCCAGGTGTGCGCGGTCGGCCGCGATGCCGTGCCGCTCCAGGCGGGCCAGCAGCAGGGAGGTGGGCAGCTCCACGTCGTGCAGCAGTCCGGTCGCGCCGACCTCGGTCAGCTTCTCGCCGAGCGCGTCGCCCAGGTCGAGGACCGCACGGGCCTGGCTCATCAGGGCATCGGCCTCGGCCTGTTCGTCGATGCCGAAGGCCAGCTGCCCGTCCCCGGCGGCCGGGGCCAGCTCACGGTGGAGGTACTCGACGGACAGGGCGTCCAGGGCGAAGGAGCGGCGCCCCGGCTTGACCAGGTAGGCGGCGAGCGCGGTGTCCATCGTGACGCCCTCGATGCGCCAGCCGTGCTCCGGGAAGACCCGCAACGCGCCCTTGGCGTTGTGCATGACCTTCGGCCTCGCCGGGTCGGCGATCCAGGCGGCGAACGCCTGCTCGTCCGCCTCGTCCAGCTGGGAGGTGTCGAACCAGGCAGCGGCGCCGTCGGCACCGGCCAGCGCGATCTCGCTGACACTGCCCGCGCCCAGCGCCCACGCGTCGACCGTGGCCACACCGAGCGGCTGCGCGCCGTGCTGCTCGAGCCAGGGAGCCAGCTCGCCGGAGCCCAGCACGGTGCCGTCCAGCTCGACGCCGGCCGCCGGAGCGGGCGCCTCCTCCTCGGCGGCCCCCGGGTCGACCGCGAGAAGCCGCTCACGCAGGCTGGGGTTGCGGATCTCCAGCACCTCCAGGACGCCCTTGACGGCAGCCCGGTCGTACGGAGCGCGCTCCAGATCCGCGGGGGTCTTCGTCAGCTGCACGTCACGGACCAGCTCGGTCAGGTGGCGGTTGAGCTTGACCGACTCCAAGTGGTCGCGAAGGGCCTGCCCGACCTTGCCCTTGACCTCCTCGGCCCGCTCCACCAGGTCCGCGAACGAACCGTACTGGTTGATCCACTTCGCGGCGGTCTTCTCACCGACACCAGGGATGCCCGGGAGGTTGTCCGACGGGTCGCCGCGCAGCGCGGCGAAGTCCGGGTACTGCTGCGGGGTGAGCCCGTACTTCTCCGCCACCTTCTCCGGGGTGAAACGGGTCAGCTCGGATACGCCCTTGGTCGGGTACAGCACGGTGGTGTGCTCGCTCACCAGCTGGAAGGAGTCCCGGTCGCCGGTGACGATCAGCACCTCAAAGCCGGCCGCCTCGGCCTGCGTGGCCAGAGTGGCGATGACGTCGTCCGCCTCGAAGCCGTCCACCGCGAACCGGTGGGCGTTCATGGCGTCCAGCAGCTCGCCGATCAGCTCGACCTGACCCTTGAACTCGTCCGGGGTCGTGGAACGGTTCGCCTTGTACTCGGGGAAGTCCTGCGAGCGCCACGTCTTGCGGGACACGTCGAAGGCCACCGCGAAGTGCGTGGGCGACTCGTCGCGCAGCGTGTTCGCCAGCATCGACGCGAAGCCGTAGATGGCATTCGTCGGCTGTCCGCTCGCGGTCGTGAAGTTCTCCGCGGGCAGCGCGAAGAACGCCCGGTACGCCAGGGAGTGCCCGTCCATGAGGAGCAGGCGGGGACGGTTGTCTGCGGTCTTCTTCGATGCTGTCTCTGCCACGCCCCCGATCCTAGGCCGCACCACCGACAATCCTGTCCCGGCGGCCGGCAGCAGCACACCGACAGTGGTGCGTGAAAGGATCGGAGGTGTACACCAGAACCATCCCGCTCAAAGGGGAGCGCCATGGCTGCCAAGCCGCCCGCAGGGGACCCGGTCCAGGACGCGCCGCAGGTCGCAGCGCCGCAGCATGCCGCCGCGGGCCTGCCCGCCATCGGGCACACCCTGCGTATCGCCCAGCAGCAGATGGGGGTGCGACGCACCGCTCGGACCCTCCTCAAGGTCAACCAGAAAGACGGCTTCGACTGCCCGGGCTGCGCCTGGCCCGAGGGCGACAACCGCCACACGGCCGAGTTCTGCGAGAACGGCGCGAAGGCGGTCGCCGAGGAGGCGACGCTGCGCCGGGTCACGCCCGATTTCTTCGCCGCGCACCCGTTGGCCGACCTGGCGACCCGCAGCGGGTACTGGCTTGGCCAGCAGGGCCGGATCACCCAGCCGATGTACCTCCCCGCCGGCGCGGACCACTATGAAGCGGTCACCTGGGAGCGGGCGTTCGCGATCATCGCGGAGGAATTGGAGGCGCTCGGCTCCCCCGACGAGGCGGTCTTCTACACCTCGGGCCGCACCAGCAACGAGGCCGCGTTCCTGCTTCAGCTCTTCGCCCGTGAGTTCGGCACGAACAACCTCCCGGACTGCTCCAACATGTGCCACGAGTCCTCGGGCTCCGCGCTGAACGAGACCATCGGTATCGGCAAGGGCAGCGTGTCCCTGGAGGACCTGTACCAGGCCGACCTGATCATCGTCGCCGGGCAGAACCCGGGCACCAACCACCCGCGGATGCTCTCCGCCCTGGAGAAGGCCAAGGCTGCCGGAGCGAAGATCATCTCGGTGAATCCACTGCCCGAGGCGGGCATGGAGCGCTTCAAGAACCCCCAGACGCCGGTGGGCATGATCAAGGGCGCCGCCCTCAACGACCTCTTCCTGCAGATCCGCATCGGCGGCGACCAGGCCCTGTTCCGGCTGCTGAACAAGCTGATCCTCGAGGCCGACGGCGCGACCGACGAGTCCTTCATCCGTGAACACACCCACGGGTACGAGGACTTCGCTGCCACCGCCCGCACCGCCGACTGGGACGACACGCTCAAGGCCACCGGCCTGGACCGGGCGGAGATCGAAGCGGCCCTGCGGATGGTCCTCGCCTCGCAGCGCACAATCGTGTGCTGGGCCATGGGCCTGACCCAGCACAAGCACGCGGTGGCCACCATCCGCGAAGTCGTCAACTTCCTGCTGCTGCGAGGCAACATCGGCCGCCCGGGCGCCGGGGTGTGCCCGGTGCGCGGCCATTCCAACGTGCAGGGCGACCGCACCATGGGCATCTTCGAGCGGCCCGCGCCCGCCTTCCTGGACGCCCTGGAGAAGGAGTTCGGGATCTCCGCGCCCCGCCACCACGGGTTCGACGTCGTACGGTCGATCCGGGCGCTGCGCGACGGCGAGGCGAAGGTCTTCTTCGCCATGGGCGGCAACTTCGTCAGCGCCACCCCCGACACCGAGGTCACCGAGGCGGCGATGCGCCGCGCCTCGCTGACCGTCCATGTCTCGACCAAGCTGAACCGGTCGCACGCGGTCACCGGCAGCCGGGCGCTGATCCTTCCCACGCTGGGCCGCACCGACAAGGACGTCCAGGCAAGCGGAAAGCAGTTCGTGACGGTCGAGGACTCCATGGGCATGGTGCACGCCTCGCGCGGCAACCTCCCTCCGGCAAGCCCCCACCTCCTCTCCGAGCCGGCCATCGTCGCCCGTATGGCGCGGGCGGTACTCGGCGACGAATCGGCCACGCCATGGGAGGAGTTCGAGAAGGACTACGCGACGATCCGTGACCGGATCTCCCGTGTCGTCCCCGGCTTCGAGAACTTCAACGCGCGGGCGGCCCGCCCCGGCGGCTTCACCCTGCCGCACGCCCCCCGCGACGAACGGCGCTTCCCCACCGCCACCGGAAGGGCCAACTTCACCGCCGCGCCGGTGGAGTACCCGGAGCTGCCCGACGGCAGGCTGCTTCTGCAGACCCTGCGCTCGCACGACCAGTACAACACCACCATCTACGGCCTCGACGACCGCTACCGAGGCATCAAGGGCGGCCGCCGCGTCGTCCTGGTGAACCCCGACGACGCCCGCGCCCTGGGCGTGGCCGACGGCGCGTACACCGATCTGGTCAGCGAGTGGAAGGACGGCGTGGAGCGGCGTGCCACCGGCTTCCGGGTGGTCCACTACCCCACCGCACGTGGCTGCGCCGCCGCGTACTACCCGGAGACCAACGTCCTGGTGCCGCTGGACGCCACCGCGGACACCAGCAACACCCCGGTGAGCAAGTCCGTCGTCGTACGGCTCGAGCCGACGGGCGCGGATACGGGCGCGGGTACGGGTACGGAATGACCGCCCCCGGCTAAGCGTTTGCTCAGTCACCTGATAAGACGGGTGCACACAGTAACCGCATCACCCGCAGACGATCGGAGCCGGGCCCCATGGGCGAGCAGACCACCGTGAAATTCCCGCAGGAGATCATCGACGAGTACGCAGCCCTCGGCGTCGACCTGCCCGCCCTCTTCTCCGCGGGCAACCTCGGCAACCGCATGGGCGTACAGATCATCGAGGCGGCCCCGGAGCGCGTCATAGGCACCATGCCGGTCGAGGGCAACACCCAGCCGTACGGGCTGCTGCACGGCGGAGCCTCCGCCGTGCTCGCCGAGACCCTGGGGTCCATCGGCTCGATGCTGCACGGCGGCAGCTCGAAGGTCGCCGTCGGCGTCGACCTCAACTGCACGCACCACCGCGGTGTGCGATCGGGCCTGGTCACCGGAGTCGCGACCCCCGTACACCGCGGGCGCTCCACCGCGACGTACGAGATCGTGATCAGCGACGAGCAGGACAAGCGGGTCTGCACGGCCCGGCTGACCTGCCTGCTGCGGGATGTGAGCCCGGGCGGCACGACGGGCTGACCGGCACAGCGGTCCGGCGCCCCGCACGGGCACCGGACCGCAAATCCTTCCCGGCCTCTCCTGCGCAGCAGACCACGTGTCCGGCGGCACCGGGCGCACCATTGCCCTCTCCCGCCACGCCCGCTAGCGTCGCGGCATGGGGCCAGGACCGCCACGCCGAGCAAGGCACTTCGCGGTGTGCGCCACCACGCTGCTGGCCGTCCTCACCGGCTGCGGGAGCAGCAGCCCCACCGGCTCCGCCTCACCGGTGCCGCGGACGACCTCACCCCAGGAACTGTGCGAGCGGCTGATTTCGCACTGGGCCCGGGTCGTCCTCGACGGCGGCGAGCAGGCGAATCTGGACTACCAGGCCATGGGCCTGTCCGGCGGGCAGAATGAGATCCTGCTCGCCGTGCTGACCGCTGCCCGCGTCGAGCTGAAGCGGCAAGGCCCCGACGCCGCGAGCAAGTTGATTGACCGTCAGGCAGCCGCCCGGTGCGCCGAGCGCCATCGCGGCGGGACCCCGACCGGCGGCCCCTGGCAATGAGCGGAGTCGGCCCGGTCGAGCCGGGTGAGGGCACCCACCCGTCGGACGACGCCCCCGCCGGGTACGCGGACGGCCCACGCCGCAGCCGGCCGGCGCACTTCGCCTCGCGTCATCGCCCCGCGGTCGTCGCGGTCGCCTCGGCGGCCGTCCTGGCCGCTGCGGCCGCCCACCTCTACGCCACCCGGCCGACGCCGCCCCCGCCTCCACCCACACCCTGGCCGGCCCAGGCGGTCAGCGTGGTCTACCGGGGCGCCGCCACCGGACGGCCGGAGGACGGACACGGCTCGTTCGATTTCACCGTCACCATCACCACCACCGCGGGACCGCCCGTCACGATCGAGCGAATCACCCAGAACTCCGCAGCTCTCCGGCTTGCGAACCGCCCGCGCACACCGTTCACCGTCAGTGGCGAAAAGCCACGCAGCGTACTCGTCTTCGTGCGTGTGCCGGGACGCCGAAAAGTGACACGGAATGCCGGGCTCCCCTTCCTCGACGTAACACTGCGTAATGCGCGAGCAATACAAGAGCACAGCTACATTCTGGGCGACCGGTACACCCGAGACCTGGCCAGAGCACTTGGCACCGCGTGCCCAGAAGATCCGGATGTCAGGACTCAAACCCCTGACAGTCCTGCACCTTCTCAGCATGCGGACAAGACGAACCGACCGGAATTCCCCCGTTCCACCCACGAAAATCCGCTATCCATTACGCCGTGGCATAACAAGAGCGTCACATCCTTGGCCAGACCACTCCACCTCCCCCAATACCGCGCTTAGAGTCACCGCCAGTCACCGCGCCACCGGATTACCTTCAGTTCGGTTCCCGCGCTCGACTCGGTGCGTCCCAGGGGGGACGGCCGTGCCAGGTGAAAGGACTGATCGTGCGTCAACGTTCGCTCATAGCCATGACGGCTGCACTCACCGCGGGAGCCCTCACGCTCACCGCCTGTGGGTCGCGCGACGAAAGCAAGGATGGCGGGGCCGAGGGCGGTGGCACCACGGTCGTCATCGGCATCGACGCCCCGCTGACCGGCGAGCTTTCCGCGCTGGGTCTCGGCATCAAGAACTCCGTGGACCTCGCCGCCAAGCAGGCCAACGCGAAGAAGTACGTCAACGGCGTCACCTTCAAGGTCGAGGCCCTCGACGACCAGGCCCAGCCGTCCTCCGGACAGCAGAACGCCACCAAGTTCGTCGCCAACAAGGACGTCCTCGGCGTCGTCGGCCCGCTGAACTCCTCGGTCGCCGAGTCCATGCAGAAGGTCTTCGACGACGCCAAGCTCGCCCAGGTCTCGCCCGCCAACACCAACCCGGCCCTGAGCCAGGGCCCGGACTGGAACGGCGGCAAGAAGGCGCGCCCCTACAAGTCGTACTTCCGCACCGCGACCACGGACGCCATCCAGGGCCCGTTCGCCGCGCAGTACCTCTTCAACGACGCCAAGAAGAAGAACGTCTTCATCATCGACGACAAGAAGACGTACGGCGCCGGTCTCGCCGCCACCTTCAAGGCGGAGTTCGAGAAGCTCGGCGGCAAGGTCGCCGGCACCGAGCACGTGAACCCCGACACCAAGGACTTCGCCGCGGTCGTCACCAAGATCAAGAGCTCCAAGGCGGACGTCGTCTACTACGGCGGCGAGTACCCCGTCGCGGGCCCGCTCAGCAAGCAGATCAAGAAGTCCGGTACCGCGATCCCGCTCGTCGGGGGCGACGGCATCTACAGCGCCGACTTCATCAAGCTCTCCGGCAAGGAGGGCCTGGGCGACCTCGCCACCTCCGTCGGCGCGCCCGTCGAGACCCTCCCCTCGGCCAAGGAGTTCGTGGCCAACTACCAGGCGGGCGGCTACAAGGAGGCCTACGAGGCCTACGGCGGCTACTCGTACGACTCCGCCTGGTCGATCATCGAGGCCGTCAAGAAGGTCGTCGAGGGCAACGACGGCAAGCTCCCCGAGGACGCCCGCGCCAAGGTCATCGAAGCCCTGCAGGGTGTCTCCTTCGACGGCGTGACCGGCAAGGTCTCCTTCGACGAGTACGGCGACGCGACCAACAAGCAGCTCACGGTCTACAAGTACGAGGGCACCGCCTGGAAGGCCGTCAAGTCCGGCACCTTCGCCGGCTGACCGTCACTCCGTAACACCTCACCAGCCGCGCGGGGCGCTGCAAAACCAGCGCCCCGCGCGGTGTCACATCCGTCGAAAGACTCGGAGGACCTGCGGTGCACGAACTGCCGCAACAGCTGGTCAACGGCCTGCTACTGGGATCCATGTACGGGCTCGTCGCCATCGGCTACACGATGGTTTATGGCATTGTCCAGCTCATCAACTTCGCCCATGGCGAGATCTTCATGACCGGCGGGTTCGGGGCCCTCACGGTCTGGCTCATCCTTCCCACCGGCACCACCATGTGGCTCGCCCTGCCCCTCATGCTGGTCGGCGCGATCATCGTCGCCACCACCATCGCAGTCGGCGCCGAACGTTTCGCCTACCGGCCACTGCGCACCGCACCACGCCTCGCCCCGCTCATCACCGCCATCGGCCTCTCCCTCGCCCTCCAGCAGGCGGTATGGGCCTGGTACCCCGAGGCGAAGTCCTCCCGAACCTTCCCCGAAATCCCCGGTGGCCCCTTCCACCTCGGCAGCATCACCATCCAGACCGGTGACATCTTCCTGCTGATCGCCGCACCCATCTGCATGGCGATCCTCGCCTTCTTCGTCATGAAGACCCGCACCGGACGCGGCATGCAGGCCACTGCCCAGGACCCGGACACGGCCAAGCTCATGGGCATCAACACCGACCGCATCATCGTGGTCGCGTTCGCCCTCGGCGCCGCGTTCGCCGCCGTCGGAGCCGTCGCATACGGCCTCAAGTACGGCGAAGTGAACTTCCGCATGGGCTTCATCCTCGGCCTCAAGGCGTTCACCGCAGCCGTCCTCGGCGGCATCGGCAACATCTACGGCGCCATGCTGGGCGGCCTCGCCCTCGGCGTCGCCGAAACCATGGCCACCGCTTACATCAACGAAATCCCCGGCATGCAACAGCTCGGCGGCCAGTCCTGGGCCGACGTCTGGGCCTTCGTACTTCTCATCGTCGTGCTCCTCGTCAGGCCACAAGGCCTCCTCGGCGAGCGCGTCGCGGACAGGGCGTGACACCGATGACGACACAGACCACCACCGCGGAAACCCCACAGACCCCGGCCGACGCCGCGCAGACGGGCCTCATCTCCCTCCCGCCGAACATCGCGCGAGCC
This sequence comes from Streptomyces sp. NPDC051219, assembly GCF_040682335.1. Taxonomy (NCBI): domain Bacteria; kingdom Bacillati; phylum Actinomycetota; class Actinomycetes; order Kitasatosporales; family Streptomycetaceae; genus Streptomyces; species Streptomyces sp. NPDC051219. The sequence goes on from NZ_JBFBAS010000002.1 coordinate 218,770, forward strand.
GTCGCGACCGGAGGCGGTGCCCTCACCGTCATCTCCGCATTCCTCGCCTGGACCTGGACGGCCGCCTTCCCCGGCGACCTCACCGTCTACGGATACCCGGGCGGACTCCAGTGGCTCGTCCTCATCGCGGGCGCACTCACCACCCTGTTCGGACTCTCCTCATACGGCGTCAAGGGCCTGAAGTGGCTCACCCCCGCCGGGGCTGACTCATCGATCCGGCTGTCCGCCTACGCTGCCTTCGCCACCACGTGGTTCACGCTGGGAGCCATCAGCAAGCAGCTCGGCGGCCTCGCCAACCTCGAGCCCGGCGGCTTCATCGCCGGCGCCGTCAGCCTCATCGCCCTCATCGGCGCCCGGGCTCTGCCCTTCACGCGGCCCGAGCTCGAACCCGCCGACCCCGAAGACAGCTGGTGGGACCGGTTCCAGCACAACCGGCGCAACCGGATCGCCGTCGCCAAGGCCGCCTACGCCACCGGCACGTCGGCACCTGCCCGCACACTGCCCTCCTACGTCGAGATCCTGATCATCGTCGCAGCACTCAGCTTCGGCCTGGTCGTCTTCACGTACGGCATCGGCACCGAGTACGACGAACTCTTCATCGGCTTCCTCATCACCGCCGGTTACGGCTTCGCCGCACTCTTCAAGTCCGGCCTCGTCGCACGCCTCTCCGCCATCACCGCCAAGCACCGCAACGTGACAATGGCCGGCGCGTTCGCCGCCGCCGCCGCGTTCCCCTTCACCCAGTCCGACGACCAGTACGCGACCATCGGCGTCTACATCCTCATCTTCGCCACCGTCGCACTCGGCCTGAACATCGTCGTCGGCCTCGCCGGACTCCTCGACCTCGGATACGTCGCATTCCTCGGCGTCGGCGCATACGCCGCGGCCATGGTCTCCGGATCGCCGTCCTCACCGTTCGACATCCACCTCCCCTTCTGGGGAGCGGTCATCGTCGGCGCCACCGCATCCATGGTCTTCGGCGTCCTCATCGGCGCACCCACCCTGCGACTGCGCGGCGACTACCTCGCCATCGTGACCCTCGGCTTCGGTGAAATCTTCCGAATCACCGTCAACAACCTCGACGGCACCTCCGGCCCCGACATCACCAACGGGTCCAACGGCATCTCCTCGATCCCCAACCTGCAGATGTTCGGCTTCGACTTCGGACTCGAGCACAACATCTTCGGCGTCACCATCGGCCGCTTCGCGAACTACTTCTTCCTGATGCTGCTGATCACCCTCGTCGTCGTAGTCGTCTTCCGACGCAGCGGAGACTCCCGCATCGGCCGCGCCTGGATCGCCATCCGCGAAGACGAGACCGCCGCACTCGCCATGGGCATCAACGGCTTCCGCGTCAAGCTCATCGCCTTCGCCCTCGGAGCGACCCTCGCCGGCCTCGCCGGCACCGTCCAGGCGCACGTCACCTACACCGTGACACCCGAGCAGTACCAGTTCGCCCACGTCGTCCCGCCCAACTCGGCCTTCCTGCTCGCCGCAGTCGTCCTCGGCGGCATGGGCACCATCAGCGGCCCCCTCGTCGGCGCCGCACTGCTCTACCTCATCCCGGCCAAGCTGCAGTTCCTCGGCGACTACCAGCTCCTCGCCTTCGGCCTCGCGCTCGTACTCCTGATGCGCTTCCGGCCCGAGGGACTCATCCCCAACCGGCGCCGCCAGCTCGAATTCCACGAGAACGCGGAAGCGCCCGCAGTCCTCAGCAAGACAGGGGCCTGATCCATGACCACCGACACCACGACGAAGGACACCACGCCGGCCACCACGCCCGGCGAGACCGTCCTCGACGCCCGCGGCGTCACGATGCGGTTCGGCGGCCTCACCGCCGTACGCTCGGTCGACCTCACCGTCAACAGCGGCGAAATCGTCGGCCTCATCGGCCCCAACGGCGCCGGCAAGACCACCTTCTTCAACTGCCTCACCGGCCTCTACATCCCGACCGAGGGCGAAGTCCGCTACAAGGGCACCGTCCTCCCCGCCAAGTCCTTCAAGGTCACAGCAGCGGGCATCGCACGCACCTTCCAGAACATCCGCCTCTTCGGCAACATGACCGTCCTGGAAAACGTGCTCGTCGGCCGCCACACCCGCACCAAGGAAGGCCTCTGGTCCGCCCTCCTCCGCGGCCCCGGCTTCCACAAGGCCGAAGCCAAATCCCGCGCCCGCGCCATGGAACTCCTCGAGTTCATCGGCCTCGCCGACAAGGCCGAACACCTCGCCCGCAACCTCCCCTACGGCGAACAGCGCAAGCTCGAAATCGCCCGCGCCCTCGCCAGCGAACCCGGCCTCCTGCTCCTCGACGAGCCCACCGCCGGCATGAACCCCCAAGAAACCCGGGCCACCGAAGAACTCGTCTTCGCCATCCGGGACATGGGCATCGCCGTCCTCGTCATCGAGCACGACATGCGCTTCATCTTCAACCTGTGCGACCGCGTCGCGGTCCTCGTCCAGGGCGAGAAGCTCATCGAAGGCGACAGCGAAACCGTCCAGGGCGACGAACGCGTCATCGCCGCCTACCTCGGAGAACCCTTCGAAGGCGCCCCCGGCGACGAAGAAGTGGCCGAAGTGGAAGCGGCCGAAACCGGCGCTGCGGAGTCCACCGACTCCCCCACCACCGCCGAGTCCGCCAGCAAGGAGAACGACTGATGACCGCACTTCTCGAAGTCGAGGACCTGCGCGTCGCCTACGGCAAGATCGAAGCCGTCAAAGGCATCTCGTTCAGCGTCGAAGCCGGCGAGGTCGTCACCCTCATCGGCACCAACGGCGCCGGCAAGACCACCACACTGCGCACCCTCTCCGGCCTCCTCAAGCCCGTCGGCGGCCAGATCAAGTTCAACGGCAAGTCGCTCAAGAAGACCCCGGCCCACCAGATCGTCTCGCTCGGACTCGCCCACTCCCCCGAGGGGCGGCACATCTTCCCGCGCATGACCATCGAGGACAACCTCAGGCTCGGCGCCTTCCTCCGCAGCGACAAAGCCGGCATCGAAAAAGACATCCAGCGCGCCTACGACCTCTTCCCCATCCTGGGCGAACGGCGCAAGCAAGCCGCAGGCACACTCTCCGGCGGCGAACAGCAAATGCTCGCCATGGGCCGCGCACTGATGTCCCAGCCCAAACTGCTCATGCTCGACGAGCCCTCCATGGGCCTCTCCCCGATCATGATGCAGAAGATCATGGCGACCATCGTCGAGCTCAAGGCCCAGGGCACCACCATCCTGCTCGTCGAGCAGAACGCCCAGGCCGCCCTCTCGCTCGCCGACCAGGGCCACGTCATGGAAATCGGCAAGATCGTGCTCACCGGCACCGGCCAGGAACTCCTCCACGACGACTCCGTCCGCAAGGCCTACCTCGGCGAGGACTGACCCTCCCGTACGCACAACGAAGAGGCCCGCCACCGGAACTCCGGGGCGGGCCTCCTCGCGCTGTCACGGGGACCTCCAGCGACCTACTGCCCCTTGGCAGCCTTCTTCTTCTCCTCGGCATCCTCGATAACCGCCTCAGCGACCTGCTGCATAGACATCCGCCGGTCCATCGACGTCTTCTGGATCCACCGGAACGCCGCCGGCTCCGTCAGCCCGTACACCGACTGCAGCACACTCTTCGCCCGGTCCACCAGCTTCCGCGTCTCCAGCCGCTGCGACAGATCGGCGACCTCCTGCTCCAGCGCCCTCAGCTCCGCGAAACGCGACACGGCCATCTCGATGGCCGGCACGACATCACTCTTGCTGAACGGCTTCACGAGGTACGCCATGGCACCGGCGTCCCGCGCCCGCTCCACAAGGTCGCGCTGCGAGAACGCGGTCAGCATCAGGACCGGCGCGATGGACTCCGCAGCGATCTGCTCCGCGGCGGAGATGCCGTCGAGGACCGGCATCTTCACATCGAGGATGACGAGGTCGGGCCGGTGCTCGCGGGCGAGGTCGACGGCCTTCTGCCCGTCACCCGCCTCTCCGACCACGGAGTAGCCCTCTTCCTCGAGCATCTCCTTGAGGTCGAGGCGGATCAAGGCCTCGTCCTCGGCGATGACGACGCGGGTCGTCAGCGGCGGGACGTGCGACTGGTCGTCGTCGGCGGGCTGGGGCGACTCGGGGGCGGTCACGGGACTCCTCGTTCAAGGGCAGGTGCTGCTACATGAGCCTACCTAGCTCCTGTATCTTTGAGACACGGAGGGTCTTGGGTATCCTTCGTTTCGAAGGGGCCCCGGTAGCCCAGCGGTAGAGGCCATGGATTCAAAACCCATACAGCGTCGGTTCGAATCCGACTCGGGGCACTTTCCCTTCAATTCCAAGGTTTGCGCAGTGATTGGCGATCTTCACTCGTCCCAGTGAACAAAGCTTCGAGTTCCGCCTGAGGACACGAACATCCAGCGAAGCTCCATGCCATGGAGCAGCACAATTCTTCGATACGCGATGAAGCGCTCGCGCTCCTGCGGCGAGGCGTGGCCAATCGCGTCGTGGCTGAACGCCTGAACGTGCCTCGTGGCACAGTCGGCTGGTGGCGCCACGAAGACCGGAAGCGGCGGGGCGAGAAATTTGAGCACCCCACCGACTGCCCAAGGTGCACCGGCAAAGAGTTCGACCGTCAGGCTTACTCGTATCTGCTGGGGCTCTACCTCGGCGACGGGCACATCATCTCGAAACCGAAGCAGCACCACCTGTCGATCTTCTGCGCTGAAGCATGGCCCGGTCTGATCCACGAAGCAGAGTCAGCCATGCGCAGGGTGATGCCCATGCCCAGCGTTCGACGACGACAGAAGCAGGGATGCGTCGAGGTCAAGTCCTTTACGCAGCACTGGACATGCATGTTCCCTCAGCACGGCCCAGGCAGGAAGCATGACCGCCCGATCGTTCTCGTAGCCTGGCAGCAACAGATCGTGGACACATATCCGTGGGAGTTCATCCGTGGACTCGTCCACTCCGACGGTTGTCGGAGTATGAACTGGACCACGCGGCTCATCGGCGGCGAGCGGAGGCGCTACGAGTATCCGCGTTACTGGTTCACGAACGCGTCCGACGACATCAGGCAGCTCTATACGGACACGCTCGACAGGCTGGGCATCGAGTGGAAGCACTGCACCCGCGCGGGGAGGGCGTACAACATCTCCGTCGCCAAGCGCGCTTCCGTCACCCTTATGGACGCACACGTCGGACCGAAATACTGACCCCCGGACGGCGGAACGACCTACTTCGGGCTGTCGTCCTCGCCGATGTGGTGGACGCGGACCAGGTTCGTCGAGCCCGCTACTCCCGGCGGGGAGCCCGCCGTGATCACCACGATGTCGCCCTTGTCGCAGCGGCCGATTTTCAGGAGCTGTTCGTCCACCTGGGCGACCATCGCGTCCGTGGAGTCGACCTGCGGGCCGAGGAAGGTCTCCACTCCCCAGGTGAGGTTCAGCTGGGACCGTGTGGCCGGGTCCGGGGTGAAGGCCAGGAGGGGGATCGGCGAGCGGTAGCGGGAGAGGCGCCTGACCGTGTCGCCGCTCTGGGTGAAGGCGACCAGGAACTTCGCGCCGAGGAAGTCGCCGATTTCGGCGGCGGCGCGGGCGACGGCGCCGCCCTGGGTGCGGGGCTTGTTGCGGTCGGTCAGCGGCGGGAGGCCCTTGGCGAGGACGTCTTCCTCCGCCGCTTCGACGATGCGGCTCATTGTCTTGACGGTTTCGATGGGGTACTTGCCGATGCTGGTCTCGCCCGAGAGCATCACGGCGTCTGTGCCGTCGATGACCGCGTTGGCGACGTCGGACGCTTCGGCGCGGGTGGGGCGGGAGTTCTCGATCATCGATTCGAGCATCTGGGTGGCGACGATGACCGGCTTGGCGTTGCGCTTGGCGAGTTTGATCGCGCGTTTCTGGACGATCGGTACCTGCTCGAGGGGCATTTCGACACCGAGGTCGCCGCGGGCGACCATGATGCCGTCGAAGGCGGCGACGATGTCGTCGATGTTCTCGACGGCCTGCGGCTTTTCGATCTTGGCGATGACGGGCAGCCGGCGGCCTTCTTCGTCCATGATGCGGTGGACGTCTTCGATGTCGCGGCCGCTGCGTACGAAGGACAGGGCGATGATGTCGGCGCCGGTGCGCAGTGCCCAGCGCAGGTCGTCGAGGTCTTTGTCGGAGAGGGCGGGGACGGATACGGCTACGCCGGGGAGGTTGAGGCCTTTGTGGTCGGAGACCATGCCGCCTTCGATGACGGTGGTGTGGACGCGCGGCCCGTCGATCTTGGTGACTTGGAGTGCGACGCGGCCGTCGTCGACGAGGATGCGTTCGCCGGCGGTGACGTCGGTGGCGAGCCCGAGGTAGGTGGTGGCGCAGATGTGGCGGTCGCCTTCGAGGGGTTCGATGGTGATGGTGAAGTCGTCGCCGCGTTCAAGGAGTACGGGGCCTTCGCTGAAGCGTCCGAGGCGGATCTTCGGGCCTTGAAGGTCGGCGAGGACGCCGACGCTGTGGCCGGTTTCGTCGGAGGCTTTGCGTACGTGCTGGTAGCGCTCCTCGTGCTCGGCGTAGGTGCCGTGGCTGAGGTTGAAGCGGGCGACGTCCATTCCGGCTTCGACCAGTGTCTTGATCTGGTCGTATGTGTCGGTGGCGGGGCCCAGGGTACAAACGATCTTTGCTCGGCGCATGATTCGAGCGTAGGCCTTACCGGTCGGTAGTGAATCGGTCGCACATGACTACTCAACAACCTTTACGTGAAAGGTTATTGACAAGTGTTGAATTGTGCGCGGGGGCGCTCGGATGAGCAATTCAAGCGTCCGGGCGGATGTAAGGACTAAAGCTGGGGCGGGGTCATGGTGAAGCGTGCGTTCACCTGGGCGTAGACCGTCTGACGCTGCGGTTCCAGGTCGAGGGCCGGGGCTGCGGCGTCTTCCGTCGCGCCGCCGTACGCGGCCGAGCGCATCATTCCGGCGGGCGCCGCCATCGCCATGGGGACGGCGTTCTCCGCGCCCAGGTCGGCGAGCTCGACCAGGGCCGTGAGCCGTGAGCCGAGGGCTTCGGCGTATTCGCGGGCGCGCTGCACGGCTTCGCGTACGGCTTGGCGGCGGGCTTCTCCGTGTGCGGGTGAGTCGGGGCGCAGTGCCCACCAGGGGCCGTCGATGCGGGTGAGTTCGAGGTCGGCGATGCGGGTGGTGAGTTCGCCGAGGGCGGTGAAGTCGTTCAGTTCGGCGCTGATGTGGACTCTGCCGTGGTAGGCGCGGATGCGCTCGCCGCGGCCGTGCCTGGTGAGTTCTGGGCTGATGGAGAATGCGCCGGTTTCGAGTTTTTCGACGGCGTCTCCGTAGGACTTGATGAGGTCGAGGACGGCTGCGTTGCGGCGGGTGAGGTCGTCGAGTGCGGTGCGCCTGTCGGTGCCGCGTGCGCTGACGCTGATTCCGATGCGGGCGATTTCGGGGTCGACTTCGATGCGGGCCTCGCCGCGGACGGCGACTCGCGGGACTTCTGGGGTGCCGTAGGGGGCGGCGGGCCGGGGCGTGGCGTCGTCGGTCATGGTGGGCTCCTCGGGGGGCTCGGGGTGGGGGCCCGGGGTGGGGGCTCTGGGTGGTACGAACCACTGTGGCATCTGGGTCGGACAACGGGTGGTCATCAGATCGAAACCCGCCAGGGGTGTTGCGCGTGTGGCTGCTGGGCCAGAATCTACGCGCGTTGTGCAACCTCAACAGGGAGATCAAATGCCGCTCGACAGAAGGACGTTCCTGGGCACATCGGCCGCGACCGGGGCCGGAGTCGCGCTGGCGGGGGCCGCCTCCGTTCCCGCCCAGGCCGAGGGCCGGGGGGCCGGACGTCCGCCGAAGCGGTACTCGTTCACCGTCATGGGCACCACCGACCTGCACGGCAACGTCTTCAACTGGGACTACTTCACGGACAAGGAGTTCGACGACAAGGCCCACAACGACGTCGGTCTCGCGAAGATTTCCACACTGGTCGAGCAGGTCCGCAAGGAGAAGGGCCGCGGCAACACGCTGCTTATCGACGCGGGTGACACGATCCAGGGCACGCAGCTGTCGTACTACTACGCCAAGATCGACCCGATCACCGCCCGGCGCGGGCCGGTGCACCCGATGGCTCAGGCCATGAACGCCATCGGATACGACGCGGCGGCGCTCGGCAACCACGAGTTCAACTACGGCATACCGGTGCTGCGCAAGTTCGAGGAGCAGTGCGACTTCCCGCTGCTGGGTGCCAACGCGCTGGATGCGAAGACGCTGCGGCCGGCGTTCCCGCCGTACAGCATCCACCGGCTTCGTACGCCTTGCGGCCGTGATGTGAAGGTCGCGGTCCTGGGTCTCACCAATCCGGGTATCGCGATCTGGGACAAGGCCAACGTCCAGGGGAAGATGACGTTCCCGGGTCTGGAGGAGCAGGCGGCGAAGTACGTACCGCGGCTGCGGTCCATGGGCGCGGATGTCGTCATCGTGTCCGCGCATTCGGGTTCCAGCGGTACGTCCTCTTACGGCGACCAGCTGCCGCACATCGAGAACGCGGCCGGTCTGGTGGCGGAACAGGTGCCCGGGATCGACGCGATCCTGGTCGGGCACGCGCACACGGAGATTCCGGAGTACCGGGTCGCGAACAGGGAGACGGGCCAGGAGGTCGTCCTGTCCGAGCCGCTCAAGTGGGGGCAGCGGCTGACCCTGTTCGACTTCGATCTGGTCTGGTCGAAGGGGCGCTGGACGGTCGAGAAGGTGGCGGCGCAGGTCCTGAACTCCAATCTGGTGGAGGAGGACCCGAAGATCGCGGGGCTGCTCGGGGACGAGCACAGGAAGGTGGTGGCGTACGTCAACCAGGTCATCGGCACGTCGACGGCCGCGATGGCCACGGCTGAGGGGCCGTACAAGGACGTCCCCATCATCGACCTCATCAACCACGTCCAGGCGGAGACGGTGAAGGCGGCGCTGGCGGGTAGTGCGTACGCGGCGCTGCCCGTTCTCTCGCAGGCGTCCTGTTTCTCCCGTACGGCCGCGATTCCGGCCGGTCAGGTGACGATCAGGGATGCGGCGGGGCTGTATCCGTTCGAGAACACGCTGGAGGCGCGGGTGCTGACCGGTGCCCAGCTGAAGGATTATCTGGAGTACTCCGCGAAGTACTACGTGCAGAGCGCGGCGGGGGCGCCGGTGGATCCGGCGAAGCTGACGAACGCCGACAACACTCCTGACTACAACTATGACGCGGTGTCCGGCCTGAGGTACGACATCGACATCGCGAAGCCGGCCGGTTCCCGCATCACCGGGCTGTCCTTCGCGGGCAGCCCGATCGACCCGGCGGCGCAGTTCGTGCTGGCGGTGAACAACTACCGGGCGAGCGGCGGCGGGAATTTCCCGCACGTTCCGCAGGCGAAGCAGGTGTGGGCGGACTCGGACGAGATCCGCAACACGATCATCACGTGGGTGCAGGCCAAGGGCACGGTGGATCCGGCGCGGTTCGCGTCGGTGGACTGGAGGCTGACGCGGGAGGGTACGCCGGTCTTCTAGGCCCGGTGTTCTGGGCCCGGACTTCTGGTCGGGCTTGCGGGCTGGGGTCTGCGAGCTGGGGTCCGGTCAGGAGATCGGTCAGGTGTGTTCGACCAAGGGGAGCAGGCCCTCCGGCGCAGGCGCCGGGCGGGTCTGTTCCCGTTCCAGGCCGAAGCTGGTGAAGGCGGTACGCTGCGGGAGCGGGTAGGGGTTCTTGCCCGTCAGGGAGTTGAGGATGGCGGCGCTGCGCCAGGCGGCGAGGCCGAGGTCGGGTGCGCCGATGCCGTGGGTGTGGCGTTCGGCGTTCTGTACGTACACCGAGCCGGTGACGGACGGGTCGAGCACCATGCGGTACTCGTCGTCGATGCGGGGGCGTCCGGCGGAGTCCTGGCGGATGTACGGGTCGAGGCCGGCGAGGAGTGGGCCGAGGGGGCGTTCGCGGTATCCGGTGGCGAGGACGACGGCGTCGGTGGTGAGGCGGGAGCGGGTGCCCTGCTGGAGGTGTTCCAGGTGGAGTTCGACCTTGGTGGTGGCGACCCGGCCGGCTGTACGGACGCTGACTCCGGGGGTGAGGACGGCGTCGGGCCAGCCGCCGTGCATGGTGCGCCGGTAGAGCTCGTCGTGGATGGCGGCGATGGTGTCGGCGTCGATGCCTTTGTGGAGCTGCCACTGCTGCGGGACGAGCCGGTCGCGTACGGGCTCGGGCAGGGAGTGGAAGTAGCGCGTGTAGTCGGGCGTGAAGTGCTCCAGGCCGAGCTTTGAGTACTCCATGGGTGCGAAGGCCTCGGTACGGGCCAGCCAGGTGAGCTTCTCGGCTCCGGCGGGGCGGGCGCGCAGCAGGTCGAGGAAGACCTCGGCTCCGGACTGGCCGGAGCCGATGACGGTGATGTGGTCGGCGCTCAGGATCCGCTGCCGGTGGTGGAGGTAGTCGGCGGAGTGGATGACGGGCACGGCGGGTGCTTCGGCGAGGAGCCGGAGGGGTTCGGGGATGTACGGGGCGGTGCCGACGCCCAGGACGACGTTGCGGGTGTAGGAGCGGCCGAGTGCCTCGGCGTCGCCGCCGGGGTCGATCTGGGTGAAGTCGACTTCGAACAGGTCACGTTCGGGGTTCCACCGGACGGCGTCGACCTGGTGGCCGAAGTGCAGGTCCGGCAGGTTCTCGCTGACCCAGCGGCAGTACGCGTCGTACTCGCTGCGCTGGATGTGGAAGCGCTCCGCGAAGTAGAAGGGGAAGAGCCGGTCGCGGCTGCGCAGGTAGTTGAGGAACGACCAGGGGCTGGCCGGGTCGGCGAGGGTCACCAGGTCGGCGAGGAAGGGGACTTGGAGGGTGGCTCCCTCGAGGAGCAGGCCGGGGTGCCAGTGGAAGGCGGGGCGCTGGTCGTAGAAGGCGGTGGCGAGGGGGTTGCCGGGTACGCCGTGGGCCAGGGCGGCGAGCGAGAGGTTGAACGGGCCGATACCGACGCCGACGAGGTCGTGGGGCTCGTCGAGTCCTTGGTGCCGGTCGTGCTGGTGGTATGGGAGGTGCTGGTGGTGCGCGGGGTTCTCGTGGTGGTGCGGTGGGTGCTCGTCGTGCGGCGGGTTGGCGGGTGTGTGGGGTGTCGGGGCGGTCATCGGCGGGTGCTGCCTTCCAGGAGTTCGAGCAGTGTTTCGAGGTCGCTGCGGGTGGTGTGCGGGTTGAGGAGGGTGGCTTTGAGCCACAGCCGGCCGTCGGCGCGGGCCCGGCCGAGGACGGCGCGTCCCTCGGTGAGGAGGGTGCGGCGCAGTTCGGCGAGGCAGTCGTCGGTCGCGTCCGTGGGGCGGAACAGCACGGTGCTGATGGTGGGCCGGTCGTAGAGCTCGAAGCCGGGGTGGGCGTCGACGAGGTCGGCGAGGTGGCCTGCGGCGGCGCAGGTGCGGTCGAGGAGTTCGCCGAGTCCGCTGCGGCCGAGGGCTTTGAGGGTGGCGGCGGCCTTGAGGATGTCGGGGCGCCGCGTGGTGCGCAGGGACCGGCCGAGGAGGTCGGGAAGGCCCGCTTCGGTGTCGTCGTCGGGGTTGAGGTACTCGGCCCGGTGCGCGAGCGGGGCGAGGGCTGTGGTGTCCGGTACGGCGAGGAGACCGGCGGCGACCGGCTGCCAGCCGAGTTTGTGCAGGTCGAGGGTGACGGACTGGGCGCGGTCGAGTCCGCGGAGCTTGTCGCGGTGCGTGTTGCTGAAGAGGAGCGGTCCGCCGTAGGCGGCGTCGATGTGCAGTTCTGCGCCGTGGGCGGCGCAGAGGTCTGCGATCTCCGGCAGTGGGTCGATCAGACCGGTGTCGGTGGTGCCGGCGGTGGCGGTGACGAGGAGGGGACCGTGGCCATGGAGGTCGTTGAGTGCCTCGTCGAGGGCGGCGAGGTCGATGACTCCGGCAGGTGCGGGGACGGTGACCGGGTCGGGGAGGCCGAGGAGCCACGCGGCGCGCGGGATCGAGTGGTGGGCGTTGGCGCCGTACAGGACCCGGACGGATCCGTGGCGTTCGCGGGCCAGGAGGAGGGCGAGCTGATTGGACTCGGTGCCGCCGGTGGTGACGAGGGCGTCGGGTGCGGGCCCGTGGGGGTGGACTTCCGCTGCGAGGGCGCGGGTGAGGAGGGCTTCCAGTTCGGATGCGGCGGGGGCCTGGTCCCAGGAGTCCATGGAGGGGTTGAGGGCGGAGGCGGCGAGGTCGGCGGCTGTGGCGAGGGCGAGGGGTGGGCAGTGCAGGTGGGCCACGCACAGCGGCTCGGCGGGGTCGGCGGCGCCTTCGGTGAAGGTGCGGACGAGAGTGCGCAGGGCCGTTTCCGCGCCCACGCCGGTGTCGGGCAGTACGGGCTCGACGGCGTTGCGGACGCGTGCGGCGACGGCTTCGGGCCCGCCGGTGGGCATGGGGCCGCCACGGGCGGCGGCGCCCTCGCTCAGGGCGTCGAGCACGACGGCGAGCAGCGGCCGCAGCGCGGCGGATCCGTCCGCGCCTCCGGCGAGCGGAGGGAGGGGGGTGGTGCCGGTGCGGGCGTCTGTGGCTGGGCCGGTGGCTGTGCCGGGGCCGGTGGGCGGCGTACGCATGTGGCGGTCCTCCGGGTGCGCGGGGGCGGACACACCAGCGTGTACAGGGATCAGCGGGCGCATCCGCAGAGCTCAACGATCTCAACCCGAAAGTGGTACTGCGGTGCGCGGAGGGGTGGCTGGGGGTGGGTGGCTGGTACGGACATGGCGGCCGGGGCCGGGCCGCGCCGGGGCCGGGCCGGGCCCACCCCGAACCTGCCGCGCCCCGCAACCATCCACCGGCCCGGCGGCCACTACGCCGACCCCGGCCGCCCGAGACCGTACGTGCCCGGCTCCGCTCCCCGGGGCCGCCCGACGTACATCCGCGCCAGCGGGACGCGGCTTCCTGTGAAGGGTGTCCGAAGGCCATCGGGCAGCGACGCGACCGCAGAGAGCGCCCATTACAGGAAGACACGGCCCGCCAAACTCTCAAACCGGGCGGCCCCGGGTTACCCGAACTACCAACCCCCGGTGGAGGCGCCCCCCTCAGCGCCTCCGCTCAGTCCCCCGTACCTCCAGCGCCCGCCGCAGGTCGTCCAGTTGGTCCGCCAGCTTGCGGCGCAGCGCCGGGATCATCTCCGTGGTCCGCAGGCACTCCTCGCCCAGGCGCAGGGACTCCGTGTCCGCCGCGTGCAGCGGGAACGCGTAGCGGCCCGCCGCTTCCGCGATCGCCGGGCCTCTGCGGGCGGCCAGGGCGACGGCGGCCGGGTAGTACTGCGGTACGTACTCCCGTACGAGGTCGGCCTGTTCGGGTTGCCAGAAGCCCTGGGCCGTGGCCGAGAACAGGTAGTTGGACAGGCTGTCCGAGGCGAACATCCGCTCCCAGGCCTCACGTTTGGCCGTCGCGTCCGGCAGTGCCGCACGGCAGCGTGCCGCGCCTTCCTGGCCGGTCGCGGTGGGGTCCTGGTCCAGCTCCGCGGCGATCGCCGTCTCGTCCGCCGCGCCGAGTACCGCGAGCCGGTGCAGGATCCGCCAGCGCAGTTCGGGGTCGAGTTCCGGCCCGCCGGGGACGCTGCCCGATGTCAGCCAGTCCTGGATGCCGTCGGGCTGGGTCGCGCTGCCGATGAAGTGGCGTACGGCTGTGAGCCTGAGTCCGGCTCCGTCCCCGCCCTCCGTGCGCCGGATCAGGTCGCGGCAGATGGCGGTGAGGGTGGCGAGGGCGGCGGGCCGCGACACGTGCGGCAGGTAGCGGTCGGCGATCTGGGTGCTCGCGAAGGCGAGCACGCCCTGGACGATCGCCAGGTCGGATTCGTGGGGCAGATGGGCGCGGGCTGCCTCCAGGTAAGCGGTGGGTGGCAGTTCGCCGTCGCGGACCATGTCCCGGGCCGCGTTCCAGATGACGGCGCGGGCCAGCGGGTCGGGCAGGCCCGACAGGGAACGTACTGCCGTGTCCCAGGAGGCGGGGTCGAGGCGCACCTTGGCGTAGGTGAGGTCGCCGTCGTTGAGGAGCACCAGGTCCGGCCGGCGGCCGGGCCGTGTGGTGGCGACGTCCGCGTCGGACTGCGGGACGTCGAGTTCGAAGCGTTCGCGCAGTACGAGGCGTCCGGGTTCGGCGGGTGCCTTGTCGTATGTGCCGACGGCGATGCGGTGGGGGCGGCCGCCGTCGTGGTCGACGGCGAGGGTCCAGGTTCCGTCAGCCGTGGAGATCGTCGGGGTGAGGGTGTCGACGCCGCTGGTGCGCAGCCATCGCTGTGCCCACGCGTGCACGTCGCGGTCGGTCGTGTGTGCGAGGGATTCGATGAAGTCCGCCAGGGTGGCGTTTGCGAACTTGTGCCGGGCGAAGTGGGTGTTGATTCCGGCGAGGAAGTCCTTTTCGCCAAGCCAGGCCACGATTTGGCGCAGTGCGGAGGCGCCTTTGGCGTAGGAGATGCCGTCGAAGTTCAGCATGGCTGACGCGGTGTCGGGGACGGCGGCCGGGTCGGGGGCCACGGGGTGGGTGGTGGGCCGTTGGTCGGCGTCGTACCCCCAGGACTTGCGGACGATCCCGAAATCCACCCAGGTGCCGGTGAAGCGGGTGGCTTCGGTGAGGGTCTGGTAGCCCATGTACTCGGCGAAGGACTCGTTGAGCCAGATGTCGTCCCACCAGCGGAGGGTGACGAGGTCTCCGAACCACATGTGGGCCATCTCGTGGGCGATGACCATGGCGCGGGTCTGGCGCTCGGTGTCGGTGACGGCGGAGCGGTAGATGAACTCGTCCCGGAAGGTGACGAGTCCGGGGTTCTCCATGGCGCCCGCGTTGAATTCGGGGACGAAGGCCTGGTCGTAGGAGTCGAAGGGGTAGGGCTCCTCGAACTTCTCGTGGTAGCGGTCGAAGCACTGCCGTGTGATGTCCAGGATTTCGTCGGCGTCGGCGTCGAGGTACGGCGCGAGGGAGCGGCGGCAGTGGATGCCGAAGGGGAGTCCGGCGTGTTGGGTGCGTACGGAGTGCCAGGGGCCGGCGGCGACGGCGACGAGGTAGGTGGAGATGCGCGGGGTCGGGGCGACGGTCCAGCGGCCGTGTCCCTGGTGCTCGGTGATGCCGTTGCCGAGGACGGTCCAGCCGTCGGGGGCGGTGACGTTCAGTTCGAAGACGGCTTTGAGGTCGGGCTGGTCGAAGGCGGCGAAGACGCGTTGTACGTCGTCCATGAAGAGCTGGGTGTAGAGGTAGGTCTCGCCGTCGGTGGGGTCGGTGAAGCGGTGCATGCCCTCGCCGGTGCGCGAGTACCGCATGGACGCGTCTGTGCGCAGCTCGTGCCGGCCGGCGGCGAGGCCGGTGAGGGGGAGCCTGTTCCCGTCGAGCGTCTCGGGGTCGAGGGGCTGTCCGTCGAGGGTGGCAGAGCGCAGTACGGCCGGCTTGAGCTCGACGAAGGTGTCCCCGGCCGTCCGCGAGGTGAACTGGATGACGGTCAGGGAGTCGAAGGTGTCCTCGCCGCCGGTCGTCAGATCGAGGCTGATCGTGTACCGGTGGATGTCGAGGAGCTGGGCTCGGGTCTGCGCTTCGCCGCGCGTCAGTACGGACATGGGGGACATGCTGCCCGATGCGGTGGGGGTGGCACAGGGGGTGGTGTGCTCAGCTGCCGTTCGCCGTCGGTTTGGAGGCGATCGTCTCGTGGTGGCGGATCACCTCGGCGATGATGAAGTTCAGGAGCTTTTCGGCGAAGGCGGGGTCGAGCTTGGCGTTCTCGGCGAGCTGGCGCAGGCGGGCGATCTGGCTGGCCTCGCGGTCGGGGTCCGCGGGCGGCAGGTGGTGTTCGGCCTTGAGGTGGCCGACCTGCTGGGTGCATTTGAAGCGCTCGGCGAGCATGTGGACCACGGCGGCGTCGATGTTGTCGATGCTGTCGCGCAGCCGGGACAGTTCCGCGCGTACGGTCTCGTCGATGTTGCTGGAGGTCATGGTCCTTGAGCTTACGGGGCGGGTGGGGGGCCGGAGGATGCGATGGCCGGTGGGTGGCGGGGGTCGGGGATCTGCTGGCTCCAGCCGCCTGGTAATGCCCGGCCCTGCTGTTCGCGGAAGCGGACCGGTGCGGTGCCGACACGGCGGGTGAACAGGCGGGAGAAGTAGGCGGGGTCGTCGTAGCCGACGCGGCGGGCGACGGCCGCGACGGGCAGTTCGGTGGCGGCGAGGAGTTCCTTCGCGCGGCCGAGGCGGATGCCGAGGAGGTAGTCCTTGGGGCTGCAGCCCGCGCTGCGGCGGACGGCGGTGCGCAGTTCGGCGGGGGTCATGCCGTGACGGGTGGCGTGTTCGGCGACGGACAGGGGCTGGAACGCGTCGCGGGCGAGGGCTTGGAGGACGGGGTCGCCGTCGGCGTTGGTGTCGGCGCGGGCGCGGCGCAGGGCGACGAGGAGTTCGTGGACGGCGGCGCCGGTGTACGGGCCCAGGGCCTGCGGCTGGACGCCTTCGAGGACGCCGGGGCGGTGGCGGCGCTGGCCTTCCGAGAGCCGGCGGAGGGCGGGGCGACGGGCCTGTACCGGGGCCGGTTCGATGTGTCCGGCGCCGGGGACGCGTCGCTCCGGCTGCCGGGCTGGGTGCGGGGCTTCGTCTGGGTGAACGGCCTCTGCCTGGGCCGGTACTGGGCGGCGGGCCCTCAGGAGTCGCTGTACGTGCCGGGGCCGGTGCTGCGTGAGGGCGGCAACGAGGTGTGGGTGCTGGAGCTGGACCGTGCGGGCGGGCGTTTCGCGGAGTTCGGCTGAGCGGGCGGGCCCACGGCCGCGGCGGCCGGTGGGCTCGGCGCCTGTGGCCCGGCGCATGCGGGCTCGGCGGCCTGGGAACTGCGCGGCCGCGGGCACGGCGCCCGCCCCGTCCGCCCGCCCCGTCCGTCCGGCCGGTGGTGCCCGAGCCGGAGGAGCGGGGCGGGCGGCGTGCTCAGAGCCCTGCCGCTGCCGACTTGATCTGGGCGGCGAAGGTGGACACCTCGGTGTAGACACCGGGGTAGCCGGCGCGCGCACAGCCCTCGCCCCAGCTGGTGATGCCTACCTGGACCCAGGCGCCGGCGTTGTCCTTGCGGAACATCGGACCGCCGGAGTCGCCCTGGCAGGTGTCGACGCCGCCCTGGGCCATGTACCCGGCGCAGATCTCCTCGCCGGCGACGAGGCTGCTGCCGTACGCCTGCTGACAGGTGGCGTCGGAGACGAAGGGGACGTTGGCCTTACGCAGGTAGCGCTGCTGGCCGCCGCCCTCGGTGGCGGCGCCCCAGCCGGCGACGGTGAAGGTGCCGCTGTTGTACTGCGTGGTCTCGGCGATCTTCAGGGTCGGGAGGTTGATCGGCTTGGAGAGCTTGATCAGCGCCCAGTCCTTGCCGGTGCCGTTGTAGCCGGGGGCCTGGAGGACCTTGGTCGACTTCACCTTGATGGCGCTGGAGCTCTGGAGGTCCACGACGCCCGCGGTGGCGGTGATGGAGGTGTTGTTCCCGGAGCCGTTCACACAGTGCGCGGCGGTGAGCACGATGGTCTGGGTGTACAGCGCGCCGCCACAGCCCATGGAGAGCCGGACCATGAAGGGGAATTCGCCCTGGACGGCGCGGACTCCGCCCACCACGGGCGGCGGCGCGGCGGACGCGGAGGTGGGCTGGAGGCTGATGGCCGCGAGTCCGACGGCGACGACAGCGGCGGATCTCTTGAGCAGGCTGATGAGTTTCTTCAACGGACTGCCTTTCGTGGGGGGTTGGACAATCGTGGCGAGTTCATGCCAAGTCAGTGGGCATGACCCCGCCAAGACGCTGTTGGATTATGGGGAGTCGCTCAGCCGTGCGACAAGGGACCCTTTCCAGCCACAACCGCCCACGCCCCGGTGACCGCTTACAGTGGAAGCCGGTTCACCTTCATCCGGAGGTACGGACGTGGCGAACGGCAGCGAGGTCGTACACGGCTATCCGCACCTCACCACCGTGCGGGCGGCCATCACCGCGCTCTACAGGCGGCTCTCCTACGACGGCATCCGCGGCTACGCGCCGAGCTTCGCCCCCGTCGACGCGGCCTTCTCCGACCAGGACGACCTGCACCTCGGTGCCCAGCGGGTCGCCCACGCGATGGTCCAGCACCTGCACCTGCCCGACGCCCGCATGATCGTCAGCTTCCGCGAGATGGAACACGCGGCGAGCGTCGAACTCGCGGCGGGGCCGGAGTACTTCATCGAGCTCAACGATCGCTTCAGGACCCACCGTCAGGACATCGGCGCCGCCCTGGCCCACGAGATCACCCACATCCTGCTGCACCGGCTCGGCCTCGAATTCCCCGGCACCCGCGACAACGAGATCCTCACGGACACGGCCTCCGCCTACCTCGGCGCGGGCTGGCTGCTGCTCGACGCCTACCGCGAGGACGCCAGTTCGAGCCAGAAGCTCGGCTATCTGACCCCGGAGGAGTTCGGCTACGTCCTGGCCAAGCGGGCGCTCCTCTTCGACGAGGACCCCGCCGTGCGGTTCACCAGCCCGCAGGCGTACACGGCCTACACCAAGGGCCTGGCGCAGGCCCGCGGCGACGAGCAGCAGCCTCCGCTGACGGCAGCGGGCTGGTCGGGCCGCCGCCGGTACGCGAAGGACCGCCGGTACGCGGTCGACCACGCGGGGCCGGCACCCGCCGGCTCCCCGTACAGCTTCGACGGCGGCCCCGGGGCGCTCCGGGTCGCCTTCGACTGCCCCACCTGCCGCCAGCGCATCCGCGTCCCGGTCCGCGGCCGCGTACGGGCCCGGTGCGGCCTGTGCCGAACGGTCCTGGAGTGCGACACCTAGGAAGTGTCCGCGCCGCACGATGATCCGGCGGAAGCGGGGCCGGGCACCCCGCGGGCGTCCTCGCCCCGTGCCGCCGCGTTGCGCACCCGCTTCGTCCTGCCGCGCACGGCGAGAACGGTCACGATGAGTTCGACGGCCACCGATGCGGCCATGGCGCGGTCCGGGTCGGCCAGGACGCTCGCGGAGAGCCAGTCGTTCGGATGCCGGCACGGTCGTCAGCGCCTGCCGGTAGACCGCGGGGCGGTCGTGGCCCTCGGGATGGAGCGCTGCCGTCGCCTCGACGGCCCGGACACGCGGCGGAGGGTGGTTCTGCATCTGGTGAGCCTTCCCCTCCGGACCTCGGACGAAATGATTTTGCAGTCGGGCACCGCTCGGGTGATGGTCGGAGTATGGACATAGAGCCGGCAGCAGGCCACGGGGACCTCTTCGAGGCCGTGGTCAGTGGTGAGGACGACACTGTGGTGCGGCTGCTTCGATCGGGCATCCCGGCCGAGGCGACCGACGAGGAAGGACAGACCGCCCTCTATCTGGCCGCTGTCCAGGACCAGCCCGGCATCGCCCGGCTGCTGCTCGCCGCCGGTGCCGATCCGAACCGGTCCTCCGGCCAGGACTCCGTGGACCTGCCGCTGTGCGGCGCCGCGTGTGGGGGGCACGCCGAGGTCGCACGGGCCCTGCTGGCCGCCGGCGCGCAGCCGGACCGCCGGGAGGAGTTCGGGTACACGGCGATGACGTGGGCCGTGCAGCAGGGCCACACCGACACGGTGGAGACGCTGCTCGCGTACGGGGCGAGCCCGGACCTGGCCGGCCCTCACGGGGAACCGCCGCTGGTGCTCGCCGCGCGGCGCGGGGCCGCAGGCACCGTACGGACGCTGCTGGAACACGGCGCGGCGGCGAAGAACGAGGCGCTGGGCGAAGCCCGGCGGTGGCTCGGGCTGGATGTGGAGCAGGAGCTGCGGCGCAGGCTTACGAGCGCGTACGAGGGCGAGTTCGACACGGTGACGCGCCGGGTCGAGGAGGACGGCGGCGTGACGGTCGTCGTCGAGCTGCTGGGAGACAACGCCCCGCGGGCGGGCGACGAACAGCAGACCGGGCATGCCGCGATCGCCACGCTGCTGGAGGCGGAACTCGGCATCCAGACGCCTTTCGCCGAGCTGGCGGAGCGGGCCCTGCGGTGCGGGGATCCGGACAACGACGACTGGATCGAGGCGATGCACGTCCTGCACCGGCGCGGCGACGAGGAGACCTTCCAGGCCGCGTCCGCGTGGTGCGCGAGCGGCGAGCCCATGCGGCAGGCGTTCGCCGCGGATGTACTGGGCCGGCTCGGCTTCCAGGGCGGGGAGAAGCCGTTCGCGGCGCGCTCGCTGCCTGTACTGCGTGAGCTTTCCCGGGAGGCGGCGGACCCGGAGCTGATCCAGTCCGCCGTACTGGCGCTGGGGCATCAGGGCGATCCGGCCGCTCTGCCGGAGATCCTGCGCCATGCGGGGCATCCGGACCCCGAGGTCCGGTACCGGGTGGCGCTCGCTTTGGGCGGGTTGGTGCCGGGCGACCACGAAGAGGCGATCGGGCTGCTGGTCACGCTGAGCGGCGACACCGACGACCGGGTGCGGGACTGGGCGACGATGGCGCTGGCGGGTGTGGACGCCGACACTCCGACGGTGCGGGAGGCGTTGGCGGCCCGGCTGGACGACGACGACGCGGACGCCGCGGCGGAGGCGGCGCGCGGACTGGCGATGCGTCAGGATCCGCGGGCCACCGGGGCGTTGGTCCGGATCCTTGCCGACGAGGATCCGGACGGCTACGCGTACTCGACTGCCGCGCAGGCCGTGGAGTACGTCGTGGACGAGGGCGACAGGATGCGGCTGGAGCGGACGGCGCCCCGCTGCCGCTGACACGCTCGGCGACTTGCTCGAGGAGAGCGCAGTCACCTCGCCGCTGCGCCCTTGGACGTTGGCCGGCCCGACCCGCCGAACTCCCCGACCCACGAACCCCCCGACCCGCCGAACTCACAACCGGGCGGCCCCGCCTCCCCCGGACAAAGCACCCCGGACAACGCACCCCGGCCACCGTCACCCCCGCGCCCCCTCACCCCCGGCCCACACCCCTCACCCCGTACACCGGCTGCGCCGGCTCCGCCCGCGCCAGTAGTTTTGCCGCCGTCTCCCCCGCCTCCGCCGGGGTCCAGCGCGCGCCATTGTCCGCCGTCGGGCCGGGGCGCCAGCCCTCCATCACCGTGATGCGTCCGCCCTCGGCCTCGAAGACCCGGCCGGTCACCCCGGCGCTCGCCGCCGAACCGAGCCAGACCACCAGCGGCGAGACGTTCTCCGGCGCCATCGCGTCGAACTCGCCCTCCCCCGGCGCCGCCATCGCCTCGGCGAACGTCTGCTCCGTCATCCGGGTGCGCGCTGCCGGAGCGATCGCGTTGACCTGCACCCCGTATCGCCCCATCTCCGCCGCCGCCACCAGCGTCAGCCCGACGATGCCGGCCTTGGCCGCCGAGTAGTTGCCCTGCCCGAGGCTGCCCAACAGCCCCGCTCCGGAGCTGGTGTTGACGACCCGAGCGGGCACCTTCCGGCCCGCTCCGGCCTCCGCACGCCAGTGCGCAGCGGCGTACTTGAGCGGCAGGAAATGCCCCTTGAGGTGCACCCTCATCACCGCGTCCCAGTCGTCCTCGTCCAGGTTCACCAGCATCCGGTCGCGCAGGAACCCCGCGTTGTTGACCAGAGTGTCCAGCCGCCCGAACGCGTCCACCGTGGTCGCGACGAGTGATGCCGCGCCCTCACTCGTCGCGATGTCACCGCCGTGCGCGACCGCCCGGCCTCCCCTCGCCACGATCTCGTCCACGACCTGCTGCGCCGGGCCGGCCGACACGCCCGCCCCGTCCAGCTCCACTCCCAGGTCGTTGACGACCACGCGGGCTCCCTCCGCCGCGAAGGCCAGCGCGTGGGCGCGCCCCAGCCCACGTCCCGCACCGGTCACGATCACCACGCGTCCCGCGCACAGACCCGGCCCAGACCCAGCACCCCGCCCGGCACCTCGCCCTGCGCCCCGTCCGCCAACTCGTCCGGTCATCCCTCAAGCTCCCTTCTTGACACTGAGTTGACACTGGCGGCATCCAGAAACGCGGGCCGTTCCCCGCCCCCGTGCACGAGCAGCGAGGCCCCGCTCACGTATGCGGCCCGGTCCGAGGCGAGGAAGACGGCAGCGTCGCCGATCTCGTACGGTTCCGCCAGCCGGCCGGCCGGGACCGTTCGTCCGACGGCGTCCACCCCCGCCCGGTCCCCGTAGTGCACGTGCGACAACTCGGTGCGCACCATCCCGAGAACCAGCGTGTTCACCCGCACCTCGGGCGCCCATTCCACGGCCATCGAACGGGCGAGGCTGTCCAGCCCCGCCTTGGCCGCTCCGTATGCGGCTGTCCCGGGCGAGGGGCGCGACCCGCTGACGCTGCCGATCATCACGATCGAGCCGCGCGTCCGCTTCAGATGCCCGTACGCCGCGAGGGAGGCGGTCATCGGCGCCACCAGGTTGAGTTCCACCACCCGCCCGTGCCGTTCGGCGTCGCCCTCTCCCAGCTTCCGGTAGGGCGTCCCGCCCGCGTTGTTCACCAGTACGTCGAGCCGGCCGTGGCGGGCCGCGAGCCCGGCGAAGAAGTCCTCGACCGCAGCGGCGTTCCGCAGGTCGACGGGGGCGAACTCGGCCTTGCGGCCGTCCGCCTCGACGACTCCCTCCGGCGGCCTGCGCGCGCAGACCACCACGTCCGCACCCGCCTGCAGGAACGCCCGCGCGATCCCCGCGCCGACGCCCCGCGTGCCGCCCGTGACGACCGCGACCCGGCCGGCCAGATCCACAGTGATGCTCAACCCGCACCTCCCGCAGCGCGCGATCCGCTGCTACCTTCCCCACCTAACGCACCTAACAAATGTTTGGTGGAAAGGTAGCTGATCCTCTGATGGGTGTCTCCACCTCGAGCCCGGACAAGGGCATTCGCGTCGTCACGGTCGACTTCCCGCCCGTCAACGCTCTCCCGGTGCAGGGCTGGTACGACCTCGCCGGCGCCCTCCGAACGACGGGACGCGACCCCGACGTCCGCTGCGTCGTACTCGCCGCATCGGGCCGCGGCTTCAACGCCGGCGTCGACATCAAGGAGCTGCAACGTGACACCGGCGGCCACCGTGCTCTGATCGGTGTCAACCGCGCTTGCGCCGAAGCCTTCGCCGCGGTGTACGAGTGCGAGGTTCCCGTCGTCGCGGCCGTCAACGGCTTCTGCCTCGGCGGCGGCATCGGCCTGGCCGGTAACGCCGACGCGATCGTCGCCTCCGACGACGCCACTTTCGGACTGCCCGAACTCGACCGCGGCGCACTCGGCGCCGCCACCCACCTCGCCCGCCTCGTCCCGCAGCACCTGATGCGCACGCTGTACTACACCTCGCGCACCGCCACCGCCGCCGATCTGCACGCGTACGGCTCGGTCTGGAGCGTCGTCCCCCGCAACGAACTCCTCGACGCCGCCCTGGAGCTGGCCCGCGAGATCGCGCAGAAGGACGGCTGCCTGATCCGGCTGGCCAAGGCCGCCATCAACGGAATCGACCCCGTGGACGTGCGCCGCAGCTACCGCTTCGAGCAGGGCTTCACCTTCGAGGCCAACCTCAGCGGAGTCGCCGACCGCGTCCGCAACGGCTTCGGCACCGGTTCCGGAACAGGCGCAGGCGCAGGCGCCAGCACCGAGACCAGGACCAGCACCGGCACCGGCACCGGCACCGGCACCGGCACCGACCGCAGTACGGCCGGCACTCGAGCCGCCACAGCGGAGAACCGAGCCGCCACGGCGGCCGGCAGCACCGAAGGCGAGCAGGAGGGCTCTCGATGAGCGACAAGACGATGACTCCCGACGAGGTCGTCTCCCGGCTCCGCAGCGGCATGACGATCGGCATCGGCGGCTGGGGCTCGCGCCGCAAGCCCATGGCCCTGGTACGGGCACTGCTCCGCTCCGAGATCACCGATCTCACCGTCTTGTCCTACGGAGGCCCCGACGTGGGTCTGCTCGCCGCCGCCGGCCGGATCCGCAAGCTGGTCGCGGCCTTCACCACCCTCGACTCGATCCCCCTGGAGCCCCACTTCCGCGCCGCCCGGCAGAACGGTGCCTTCGAGTTCACCGAGATCGACGAGGCGATGTTCATGTGGGGCCTTACCGCGGCTGCCAACCGGCTGTCCTTCCTCCCGGTCCGCGCCGGGCTCGGCTCCGACGTCATGCGTGTCAATCCCTCCCTCCGCACGGTGAAGTCCCCCTACGAGGACGGCGAGGAGTTCGTCGCCGTACCCGCCCTGCGCATGGACGCCGCCCTGGTCCACATGAACCGCGCCGACCGGCTCGGCAATGGCCAGTATCTGGGCCCGGACCCGTACTTCGACGACCTGTTCTGCGAGGCGGCCGACTCGGCGTACGTCTCCTGCGAGCAGCTCGTCGAGACGGCCGGTCTCACCAAGGACGCGGCTCCGCAGACGCTCCTCCTCAAGCGCCACTCGGTCACCGGCGTGGTGGAGACCCCGAACGGCGCCCACTTCACCTCTTGTGCCCCGGACCACGACCGCGACGAGGCCTTCCAGCGGTTGTACGCGACCACTCCCTGGCCGGAGTTCGCCGATCGCTTTCTGTCCGGCGACGAGAAGTCGTACCAGTCCGCCGTACAGGCCTGGCACAAGGAGCGGAAACGATGACCAAGAGCCCCCCGACCCGCGCCGAGCACTGCGTCATCGCGTGCGCCGAGGCCTGGCGCGACGACGGCGAGGTGCTGGCCGGCCCCATGGGTACGATCCCGTCGATCGGCGCCCGGCTGGCCCGGCTCACCTTCGCCCCCGATCTGCTCCTGACCAACGGCGAGGCGCTGCTCATCGGCGCCGACGGCGTGACGGAGGGCTGGCTGCCGTACCGGGCGCACCTCACCATGGTCACCGGCGGCAAACGCCACGTGATGATGGGCGCAAGCCAGATCGACCGCTTCGGCAACCAGAACATCTCCTGCATCGGCGACTGGGAGCAGCCCGCCCGCCAGCTGCTCGGCGTCCGCGGGGCACCCGTCAACACGCTCAACAACCCGACCAGTTACTGGGTCCCCAAGCACTCCAGCCGGGTCTTCGTCGCCCGCGTGGACATGGTCTGCGGCGTGGGTTACGACAGCGCCGCCGCGGCCGGCGCCTCCGCGACCCGCTTCCACCGCATTCCGCGCGTGGTCAGCAACCTCGGTGTCTTCGACTTCGCGACAGCGGACCGGTCGATGCGGCTGGTTTCCCTCCACCCCGGTGTCACCGTCGCCGAGGTCCGGGAGGCAACCGGCTTCCCGCTCGCGGTGCCCGACGACGTCCCGTACACGCGTGAGCCGACAGCGGCCGAACTCCGGTTGATCCGTGAGGAGCTGGACCCGCACAGCACGCGCGAGCGTGAGGTCCCGGCGTGATGGAGACGGCACTCACGAAGCTCACCGGAGTACGGCACCCGGTCGTCCAGACCGGCATGGGCTGGGTCGCCGGCCCCCGGCTCGTCTCGGCCTCGGCCAATGCCGGCGCGCTGGGCATCCTCGCCTCCGCGACGATGACCCCGGAGCAGCTGAAGTCGGCCGTGCGGGAGGTCAAGTCCCGTACGGACGCCCCTTTCGGGGTCAATCTGCGCGCCGACGCCGGCGATGCGCGCGACCGGGTACGGGTCCTCATCGACGAGGGAGTGAAGGTCGCCTCGTTCGCCCTCGCGCCGTCCAGGGACCTCTTCGCGGAGCTCAAGGACGCCGGTGTCGTGGTCATCCCCTCCGTCGGCGCCCGCCGGCACGCCGAGAAGGTCGCCGCATGGGGCGCTGACGCCGTCCTCGTGCAGGGTGGTGAGGGCGGTGGTCACACCGGCCAGGTCGCCACCACCGTCCTCCTCCCCGAGGTCGTCGACGCGGTCGGCATCCCGGTCATCGCGGCCGGCGGCTTCTACGACGGCCGCGGCCTGGTCGCGGCCCTCGCCTACGGCGCGGCGGGCATCGCCATGGGCACCCGCTTCCTCCTCACGTCCGACTCGACCGTGCCGGAAGCGGTGAAGGCCAGATACCTCGCGGCGAGCGTCAAGGACGTCACGGTCACCACGGCCGTCGACGGCCTCCCGCACCGCATGCTCCGTACCGACCTGGTCGGCTCCCTCGAGAAGGCGGGCCGTACGAAGGCCCTTGCCCGAGCGGTGCGCCATGCCGCCGGGTTCAGGAAGATCTCCGGGCTGAGCTGGGCACGGATGATCCGGGACGGCCTCGCGACGAAGCACGGCAAGGACCTCACCTGGAGCCAGGTCCTGCTGGCCGCCAACACTCCGATGCTCCTCAGAGCGGCCATGGTCGAAGGCCGTACCGACCTCGGTGTCATGGCGTCCGGCCAGGTGGCCGGGTTGATCGGGGACCTGCCCTCGTGCGAGGAGCTGATCACCCGTGTCATGGCGGAAGCGCACTCGGCGCTCGAAGAACTGCGCGCGCTTCGCACCCTGCCGACACCAGGGTGAATGCCTTGAACGCCCTGAGTGCCCTTGCCCGTCCCTGCAGTTGCCCGCGTCGGAAACGGCAGGCCTGCATCAGAAACGGCCCGGGCCCGGGCCTTCGCACGCCGGCGAGGCTCCGGGCCCGGCCGTTGGGCCGACCCGAGGGGTCAGGCGGCCGCGCGGCGACCGCCGCCGGTGCCGCCGCCCTGAGCGCCACGGCCCGTGCGGCCGCGCCCGCCGCGGCTGCGGCTGCCCGGACGCGAGGAACGGCCGCCGTTGCCACTCCCGCTCGCACCCCCACTGCCATTGCCGCCGCCACTGCCATTGCCACCGCCACCGCCGCCGGAGCGGCGCTGCGGCTGTACGGCGGGCTGCGGGACCTCGATGGTGACCGCCACGCCGGAGGGCTCGCGGGCACCGGTGAGGCGGGACAGCTCCGCGTCGCTGGACTTGATGCGGGCGGCCGTCTGCGGGCTGATGCCCGCGTCGGACAGCAGCCGGCTCATCTCCCGCTTCTGCTCGGGGAGCACCAGGGTGACGACGCTGCCGGACTCGCCGGCCCGGGCGGTGCGGCCGCCGCGGTGCAGGTAGTCCTTGTGGTCGGTCGGCGGGTCGACGTTCACGACGAGGTCGAGGTCGTCGATGTGGATGCCACGGGCCGCCACATTGGTCGCCACCAGGGCGGTGACGTGCCCGTTCTTGAACTGGTCGAGCGTGCGGTTGCGCTGCGGCTGCGAACGGCCGCCGTGCAGGCCGGCCGCACGTACGCCGCTGGCCAGCAGCCGCTTGACGAGCCGGTCCACGGACCGCTTGGTGTCCAGGAACATGATCACGCGGCCGTCGCGGGCGGCGATGCGGGTGGTGACGGCCTTCTTGTCGGTCTCGTCCGCCACGTACAGCAGGTGGTGATCCATGGTGGTCACCGCGCCGGCCGACGGGTCGACCGAGTGCACCACGGGGTCGGTGAGGAACATCCGTACGAGACGGTCGATGTTCCGGTCCAGGGTCGCCGAGAAGAGCATCGTCTGCCCACCCGGCGCCACCTGCTTGAGCAGGGCCGTGACTTGCGGCATGAAGCCCATGTCGGCCATCTGGTCGGCCTCGTCCAGCACGGTGATCCGTACCTGGTCGAGCTGGGCGTCGCCCCGCTCGATGAGGTCCTTGAGGCGGCCGGGCGTGGCGACGAGCACCTCGGCGCCACGGCGGAGCGTGCCGGCCTGGCGGCCGATCGACATACCGCCGACGACCGTCGCCAGCCGCAGGTTCACGGCGGTGGCGTACGGGGTGAGGGCGTCGGTGACCTGCTGCGCCAGCTCACGCGTGGGTACGAGCACGAGGGCGAGCGGGGCACGCGGCTCGGCACGCCGGCCGGCGGTACGGCCCAGCAGCGCGAGGCCGAAGGCGAGCGTCTTGCCGGAGCCGGTACGCCCGCGGCCGAGGAGGTCGCGCCCCGCGAGGGAGTTCGGCAGGGTCGCGGCCTGGATCGGGAACGGCTCGGTCACACCTTGTGCGACGAGCGTCTTGAGCAGGGCGGCGGGCATGTCCAGCTCGTCGAATGCCTGGACCGCGGGCAGCGCGGGGGTGGTGCTTTCCGGCAGCGTGAATTCACCCTGCGGGGGCGTGACCCTGCGGGCGGGACCCTTGCCTGAGGACTTGGCAGGGGCCTGGCCGCGCGAATTCGACGGGCGCTTGCGGGCGGGACGGGCCGGGCGTTCGGAGCGAGTCATACAGAAAATGCCTTCCTGGGGACAGCACAAGCCGGGACCCGCACCTCGACGGTGCGGGCCCCGGCCAGGAGCAATGCGTCCGGGCGATTAGGCCGGGACGATGTTCTCCGCCTGCGGGCCCTTCTGGCCCTGCGTGACGTCGAAGGAAACCTTCTGGCCCTCCTGGAGCTCACGGAAGCCCTGGGTGGCGATGTTGGAGTAGTGGGCGAAGACGTCGGCGCCGCCGCCGTCCTGCTCGATGAAGCCGAAGCCCTTTTCCGCGTTGAACCACTTCACGGTGCCAGTAGCCATTTTTATTCTCCTAAATAGGGGCAGAGCCGGAAATCCGCGATGTTACGGATTCCTCGTCGCCGCAATGTCCCCATCCGGAGATGCCGGAAAAACAATAATGCGCCTGAGGAACATTCCCGTCAGGCGCACATAAAGTTCATGGGTACCAAAACTGCAACGCTTTGAACTCTAGCATGCGCCGCCCGGGCTGTGCGGTAGCCGTCGCGCAGGTCACAGCCGTTCGACGATCGTCACGTTCGCCTGTCCGCCGCCCTCGCACATGGTCTGCAGGCCGTACCGGCCGCCCGTGCGCTCCAGCTCGTGCAGCAGCGTGGTCATGAGTTTGACCCCGGTGGCGCCCAGCGGGTGGCCGAGGGCGATCGCGCCTCCGTTGACGTTGACCTTTTCCGGGTCGGCGCCGGTCTCCTTCAGCCAGGCCAGGACCACCGGGGCGAACGCCTCGTTGATCTCGACGAGGTCGATGTCGTCGATCGACATGCCGGCCTTCTTCAGCGCGTGCGCCGTCGCCGGTATCGGCGCGGACAGCATCCGGATCGGGTCCTCACCGCGCACCGACAGATGGTGGATACGGGCGCGCGGGGTCAGCCCGTACTCGGCGACGGCCCGCTCGCTCGCGAGCAGCATCGCCGAGGCGCCGTCGGAGACCTGTGAGGAGCAGGCGGCGGTGATGCGGCCGCCCTCGACGACCGGCTTGAGGGCCGCCATCTTCTCCAGGGACGTGTCGCGGCGCGGTCCCTCGTCCACGGTGGCCTCTCCGTAGGGGACGAGCTCCCGGTCGAAGCGGCCCTCGTCGATCGCGCGCAGAGCGCGCCGGTGCGAGCGGAGGGCGAATGCCTCCATGTCCGGGCGCGATATCCCCCATTTCCCGGCGATCAGTTCGGCGCCGTGGAACTGGTTGACCGGCCGGTCGCCGTAGCGGGCCCGCCAGCCCTCGCTGCCCGCGAAGGGGCCTTCGGCGAGCCCGAGCGGCTCGGCGGCCTGCCGGGAGGCGAAGGCGATCGGAATCAGGCTCATGTTCTGGACGCCACCCGCGACCACCAGGTCCTGGGTACCGGACAGCACTGCCTGCGCGGCGAAGTGCACGGCCTGCTGCGAGGAGCCGCACTGCCGGTCGATGGTGACGCCGGGCACCTCTTCGGGCAGCCCGGCGGCCAGCCACGCCGTGCGGGCGATGTCGCCGGCCTGTGGGCCGACCGTGTCCAGACACCCGAAGACGACGTCGTCGACGACGGCCGGGTCGATGCCGGAGTGGGCAACCAGCGCCTTGAGGATGTGCGCGCCGAGATCGGCGGGGTGGACGGCGGAGAGCCCGCCCCTCTTCCGGCCGACCGGAGTGCGTACCGCTTCGACGATGTAGGCCTCGGCCATGGCTGCTGCTCCTTGGTGGGGTCGGTTCAGGTGCGAACGGCGATGCCGTCCAGCACCATCGACAGGTACTGGCGGGCGATCTCGTCGGGACTGTGCCCGCCGCCGGGCCGGTACCAGGACGCGGCGACCCAGACGGTGTCGCGCACGAAGCGGTAGGTGAGGCGGATGTCGAGGTCTGCACGGAATGCCTTGGCGGCGACGCCGCGCTCCAGCGTCCCCAGCCACGCCTTCTCGAACTTCTGCTGCGAGTCGGAGAGGTAGTGGAAGCGGGGCTGGGCGGAGAGGTGCCTGGACTCCTTCTGGTAGATGGCGACGGCGGCGCGGTGCCGGTCGATCTCCCGGAAGGACTCGGTGACGAGGGCTTCGATGGTCTCTCGCGGCCCGAGACCGGCGGCGAGGACGGCGTCGTACCCGTCCCAGAGCTCGGTGAGGAACGCGGAGAGGATCTCGTCGAGCATCGATTCCTTGGAATCGAAGTGGTAGTAGAGGCTGCCCGCGAGCATGCCCGCCTCGTCGGCGATCTTGCGGACGGTGGTGGCGTTGTAGCCCTGTGCGGCGAAGACCTCGGCGGCGGTGTCGAGGAGTTCGCGACGCCGCTCGGGCGAGGCGGTCACCTGGGTCTTTTTCTTGTTGTTCGGCACATCGCCATTGTCGTCCAGCGGGCTACGCATGCTGGCTGCTGACGGAGACCGTCTCGCCCGTCATGTAGGAGGAGTAGCCGCTGGCGAGGAAGACGATGACGTTGGCGACCTCCCAGGGTTCGGCGTACCGCCCGAAGGCCTCACGCGCCGTCAGCTCTTCGAGCAGCTCGGGCGTGGTGACCTTGGCCAGGTGCGGGTGCATCGCGAGGCTCGGCGCGACGGCGTTGACGCGGACGCCGTACTCGGCGGCCTCGACCGCCGCGCACCGGGTGAGCGCCATGACGCCGGCCTTGGCGGCGGCGTAGTGGGCCTGGCCGGCCTGCGCGCGCCAGCCGATGACGGAGGCGTTGTTGACGATGACGCCTCCCGTGCCCTTCGCCTTCAGGGAGCGAAGCGCGGCGCGGGTGCAGCGGAAGGTGCCGTTCAGTGTCACGTCGAGGACGTTCGACCACTGCTCGTCGGTCATGTCGACGAGCGTCGCGGTGCCGCCCAGGCCTGCGTTGTTGACGACGATGTCCAGTGCGCCGTGCCTTGCCCCGGCGAGCGCGAGGAGGGCCTGGACCTGGGCCTCGTCGGTGACGTCGCAGGGCAGGGAGGTGACGCGCTCGGCACCGAACTCCTCGGCGAGGGCGGCCTCGGTCTCCTTGAGCCGGCGGGCGTGGGCGTCACCGACGACGATGCTCGCGCCCTCTTCGAGGAACCTGCGGGCGATCGCGCCGCCGATGCCTGCCCCGGCGGCGGCGGTGATGACGGCGGTACGGCCTGCCAGCAGACCGTGGCCCGGTATGTACTGCGGGGCGCCGCCCATACGCGTATCTCCTTGGCTTCCTTCGGGAGCCCGATGGCCGTACGTTACCTACCAAACAGTTGTTAGGGAAGGATGTGCGGATGCCCGCGCCGGTGATGAGGGAGGCGAGTGCCTGATGGACCTGCGGCACACCGCCGAGGAGGAGGCCTTCCGGGCCGAGGCGCGGCAATGGCTCACGGCCCGCGTTCCCGCCGACCCGCTGCCCTCGCTGGAGACCGAAGAGGGCTTCGCGGCCCACCGGGAGTGGGAGGCGCGTCTCCATGCCGACCGCTGGTCGGTCGTCTCCTGGCCCGAGGAGTACGGCGGCCGGGGGGCCGGCATCATGCAGTGGCTGGTCTTCGAGGAGGAGTACTACGCGGCGGGAGCGCCCGGCCGGGTCTCCCAGAACGGCATCAACCTGCTGGCGCCCACACTGTTCGACCACGGCACGGACGAACAGCGCGCCCGCGTCCTGCCGGCCATGGCGAGCGGCGAGGTGATCTGGGCGCAGGCCTGGTCCGAGCCGGAGTCGGGCTCCGATCTCGCCTCGCTCAGGTCGACGGCGGTACGCACCGGGGGCGGCTGGCTGCTGAACGGGCAGAAGACCTGGTCCTCACGGGCCGCCTTCGCCGACCGGGCCTTCGGCATCTTCCGCTCGGATCCTGGTGCCACAAAGCCCCACCACGGGCTGACGTACCTGATGTTCGACCTGTCGGCGCCCGGCGTGACCGTACGTCCGATCGGCCGGCTCGACGGAAAGCCGGCCTTCGCCGAGCTGTTCCTGGACCGGGTCTTCGTCCCGGACGAGGACGTCATCGGGCAGCCCGGCCAGGGCTGGCAGGTCGCCATGTCCACCGCAGGCAACGAGCGCGGGCTCACGCTCCGCTCCCCCGGCCGTTTTCTGGCCGCGGCCGACCGGCTCGTACAGCTGTGGCGTACGGACGGGGATCCGGCCGACACGGCGATGCGGGACAGGATCGCCGACGCCGTCATCGGGGCGCGCGCCTATCAGCTCTTCACCTACGCCAACGCCTCACGCTTCGCGGCGGGCGACGCGATCGGCGCCGAGTCCAGCCTCAACAAGGTGTTCTGGTCGGAGTACGACATCGCGCTGCACGAAGCAGCGCTCGATCTCCTGGGCCCTGACGGCGAGCTGGCGGACGGCGAGTGGTCCGAGTCGTACGTCTTCTCCCTCGCCGGTCCCATCTACGCCGGTACGAACGAGATCCAGCGCGACATCATCGCCGAGCGGCTGCTCGGCCTGCCGAAGGGCCGCCGCTGATGCGCTTCCTCCTCGACGACGAGCAGCGGGACTTCGCCCGCTCGCTGGACGCGATGCTCACGGCCGCGGACACCGCGTCCGCCGCACGGGCCTGGGGTGCCGGGGACCACGGGCCGGGACGGGCACTGTGGTCCCGGCTGGCCGATGCCGGGCTGTTCGCGCTGGCGGTGCCCGAGGCGCACGACGGTCTGGGGCCCCGGCCGGTGGAACTCGCCGTGGCGTTTGTCCAGCTGGGACGGTTCGCCGTGCCGGGGCCGGTGGTCGAGACGGCTGCGACCGCGGTCCTGTTGAGCTCCCTGGTGGAGGAGTGCCCGGCGGCGAAGGAGTGGCTGCCCCGGCTCGCCTCCGGCCGGGCATCGGCGACCCTTCGCCCGGACGGGGGGCGCTACGTGCTGGACGCCGACGCGGTCGACGCCGTCTTCGTCATGAGCGGCGACGAGCTGCGGCTGGCTCCCGGGTACGGGCCGCCGCGGCCGTCGGCCGACCCGGCGCGGCGGCTGTTCCGCCCGGCCGCGGGAGGGGAGCTGCTGGCGAGCGGTCCGGCGGTACGGGAGGCGGCCGGTCGCGCCGAGAACTGGGCGGCCCTGCTGACTGCGGCTCAGGCGATGGGGGTGGGTGACGCCCTTCTCTCCCGGACCGTTGCCTACGCCGGGGAGCGGACCCAGTTCGGCGCGCCGATCGGCTCGTTCCAGGCGGTCAAGCACCGGCTCGCGGACAGCCTGATCGCCTTGGAGTTCGCCCGGCCGCTGTTGTGGGCGGCGGCGCTGTCGCTGGACCCCGTCGAGACGGCGGCGGCGAAGGTGACGGCGGGCGAGGCCGCGTACACGGCCGCCCGGACGGCCCTGCAGCTGCATGGCGCGGTCGGCTACACCGAGGAGCTTGAACTCTCGCTGTGGCTGCGGAAGGCGCGGCCACTGCGCGATGCCTGGGGGACGCCGGCGGTGTGCCGGGCGCGGGTGCTGGCCGGCTGACGCCGGCTTCGGATGCCGTTCCGCGGCGGACGTGGTGTGCTGGCTCCGGGGGTACAGGCCGCCGCCCTGGCGTCGGGGGAGGAACGGACCCGTCACATGGAGGTAGACAACGATGGCCGTGTTCATCCAGGCCGAGCTGCGGGGCGTCACCGCTGACCAGTACGACGCCCTGACCGCCAAGCTCCAGGCGCTGCCCGGCGACGTGTTCGAGGGATGTCTGGCCCACGTCGCCGTACAGACGGAGTCCGGTTTCGAAGTCTTCGATCTGTGGGAGTCCGAGGCGGCGATGGAGAAGTTCGCGCAGGCCATGATGCCTGTTGCCGCCGAGGCCGGAATCAGCGAGCGGGGCGGGAGGCCCAAGATCATGCAGGTGCACAGCTACTGGGTGCCCGGCACGTAGCTCTCAGTCGCTGCGGAGTGTGACGACCGCCGCGCAACCCTCCGTTCGCAGTACGCCGGGCGACTCCCCGGTCGCCAGCACCGCGTCGTACCGCCCGAGCCCGGTGGCCGAAGCGCCTTCGAGGACCGCGGTCCCCTCCAGGACGACGGCCAGGACCGTCCCTCCGGGCGGGACGGTCAGGCGCAGCCGGCCCCGCACCACTGAGGTCTCCGTCTGCGCCCGGCCTCGGCGGTACATGACGTTGAAGTTCGCGACGGGCCCGCCGAGGAGCCGGCACTCGGTCGGCTCGTCGCCCGTGAAGTCCTGTGGCGTGCAGAGCTTGTCCACCCGTCGGCGCTCGCCGCCCACCGTGAGGTCCATGCCCGCGCCCTCGACCATGGTCAGGGTCCGCTCGACGCCGGGGAAGGCGGAGAACGGCCCGTCGACGCCGACCTCCGCGAGGCTCACCCGCCAGGCGAAGTCGTCCATGCCGGCGTCCTCGGGCCAGGCCGCGATGCCGCGGGTGACGCCTCCGCCGTTCTTCCAGGGCACGGCCGTCCGGCCGGCGGCCCGCAGTACGCGTACGGTCAACGGACGACGCCCTGTGCGGTCGCCGCGGCCAGCCAGGCGGGGAACTCGGCGACCAGCCGGTCGTACAGCTCGGCGTCGGAAACCTTGCGCGGGTCGGAGCCGGCGTGGAAGAAACCGGAGTTGTCCACCGGGCGCTTGGCGGGAACGGCGAGTTCGTCGAGCTTGCGCAGGAAGTCGAACTGCGAGCTGCGCGTGTTGCCGAAGCCGACGAACTGCCAGAAGAGCGGCAGCCGAGCGGCCTTGCAGAGATAGCGTTCCGCGGCGTGCTTGCTGATGGGGCCGCCGTCGGTCTGGAAGACGACCAGCGCGGGCGCGGTCGAGCCGCTGTCCAGGTAGTGGTCGATGACCGCGTCCATGGCCAGGTGGTAGCTGGTCCTGCCCATGTGCCCGAGCCCTGCGACGATCTCGGCGACCCTGCCCTGATGGCTCGTCAGCGAGATGTCGGCGACCGCGTCGACGTCGGTGGAGAAGAAGACGACGGGCACACGGCCGTCGTCGTCGAGGTTGGCCGAGAGGCCGAGCACCCGGTCGGCCAGTTCCTGCACGCTTCCGTCGGCGTAGTACGGCTTCATCGATCCGGAGTAATCGAGGACCAGGTAGACCGCTGCGCGAAGGCCGGCCAGGCCGTGCTTCTCGAGAGACATCCCCGCGCTCTTGTAGAGGCTGACCAGCGCGGGCGCGCTCTCCTCCACCTTGCGGAGGCTGATGGCCGGGCCTGCTGTCGTGGTCACGTCGGCCATGCTGGTCTCCGTATCGTGCGGGTGACTGGGAGTCGAGGTTACGTCAGCAGGGCCGCAGCGGCTGGACGACCGGGACCAGGGCTCGACCGGCTTTGCCCGCAAGGATTTCTGCCGGGGCGCACCTGTCCGCCCGGCCGGCTGACGGTATTCGATACCTTGTTCGCCGCCGACCCCACCGGCTCACTGTCCGCACGCCCCTAAGGAGCCGGCCATGGAGGCCGACGTCACCACCTGTTATCGGCACCCCAAGGTCGAGACATATGTGCGCTGCACCCGCTGCGACCGTTACATATGCCCCGACTGCATGCGCGAGGCGGCCGTGGGCCACCAGTGCGTGGAGTGCGTGAAGGAGGGTCACCGGAGCATCCGGCAGGCCCGCACGGTCTTCGGCGGCAAGGTCGCGGGCTCCGCCGTGCCGGTCGTGACGTACGTGCTTATCGCGCTGAACGTCCTCGCGTATCTCGGTGAGCTGGTGCGCCCCGAGATCGTCGACCGGTTCGGGATGCTCGGTCAGGGACTGATCGGGCCCGACGGCGCGTACTACCTGTACGAGAACACGCACTTCGCCGGGTTCGAGGCGGTGGGAGTCGCGGAGGGCGAGTGGTACCGACTCGTCACCGCGGCATTCCTGCACCTGCCGCCCGGGGGCGGAACGTTCGGGATCCTGCACATCGTGCTCAACATGTACGGGCTGTGGAACCTGGGGCGGGTCGTGGAGGACCAGCTCGGCCGCGTCCGGTACCTCGCCCTCTATCTGCTCTCCGCCCTGGGTGGCTCGGTCCTGGTGTTCCTGATCTCACCGCAGGACAACGCGGTGGGGGCGTCCGGCGCGATCTTCGGCCTGGCGGCCTCGTTCTACGTCATCAGCCGCCGGCTGAACCGCGACATGCACGGGGTGAACCGCTTCCTCGCCGGCTTCCTGATCTGGATGGTGATCTCGGCCGGGTTCACCTCGTGGGAAGGCCACCTGGGCGGGCTCCTGTCGGGAGCCTGCGTCACGGCGGCGCTGGCGTACGCGCCCGCGAAGCACCGGACGGTGGTCCAGGCGGCCGCCACCGTGGGCGTACTGATTCTGCTGGTCGCGTTGGCGGTCCTGAAGTCCTCGGAGCTGACAGGACAGCACTCGTCTCCGACGATGCCGTAAGACATGCCGCGGCGCCTGCCCAGTTCCGGTCGGGGAGGGGCAGACGCCGCGGTCAGTTCCGTACGACGCTGTACGGGACGTTTTTTCGGACGGGCCGGTCAGACGAGCAGCGCCCGGTCCGTCGGCTTGACCGGAGCGGGAAGTTCACTCGTTCCGGTGAGGAAGCGGTCGACTCCGCGGGCCGCCGAACGGCCCTCGGCGATCGCCCACACGATCAGCGACTGGCCACGGCCGGCGTCGCCCGCGGCGTACACGCCAGGTACGTTCGTGGCGTAGTCCGCGTCGCGCGCGATGTTGCCGCGCTCGTCGAGCTCCAGGCCGAACTGCTGCACCAGGCCGTTCTCCTGGTCCGTGCCGGTGAAGCCCATGGCCAGGGTGACGAGCTGAGCGGGGATCCTCCGCTCGGTGCCCGGCTTCTGGGTGAGCTTGCCGTCCACGAACTCGACCTCGACGAGGTGCAGGAACTGGACGTTCCCGTCCTCGTCGCCCTCGAAGTGGGTGGTGGAGACGGAGTAGACCCGCTCGCCGCCCTCCTCGTGCGCCGAGGTGACCTTGTACAGCATCGGGAAGGTCGGCCACGGCTGGCCCGCGTTCCGCTCCTCGCCCGGCTTCGGCATGATCTCGAGCTGCGTGACGGACGCCGCACCCTGGCGGTGGGCCGTGCCGACGCAGTCGGCGCCCGTGTCGCCGCCGCCGATGACGACGACGTGCTTGCCTTCGGCGGTGATCGGCGGCGCGACGAAGTCGCCCTCCTGCACCTTGTTGGCGAGCGGCAGGTACTCCATGGCGAAGTGGATGCCGTTCAGCTCCCGCCCGGGGACCGGCAGGTCGCGCGAGACGGTGGCGCCGGCGGCGATCACCACGGCGTCGTACCGCCTGCGCAGCTTCGCCGCGTCGATGTCGCGGCCGATCTCGATCTCGGTGCGGAACTTGGTGCCCTCCGCTCGCATCTGCTCGATGCGGCGGTTGATGTGCACCTTCTCCATCTTGAACTCGGGAATGCCGTACCGGAGCAGACCGCCGATGCGGTCGGCCCGCTCGTACACCGCGACCGTGTGACCCGCCCGGGTCAGCTGCTGGGCGGCGGCCAGGCCCGCCGGGCCCGAGCCGATGACCGCGACCGTCTTGCCGGACAGCCGCTCCGGCGGCTGCGGTGTGACGTCGCCGCTGTCCCACGCCTTGTCGATGATCGAGACTTCGACGTTCTTGATGGTGACGGCCGGCTGGTTGATGCCGAGGACACACGCCGACTCGCACGGAGCCGGGCACAGGCGGCCGGTGAACTCCGGGAAGTTGTTCGTCGCGTGCAGGCGCTCGCTCGCGGCGGCCCAGTCTTCGCGGTAGGCGTAGTCGTTCCACTCGGGGATGAGGTTCCCCAGCGGACAGCCGTTGTGGCAGAAGGGGATGCCGCAGTCCATGCAGCGCCCGGCCTGCTTGCTGATGATCGGCAGCAGCGAACCGGGAACGTAGACCTCGTTCCAGTCCTTCACGCGCTCCGCGACGGGGCGGGTCTTGGCGACCTCGCGTCCCGTGGTGAGAAAGCCCTTAGGGTCAGCCATTGATCGCCGCCTCCATCATCTTCTCGGTGGTCTCGGACTCGGAGAGTCCGGCCAGCTCAGCGGCGTCCTTGGCGGCGAGCACTGCCTTGTACGTGGTCGGAATGATCTTGCTGAAGCGGGCCACGGCGGTGTCCCACTCCACGAGGAGCTTCCCGGCCACGGTCGAGCCGGTCTCCTCCTGGTGGCGGCGCACCACATCGTGCAGCCACTGCTTGTCGGCGTCGGACAGGGCCTCCACCGCCATCAGGTTCCCGGCG
The DNA here is from genome assembly GCF_040682335.1 of Streptomyces sp. NPDC051219. Taxonomy (NCBI): domain Bacteria; kingdom Bacillati; phylum Actinomycetota; class Actinomycetes; order Kitasatosporales; family Streptomycetaceae; genus Streptomyces; species Streptomyces sp. NPDC051219. The sequence continues at coordinate 256,687 of NZ_JBFBAS010000002.1, forward strand.
TTGACGTTGTCCTTGTCGAGGTCGATGACGTACGCGACACCGCCGGACATGCCGGCCGCGAAGTTGCGTCCGGTCTCGCCCAGCACCACCGCGTGGCCGCCGGTCATGTATTCGCAGCCGTGATCGCCCACGCCCTCCGAGACGACCGTGGCACCGGAGTTGCGGACGCAGAAGCGCTCGCCGGTCCGGCCGCGGAGGAAGATCTCGCCGCCGGTCGCGCCGTAGGCGATGGTGTTGCCCGCGATGGTCGAGAACTCGGCCAGGTGGTCGGCGCCACGGTCCGGGCGGACGATGACGCGGCCGCCCGAGAGGCCCTTGCCGACGTAGTCGTTGGCGTCGCCCTCCAGGCGCAGCGTCACACCACGCGGCACGAAGGCGCCGAAGGACTGGCCGGCCGAGCCGGTGAAGGTGATGTCGATGGTGTCGTCGGGCAGGCCCGCGCCGCCGAACTTCTTGGTGACCTCGTGGCCGAGCATGGTGCCGACGGTCCGGTTGATGTTGCGGATCGCGACCTGTGCGCGGACCGGCTGGGCGTCCTCGGCGGACGAGGCACTCAGCGCATCGGCGGCGAGCTTGATCAGCTCATTGTCGAGGGCCTTCTCCAGACCGTGGTCCTGCTCGATCAGCGCGTGGCGTACGGCGCCGTCCGGCAGCTCGGGGACGTGGAACAGCGGAGCCAGATTGAGGCCCTGCGCCTTCCAGCGGTCCACGGCCCGCTCGGTGTCGAGCAGCTCGGCGTGTCCGACGGCTTCCTCGATCGTACGGAAGCCCAGCTCCGCGAGGAGCTCGCGCACCTCCTCCGCGATGAACTCGAAGAAGTTGACGACGAACTCGGCCTTGCCGGAGAACCGTTCGCGCAGCACGGGGTTCTGCGTGGCGATGCCGACGGGGCAGGTGTCCAGGTGGCAGACGCGCATCATGACGCAGCCGGAGACGACGAGCGGCGCGGTCGCGAAACCGAACTCCTCGGCGCCCAGCAGGGCGGCGATGATCACGTCGCGGCCGGTCTTGAGCTGGCCGTCGGTCTGGACGACGATCCGGTCGCGCAGGCCGTTGAGCAGCAGCGTCTGCTGGGTCTCGGCCAGGCCGAGCTCCCAGGGGCCGCCCGCGTGCTTCAGCGAGGTGAGCGGCGAGGCGCCCGTACCCCCGTCGTGGCCCGAGATCAGGACGACGTCCGCGTGCGCCTTGGAGACGCCCGCGGCGACCGTGCCGACACCGACCTCCGACACCAGCTTCACGTGGATCCGCGCGGCCGGGTTGGCGTTCTTGAGGTCGTGGATCAGCTGAGCCAGGTCCTCGATGGAGTAGATGTCGTGGTGCGGCGGCGGGGAGATCAGACCGACACCCGGGGTGGAGTGCCGGGTCTTGGCGATCCACGGGTACACCTTGGGGCCGGGCAGCTGGCCGCCCTCGCCGGGCTTGGCGCCCTGCGCCATCTTGATCTGGATGTCGTCCGCGTTGACCAGGTATTCGCTGGTCACACCGAAGCGGCCGGAGGCGACCTGCTTGATGCCGGACCGGCGCGCCGGGTCGTACAGGCGGTCCGGGTCCTCGCCGCCCTCACCGGTGTTGGACTTGCCGCCCAGCTGGTTCATGGCGATGGCGAGCGTCTCGTGCGCCTCGCGGGAGATCGAACCGTACGACATGGCGCCGGTGGAGAAGCGCTTGACGATCTCGGAGACCGGCTCGACCTCGTCGATCGAGATGGCTTCCCGGTCCGGCTTGAAGCCGAACAGGCCGCGGAGCGTCATCAGGCGCTCGGACTGCTCGTTCACCCGCTCCGTGTACTTCTTGAAGATGTCGTACCGGCGGTTGCGCGTGGCGTGCTGGAGACGGAAGACCGTCTCGGGGTCGAACAGGTGCGGCTCGCCCTCGCGACGCCACTGGTACTCGCCGCCGATCTCCAGCGCGCGGTGCGCGGAGGGGACACCGGAGGCCGGGTACGCCTTGGCGTGCCGGGCGGCGACCTCCTTGGCGACGACGTCCAGACCGGCGCCGCCGATCTTGGTGGCGGTGCCGTTGAAGTACGTCTCGACGAACGACTCGTCCAGGCCGACGGCCTCGAAGACCTGCGCGCCGCGGTAGGAGGCGACGGTCGAGATGCCCATCTTGGACATGACCTTCAGGACGCCCTTGCCGAGGGCGTAGATCAGGTTGCGGATGGCCTGCTCGGGCTCCATGCCGGGCAGGAAGGTACCGGCGCGGACCAGGTCCTCGACCGACTCCATCGCCAGGTACGGGTTGACGGCGGCGGCGCCGTAGCCGATGAGCAGCGCGACGTGGTGCACCTCGCGGACGTCGCCGGCCTCGACCAGCAGGCCCACCTGAGTGCGCTGCTTGGTGCGGATGAGGTGGTGGTGCACGGCGGAGGTGAGCAGCAGCGACGGGATCGGCGCGTGCTCGGCGTCCGAGTGACGGTCCGAGAGGACGATCAGCCGGGCGCCGTCCTCGATTGCGGCGTCGGCCTCGGCGCAGATCTCGCTGAGGCGGGCGGCCAGGGCTGCGCCGCCGCCGCTGACGCGGTAGAGACCGGAGAGCGTCGCGGCGGTCATGCCCGGCATGTCGCCGTCGGCGTTGATGTGTACGAGCTTGGCCAGCTCGTCGTTGTCGATCACCGGGAAGGGCAGCGTGACGCTGCGGCAGGACGCCGCGGTCGGCTCCAGCAGGTTGCCTGCCGGGCCGAGCGAGGAGTGCAGCGAGGTGACGAGCTCCTCGCGGATGGCGTCCAGCGGCGGGTTGGTGACCTGAGCGAACAGCTGGGTGAAGTAGTCGAAGAGCAGCCGGGGGCGCTCGGACAGGGCCGCGATCGGAGAGTCCGTACCCATGGAGCCGAGCGGCTCGCCGCCGGTCTTGGCCATCGGCGCGAGGATGACCTTCAGCTCCTCCTCGGTGTAGCCGAAGGTCTGCTGGCGGCGGGTGACCGAGGCGTGGGTGTGCACGATGTGCTCGCGCTCGGGGAGGTCCTCGAGCTGGATCTCGCCGGCCTCGAGCCATTCCTGGTACGGGTGCTCCGCGGCCAGGGCGGCCTTGATCTCGTCGTCCTCGATGATCCGCTTCTCGGCGGTGTCGACGAGGAACATCCTGCCCGGCTGCAGCCTGCCCTTGCGGACGACCTTGGCGGGGTCGATGTCGAGGACGCCGACCTCGGAGGAGAGCACGACGAGACCGTCGTCGGTGACCCAGTAGCGGCCGGGGCGCAGACCGTTGCGGTCGAGGACCGCGCCGACCTGGGTGCCGTCGGTGAAGGTGACACAGGCCGGGCCGTCCCAGGGCTCCATCATCGTGGAGTGGTACTGGTAGAAGGCGCGGCGGGCCGGGTCCATGGAGGTGTGGTTCTCCCACGCCTCGGGGATCATCATCAGCACGCTGTGCGGGAGGGACCGGCCGCCGAGGTGCAGCAGCTCCAGGACCTCGTCGAAGGACGCCGAGTCGGACGCGTCCGGCGTACAGACGGGGAAGATCCGCTCGAGCTTCTCCGCGCCGAAGAGGTCGGAGGCGAGCTGGGACTCGCGGGCGCCCATCCAGTTGCGGTTGCCCTTGACCGTGTTGATCTCGCCGTTGTGCGCGACGAAACGGTACGGGTGGGCGAGCGGCCAGCTCGGGAAGGTGTTGGTCGAGAACCGCGAGTGCACGAGCGCGATGGCCGTGGCGAAGCGGCGGTCCGACAGGTCGGGGAAGAAGGGCTCGAGCTGGCCGGTGGTCAGCATGCCCTTGTACACGACCGTCCGGGCCGAGAGCGACGGGAAGTAGACCCCGGCCTCGCGCTCGGCGCGCTTGCGCAGCACGAACGCCTTGCGGTCCAGGTCCAGGCCGCTCGTCCCGTTGGAGACGAAGAGCTGCGAGAACGCCGGCATGGTGGCGCGGGCGCCGTTGCCGAGCAGGTCCGGGGTGACCGGCACCTCACGCCAGCCGAGGACGGTGAGGCCCTCTTCGGCGGCGATGGCCTCGATCTGCGCGACGACCTGTGCGGAGTCGTCGGCGGGCATGAAGGCTATACCGACCGCGTAGGCGCCGGGCTCGGGCAGCTCGAACTCGGTGACCTCACGCAGGAACGCGTCCGGGACCTGGAGAAGGATTCCTGCGCCGTCGCCCGAGTCGGGCTCGGAGCCGGTGGCGCCACGGTGCTCGAGGTTCCGCAGTACGGTCAGCGCCTGCTCGACCAGTGCGTGACTGGGGACACCAGTCAGGGTGGCCACGAACCCGACGCCACAGGCGTCGTGCTCGTTGCGAGGGTCGTACATCCCCTGCTTGGCGGGGCGACCGTCCATGGGCGACCAGGCGTCGGAACGCATCGGCACTCCCGTCGTCGTCGTGGCATATGCAGTTGCCGAGGGACGACGTTGGCCCTCTGCGAAATTTCGTGCAGGTTACATGATGGGGTGCTTCTCGAGAAGCGGATAGCTCATTCCAGCATGCGGACACCGCACTGAGCGGTGAAGGGGGCCGAAGCGGACAGATCATCGACGATCAGCGACCCGTGGCCCATAGCGAAATCGGCTTCATTGCCGCAGCGCTTCCGACCTATGCCCGGTGGTCAGGGTGTCGAAACCGCGTGGAAACAACTACTTATGCGGAACCCTGCATAGAGTCTTAGCCTAGTGCCGTACCGAACAGAGTGCCCAGGACGTACGTCACACCGGCTGCCGCCCCGCCGAGCGCCAGCTGCCGCAGTCCGCTGAACCACCACGACCGTGCCGTGACCCTCGCCACGACCGCCCCGCAGCCGAACAGGCCGAGCAGCGCCAGCGTCACCGCGGGCCACAGGGCGCTCGCCCCCAGGAGGTACGGCAGCACGGGCAGCAGGGCGCCCAGCGCGAAGGAACCGAACGACGACACCGCGGCCACGGTCGGCGACGGCAGATCGCCCGGATCGATTCCCAGCTCCTCTCGCGCGTGGATCTCGAGAGCCTGCTCCGGATCCTTCGACAGCTGCCTGGCCACCTCGCGGGCCAGGTCCGGCTCGACTCCGCGCGACTCGTAGAGTGCGGCCAGTTCCTGCATCTCGTCCTTGGGGTGCTTGCGCAACTCCCGCCGCTCGACGTCCAGTTCCGCCTCGACCAGCTCGCGCTGGGAGGCCACGGAGGTGTACTCGCCGGCCGCCATGGAGAATGCGCCCGCGGCCAGCCCGGCGAGCCCCGTGATCACGATCGCCTGCTGGGACACCGAACCGCCGGCCACACCCGTCATCAGCGCCAGGTTGGAGACCAGGCCGTCCATCGCGCCGAACACTGCGGGACGCAGCCAGCCACCGCTCACATCACGGTGCGTGTGGTTGTCGCGGTGCGCTTCGTGCAGTGCTGCTTCGGTGTCGATTATGGCCATCGCTCGCAGTGCTCCCTTCCCCGGAGTCGCGGCCGAACGGCCCCGTCACTCCCCCTCATGCGTCGAAAGTACGCACGAATCAGGGCCCTCGCCAGCAAGGAAGGCCGTACTTACCGGGCTTCCGACGGCGGCCGACGGGCGCTCGGCGGGCGCTCGGAGGGGCGGGGCGACCGGGTGACACGGGTGTTTCGCGGCGCTCGGCGGGCCCCCGGCGTGGCACGTATCCACAAAGGTGTCCGCAGACGGCGAGAGGCACGCCATGGCGTTGATTGCATGCAATCCCCAAGTCCTCCTCGAACGCGCCAGGGGCGCCTTGCTCGGGCTCGCCGTCGGTGACGCACTGGGCGCTCCCGCGGAGAACATGAAGCCGTCGGAGATCCGGCGCCGCTGGGGCCGGATCGAAGGCTTCGTCGCGGCCGATCCGGCGGGCACGGACGACACGGAGTACGCGATCTTCTCCGGGCTGCTGCTCGCGCGGCACGGCTCGGCGCTCACCGTCGCCCATGTGGAGACGGCCTGGCACCACTGGATCGCCGACCTCGACGAAGGGCCCTTCCGCGGTGCGGGCTTCAGCGAGCGCGGCACGCTGGAGAATCTGCGCCGGGGGCTGGCCGCCCCCATCTCGGCCCAGCACCGCCACGCCTGGAGCGACGGCCTCGCGATGCGCGCCGCTCCCTTCGGCGTCTTCGCGGCGGGCCGCCCGGCCGAGGCGGCGCGGCTGGTCGCCGTCGACGGGTGCGTCAGCCACGACGGCGAGGGCATCTACGGCGGCCAGGCGGTTGCGGCGGGTGTCGCGGCGGCCATGGCGGGCGGTAACACGTCGTCCGTGATCGCCGCCGCGCTGTCCGTCGTCCCCGAGGACTCCTGGACGGCACGCTCGCTGCGGCGCGCGGTGGCAGCCGCCCAGCGGGACGGTCTCCGGCCGGGCACCGACCCCCTGGCCGTCGAGCGCGCGGTCCGCTCTGCTGTGGTCATCGGCGGCTATCCCTGGACGGACCTCGCCCCCGAGGCGGTCGGCCTGGCCTTCGGCGCTTTCGCCGCGGCCCGCGGAGATTTCCCCACGTCGGTTCTGACCGCCGTCAACATGGGCCGTGACGCGGACACGACGGCCGCTGTGGCGGGAGCTCTGGCAGGCGCGATGTCGGGGGAGGCATCGATCCCGGCGGACTGGGGCTCGGCCATCGGCCCGGTGCGGGGCAGCTGCCTCCCCTCCATGCGGGGCTACCACGTTCTCGACATCGCGGAATTGCTCACCCCGGACGTCGACATCGAGGTGATGCCGTGACCACGAACGAAACCGCCCGCCCTCCGGCGGACCCCTGCACCTCCTCCACCCCGGCAGCCGGGGCCGCACCCCCGGCACCTGGGAGCGCCGGCACCCCCACCGCCACGAGCACGCGCAGCGCGCCACAGGGGCCGGTGGGCCTGGCCCCCGGTCCGGGCGGGGGCGGGGCAGGAGAAGACGCCGCCGCCCCGCCCCGGCCGGGCGGCGAGCCCGCGGTCGAGCCGGGCGGGGTCGCGGTGATGCCTGATGAGGCCGTACCTCACGACGCCGACCGCGCGGCTCCGCCCCACGGGTCAGGCGTCGTGGCGTACAGGGCGCGGCCCGGAACCATCGGGGCGTACGTCGGGGAGGTGGCACCCTACCGGCCGGGGGCCATCGAGCCGTACCGGCCCCGCCGCATCGAGGGGCTTCTGCTCGGCCTCGCGGCGGGCGACGCCGCCGGCTGGCCCGCCGCCCGGCACCGCGCCGCACGCATGCCCGAGTGGACGCGCCGGCTCACCCGCGAGCTCGACACCTTCGCCGAGCAGAACGCCACCACCACCCTCCCCGTCCCCATCGCCCTCAACCAGCCGCCGGAGCCGCTCCGCCTCGGCCCCTCCGACGACGCCGAATGGGCCGCCTTCACCGCCGAAACCGTCCTCACCGCCGCCGGCGCGCTGCTCAGCGACCTCGGCCGGTCGCGGCGGATGCGCGCGGCCATCGACCTCGCGTGGAACGCCCTGGCCGGCGAGGTCGCCGCCGCGGCCGAGCGCGCGCCCGAAGTCGAGTCGGCGGTCCTTCCGCTGCGCGCCCGGATCTCCGTCCGCGCGGGTCTGGGCAACCTGGCCAAAGGCCTCCGCCCGCCCGCGACCGGCCACGACAACCCGCACTACTTCGACGACGCCGCCTGCGTACGGGCTGTCGTACTCGCCGTGGTCCACCCCGGCGACCCGTCCGCCGCGGCCGGGCTGGCCGACTTCGACGCGCGGTACACCCAGGACGGCGACGGCGTGCACGGCGCCCGGGCGATGGCCGCGGCCGTCGCCGCCGCGCTCGGCGGCGCGGACGTCGACACCGCCGTGGAAGCCGCCCTCGCCCAGCTTCCGGGGTCGACAGAGATCGGTCGCAACGCCCGGCACGCGGTGAAGCTCGCCCGCACCACGGACGGCGCCTTCGCGCTCGTACCGCTGCTGGAGCACCAGATCGTCGACCACGTGTACAGCTACGGCATCGCCGCCGCCGAAACCGTCCCCGTGGCCCTCGCCCTCGCGACCGCCGCCGGCGGCCGGGTCACCGAGGCCGTGCCCGCCGCGGCCTGCCTTTCCCGGGTCGCGGACTCCGCCCCCGCCCTGGCCGGAGCCCTGACCGGGGCGATCGGCGGCGGCGAGTCACTGCCCGCCACCTGGCGGGAGGCCTGCCGGACGCTCTCGGGGTGCGCTCTCCCCCGCTTCGCCGGAACCGATCTCGTGGAACTCGCCGAACTTCTGGTGCACACGGAACTGACCACACCGGAGGGATGATTCGGACATGACGCTCACATTGGAGGACAGGACGGCGGGCTGCCTCGTCGGCGCCGCGGTCGGTGACGCACTCGGCGGCCCCGTCGAGGGCTGGACCCCGGAACAGATCGCCGAGCGGCACGGCGGACTGGTCCGCGGCATTGTCGGGCCGTTCCACGAGGACTGGCGTACGGCCCGCCCGATCGCCCCGTTCCACAAGGGCGACGGGCATGTCACCGACGACACCCTGATGACGCACGCTCTCGTCCGCGTGTACGCGGTCGTCCGCGACCACCTCGACGCCTACGCGATCGCCGACCACCTGGTCCCGGATCTCATGTCGGCCCCGCGCTGGATTCCCGAACTGGAGGCGGAAGCACTCCCCCTCCAGCGCATCTTCCTGGCCGAGAAGTGGATCGTGGCCCGGCTGCACTACGGCCATGTGGACCCTCGCGAGGCGGGTACCGGCAACATCGTCAACTGCGGGGCGGCGATGTACATGGCACCGGTCGGCGTGGTCAACGCGGGCAATCCGGCGGGCGCGTACGCCGAGGCCCTGGATGTCGCGGGCGCGCACCAGTCCTCGTACGGCCGCGAGGCCGCGGGCGTGTTCGCGGCGACGGTCGCCGCGGCGTTCCTGCCTGGCGCGACGCCCACCACAGTGATCGACCGAGCGCTCGCCCTGGCGAAGGACGGCACCCGGTCCGCGATCGAGGCGGTCTGCGAAGTGGCGGCCCGGCACATGGACTTCGAGTCCGCCCTCACCCCGCTCCGGGAAGCCGTGGCGCCCTTCGACACGGTCGGACCCGACTACCGGGCCCCGTCCCTCGCCGCCCGCCGGCCGTCCCGGCTGCACTCCATCGAGGAACTCCCCATCGCCCTGGGCATGCTGCTGATCGGTGACGGCGACTACCGGCACACCGTCCTCGGCTCGGTGAACTACGGCCGCGACTGCGACTCGATCGCCACCATGGCCGGCGCGATCGCGGGAGCCCTGCGCGGCGAGGGCATCATTCCGCGCGACTGGTCGAAGGAGGTGTCGGAGGCGAGCCGCCTGGACCTGCACGAGCCGGCGACGGCACTCGCCGTAGTCGCCCGGGAGGTCTTCGCCCGCGACGTACAGGGCCGGCGCGCCCATGAGTCCGCCTTCGGCGCGATTGCGGGTACGTGATGCAGCCGCGCACGCCCGCCCCCGGAACCCCTTCCGCCCCCTTCCCCTACGCAGGGGCGCACCCGAGGGGCCGGGCACCGCTCGGGGGGCCCAGCGAGTTCGACGCGCTCAGGCTCACGTGGGTCCAGCCCGAGGACCTGGTCGGCCACGAGCTGCGTCAGGCGGCGGAGGACGGCCGCGACGCCGAGGGGGTACGGCGGCGCTGGCTGGCGGCCGGCGGCCGGACCGCCCCCGAGCGCGCGGGCGCGTCCCCCGCCGCCGTGGACCCCCGCCTGCGCGAGCTGGCCGTACGGCTACTGGACGAACTCGCAATCCTCCCCTCCCCGCTGGCAGCCAACGAACCAGGCGACCTCTCAGGGATCCGGGCAGCCTGCCCGGAGTGGCCCACGACCATTTCGCGCGAGTCCCCGTCGCGCGAGCCTCTGTCACGCGGAGCCATGTCGCCGTGGCCCACGGGAGCAAACCTCGCGACGGCGTGGCCGCAAGGCGGCGGCGCGGCGGAAGTGCGCCGCCGCGCGCCCTGGGCCGGGGTTTCGGGGCCCGCAGCCCGGGGTGCCACGCCCAGCACCGGCACATGGCCGACCGCACTTTGGAGGAAGAACCGTGCCGGCGCGACCGGGGCGGGAAGTTCCGCCCTCCTCCCGCGCCTGCACGCCGCCTGGCTGGGACGGGCCGTCGGCTGCCTGCTCGGGAAGCCCGTCGAGAAGCTGCCCCTGCCCGCCATTCGCGCGCTCGCCCGGGCCACCGGCAACTGGCCCCTGCGGACCTGGTTCACGGGCCGCGGGCTGCCCGCGGACCTCGCGGCCCGCCACCCGTGGAACCGCCGCAGCGCCCCGACCTCCCTCGCCGAGAACATCAACGGCATGCCCGAGGACGACGACCTCAACTACCCGCTCCTCAACCTGCTCCTGCTCCAGCGGTACGGCCGGGACTTCAGTACCACCGACGTCGCCCGGCTCTGGCTGGACGAGCTTCCGGCCGGGCGGACCTTCACCGCCGAGCGCGTCGCGTACCGCAATCTCCTCGACGGCATCGAGCCACCGCACACCGCCACCCATCGCAACCCGTTCCGCGAGTGGATCGGCGCCCAGATCCGGGCCGACGTGCACGGCTGGACACACCCCGGCGACCCGGCCGCCGCGGCCGGGCAGGCGTACCGGGACGCCACCCTCACGCACACCGCGAACGGCGTGTACGGCGCGATGTTCGTGGCAGCCGCCCTCGCGGAGGCGGCCGGCGGGACCACCGACGTCCACACCTGCCTGCGCACCGGACTGTCCGTCGTCCCTCCGGACTCCCGCCTGGCGCATGCGGTCCGGTTCGGTATCGACGCCGCCCAAAGCGGGACCGGCGATTTCGACCAGGTGGTGGACGAGCTCCACGCCGCCTACGGCCAGCACCACTGGGTACACGTCCTTCCCAACGCCGCCCTCCTCGCAGCCGCCCTCACCCACGCGGACGGCGACTTCACCGGCTCCGTCTGCCGTGCGGTGTCCGGCGGCTGGGACACCGACTCCAACGGCGCCACCGCCGGATCCCTCGCCGGACTCATCGCGGGCAGTCCCGCCGCGATCCCGCCCCGCTGGACGGCTCCCCTGCGGAACCGCCTCGCCACCTCGGTCGCGGCCCTGGACGGCATCGGCTTCGACACCCTGGCAGCACTCACCGCACAGGAGGCAGTCCACCCATGACCACCATCGCCGTGCTGGGCAGCACGAACATGGACCTCGTCGCGTACGTGGCGAAGGCCCCGCGGCGCGGGGAGACCGTCACGGGACGTGAGTTCCGTACGGTCCCCGGCGGCAAGGGCGCGAACCAGGCGGTCGCCGCCGCGCGCGCCGGCGGCACGGTGGCGATGATCGGCGCGGTGGGCGCCGACGAGTTCGGCGTACGGCTGCGCGCCACCCTGGCCGCCTCCGGGGTCGACACCGACGGGCTGCGCACCGTCGAGGGCGCGAGCGGCACCGCGCACATCGTGGTGGACGACGAGGGTGGCAACTCGATCGTCGTGGTGCCGGGCGCGAACGGCACGGTGACCGGGCTCGAACCGGGCGACGAGGACCGTATCGCCGCCGCCGAAGCCCTGCTCCTCCAGCTCGAACTCCCCATGTCCGGTGTGCTCGCCGGTGCGCGCGCGGCTCGCGTCCACGGCGTACGGACGGTCCTCACCCCTGCCCCCGCTCAACCGCTGCCGGCCGAACTCCTCGCCGTGACCGACCTGTTGGTTCCCAACGAGCACGAGGCCGCCGCACTCACCGGGCTCACCGAGCCGCACGAGGCGGCCGAGGCCCTGCTGCGCCAGGTACCGGAGGTGGTGATCACCCTGGGCGCGGCGGGCAGTCTGTACGCGGCCCGCGGCGCCGGCGGACCGGTCACCGTGCCGGCCCCGGAGGTACGGGCCGTGGACACGACGGCGGCGGGCGACACCTTCGTCGGGGCGCTCACCGTGGCCGTGGGTGAGGGCAGGCCGATGCCCGAGGCCCTGGCCTGGGCGTCGGCCGCCGCCGCTCTCTCCGTCCAGCGGCCCGGCGCCTCCGCGTCGATGCCGGCGCGCAACGAGATCGACGCCCAGTCGGAAGGCACCGCATGACGGCCCCCGCCCCGCTCGCGGGCCTTCGCGTACTGGACCTCGCCACCCTCTTCGCGGGCCCGCTCGCCGCCACGATGCTCGGGGACTTCGGTGCCGAGGTCATCAAGGTCGAGCATCCGCACCGGCCGGATCCCTCCCGCGGCCACGGTCCGGCCAAGGACGGCGTGGGGCTGTGGTGGAAACTGCTGGGCCGCAACAAACGCACCATGACACTGGACCTGTCCACACCGGGGGGCCGGGAGGTCCTGCTCGCCCTCGCCGCGGAATCCGATGTGATCATCGAGAACTTCCGGCCCGGCACCCTGGAGAAGTGGAATCTCGGCTGGAGCGAGCTGAGCGCCGCGAACCCGCGCCTGGTACTGGCCCGCGTCACCGGCTTCGGCCAGTTCGGCCCGTACTCCCATCGCCCCGGATTCGGCACCCTGGCCGAGGCGATGAGCGGCTTCGCCGTGATCACCGGCGAGCCCGACGGGCCGCCCACCCTCCCGCCGTTCGGTCTGGCCGACTCGATCGCCGCTCTCTCGACCGCGTACGCCGTGATGACCGCGCTCGCCGGACGGGACGTCACGGGGCGCGGCCAGGTTGTCGACATGGCGATCATCGAGCCGATCCTCATGGCCATCGGCCCGCATCCGATCTGGTACGACCAGCTCGGTTACGTACAGCCGCGCACCGGCAACCGCTCCGCCAACAACGCGCCGCGCAACACCTACCGCGCCGCCGACGGCAGCTGGCTCGCGGTCTCCACCTCGGCGCAGTCCGTCGCCGAACGGGTCCTGCACCTGGTCGGCCGCCCCGAGCTGATCGACGAGCCCTGGTTCGCGACGGGGACCGGCCGGGCCGCTCACGCGGAGGTGCTCGACGAGGCGGTCGGCGGCTGGATCGCCGCGCACGACCGCGACGAGGTCATCACCGCCTTCGAAAAGGCGGAGGCCGCGGTCGCTCCGGTCTACGACGTCCGCGATGTGCTGACCGACCCGCAGTACCAGGCACTCGGCACGATCACGGAGGTCGAGGACGAGGAACTCGGGCCTCTTCGGATGCAGAACGTCCTGTTCCGCCTCTCCGAGACGCCGGGCTCCATCCGCTGGGCGGGCCGCCCGCACGGCGCGGACACGGAGGAGATCCTGACCGGACTCGGGCTGTCCACGCAGGAGATCTCCCGCCTCCGGGAGGGCGGCGCGCTGTGACGGACGCCTACCTGACCTGGCTGTACGCCCCCGGGGACCGCCCTCACGTGGTGGCCAAGGCTCTCGCCTCCGGAGCCGACGTCGTGCTGGTCGACCTGGAGGACGCGGTCGCGCCCGGCCGCAAGGAGTGGGCCCGCTCGGCCACCACCGAATTGCTCGCCGCCCCCCAGCGGGTCCCCGTGCACGTCCGCGTCAACGCCCTCGACAGCCCCCTCGGCGTCGCGGACATCGCCGCCCTGGCCGGGCTCCCGGGTCTCGGAGGCCTGCGCCTGCCGAAGATCACGCACCCCTCGGAGGTCCTCCGCGTCGTCGGCCTGACCGGTCCGGACCGGCGCAAAGGGCCGCCGCTCTACGCGCTGCTCGAGTCCGCGCTGGGCGTCGAGCGCGCCTTCGGCATCGCCGCCGCCCACCCCGCCCTGCGCGGTATCGCGCTCGGCGAGTCCGATCTGAGGGCCGACCTCGGCGTCGCGGACGAGGGGCTCGACTGGGCGCGGGCCCGGACCGTGGTGGCCGCCCGGGCGGCAGGTCTGTCACCGCCCGCGCAGTCGGTCTTCCCCGACGTACGTGACGTCGACGGCCTGGCGCGCTCCTGCGCGCACGGCCGGGCACTGGGGTTCCTGGGGCGGACTGCGATCCATCCGCGCCAGCTTCCGGTGATCGAGCGGGCGTATCTGCCCACGTGCGAGGAGTTGGCGGCGGCCGAGGACATCGTGAAGGCGGCCGCCACGGACGGCGGGGCGCTGGCCCTGCCCGACGGCCGTTTCGTGGACGCGGCGGTGGTGGCCGGGGCGCGCCGCACCCTGGCCCTGGCCCAGCGCCCGAGGTAGAAAAACCCCGACGTACGTGAGGGGCCGCGGCACCGGGTCGTCGATGCCGCGGCCCCTCACGTACGTCGTCGGGCTGCCTCGTCGGGCCGCCTCAGGACTTCTTCGCGGCCTCCGTGCCGTCGGCGGTGTTCACGTCACCGTCCGGCCTGCCGTCGGCCGACGGGGAGCCCTCGAGCTCCTCCCGGCCCTCGGCCGCATCAGAAGCATCGGGGGCGTCGGCTGCGGAACCGGCCTTGCTGCCCGCCTTGCTCCTGTCGCGGTCTCCGGACGGGTCCGGCTCCACGATCTCCTCGCGTCCCGGCCGCAGCCGGGCCGAGAAGACCAGGTAGACCACGGCGAGCACGAAGACGACGATCGAGGTCCAGACGTTGAGCCGCAGCCCCAGCACATGGTGTGCCTCGTCCACGCGCATGTACTCGATCCAGCCCCGGCCCACGCAGTACGCGGCGACGTACAGCGCGAACGCCCGGCCGTGTCCGAGCTTGAAGCGGCGGTCGGCCCAGATGACCAGCAGCGCGACGCCGATGCACCACAGCGACTCGTACAGGAACGTCGGGTGGTAGGTCCCGGCGACCCGGTTGTCCCCCTCGCTGATCTTCAGCGCCCACGGCAGGTCGGTGGCCCGCCCGTAGAGCTCCTGGTTGAACCAGTTGCCCCAGCGGCCGATGGCCTGTGCGAGGGCGATACCGGGAGCGAGCGCATCGGCCCAGGCAGGCAGCGGGATACCGCGCCGGCGGCAGCCGATCCAGGCGCCGAGCGCGCCGAGCGCGATCGCACCCCAGATACCGAGGCCGCCCTCCCAGATCTTGAAGGCGTCGACCCAGTTCTGGCCCTCGCTGAAGTACAGCTGGTAGTCGGTGACGACGTGATAGAGCCGCCCGCCGACAAGGCCGAAGGGCACCGCCCAGACGGCGATGTCGGCAACGGTGCCGGGGCGGCCACCGCGCGCGATCCAGCGCTTGTTGCCGAGCCAGACAGCGACGAAGACGCCGATGATGATGCAGAACGCGTAGCCGCGCAGCGGGATCGGTCCGAGATGGATCACGCCGGTCGACGGGCTGGGGATATAAGCAAGGTCCATGGCAGGTCCGACGCTACCGTGCCGGGCGGGACCCAGGGCAACCCACCCGGCAACGTCTCCATAACTCCATGCCGCTGAACAACTCCAGGGCGCGCTGAGCGTCAGCCCTTCGCCGCCTCCTCGACCTTCTGCTTCAGCTTCTCCGGCGTCAGCGGGTTCTGCTGGTCGGCGTAGATGTTCTCCCCGTTGAGCAGGACCGTCGGGGTGCCGCCGAAGCCGCCGGCCTGGAACGCCTCGTTGGATTTGGCGACCCAGCTGTTGTGCGTGCCATTGTTGACGCACTGCTTGAACTCGGCTGTGGCGAGTCCGGGGACTTTGCCCGCGAGCTCGATCAGGTGGTCGTTGTCGGCGAAGGCGTCGTCCGGCTCGGGCGGCTGGTTCTGGAAGAGGACGTCGTGGTACTCGGTGAACTTTCCGGCGTCCTGCGCACAGGCCGCCGCGTTCGCGGAGCGCAGCGACCCGCTGCCCCCCATGTTCCCGTCGATGAGGGTCACGAGGTGGTACTCGGCCTTGAGCTGTCCCTTGTCCGAGAGCTCGTGGATCGTGCTCCGGTAGTTGTCCTCGAAGGATTTGCACGCCGGGCAGCGGAAGTCCTCCCAGATGACGAGAGTGGACTTGGCACTGTCCTGCCCCACGGGAATCGCGAGAGCGTCCTTCCCCGTCGCGCCGCTCGGCGCGACGACAGGACCCGCGGTGTCCTCGTCGCCGTCGCCGGCGTTGGCGGCGATCAGGCCCACCACCGCGGCCAGGCCGAGTACGCCGACGACGGCGGCGGACACGATCAGCGTTCGCCGGCGCCTGTCGCGCGCCTTCTGCCGCTCGCGGTCCTCGATGAGTCGCTCACGGGCAGCTCGTTTTCCATCACGGTTGTTCTCGCTCACGTTCCGCAAACGAACCGGGGAGGCACTCGCGTGCCTCCCCGCCCCATATCCACCCGTACGAGCGACGCGAGGCGTCAGCGGCGACGTACGCCTGCCGCGAGCTCGCCCGCCAGCGCCTGCACGTCAGCCAGGCCCGCCGCCAGGTCCGGAGCGTCCAGCAGCCGCTTGACGAAGGCCGATCCGACGATCACACCGTCCGCGAATCCGGCGACCTCACGGGCCTGCTCGGCGTTCGACACGCCCAGCCCGACGCACACCGGCAGGTCCGTCGTCGCGCGCGTGCGCCGCACCAGGTCCTGCGCCTCCGCGCCGACCGACTCGCGGGTGCCCGTGACGCCCATCAGCGAGGCCGCGTACACAAAGCCGGAACCGGCGGCCGTAATGGTGGCCAGCCGTTCGTCCTTGCTGCTCGGCGCCACCACGAACACCGTCGCGAGACCGTGCTTCTCAGCGTGCCGGCGCCACACCGCGGACTCCTGGACGGGCAGGTCGGGCAGGATGCACCCGGCGCCTCCGGCCCGCGCGAGCTCCGCGGTGAAACGCTCGATGCCGTAGCGGTCGATCGGGTTCCAGTACGTCATGACGAGCACGGGCGCACCGGTCGCCTCGTGCGCTTCGCGCACGGTCCGCATCACGTCGGCGATCTTCACACCGCCGCGCAGCGCGATGTCGTCGGCGGTCTGGATGACCGGTCCGTCGAGGACGGGGTCGCTGTGCGGCAGCCCGACCTCCACCACATCGGCGCCACCCGCGACGACCGCCTTCACGGCCGCGATGCCACCGTCCACCGTGGGGAATCCGGCCGGCAGATAGGCGACGAGCGCCGCCCGGTCCTCCGCCTTCGCCTTGGCCAGGACCTGTCCCAACAGCTCTACGTTGCCGCTCACTTGGCCCCCTTCTGGTCGTAGAGCCCGAAGTAGCGGGCCGCGGTGTCCATGTCCTTGTCGCCACGGCCGGACAGGTTGACGATCAGCAACCCGTCCTTGCCCAGCTCCTTGCCCAGCTGCAGAGCGCCGGCCAGCGCGTGCGCGCTCTCGATGGCCGGGATGATCCCCTCGGTCCTGGACAGCAGCCGCAGGGCCTGCATGGCCTCGTCGTCGGTCACCGCGCGGTACTCGCCGCGCCCGGTGTCCTTCAGATACGCGTGCTCGGGCCCGATGCCCGGGTAGTCGAGACCGGCCGAGATCGAGTACGGCTCGGTGATCTGGCCTTCCTCGTCCTGGAGCACGTACGAGCGCGAGCCGTGCAGAATCCCGGGCTCACCGGCGCTCAGCGTGGCCGCGTGTTCGCCGGTCTCGATCCCGTGGCCCGCGGGCTCGAAGCCCACCAGCCGCACACCGGCGTCCGGAAGGAACGCGTGGAACAGTCCGATCGCATTGGACCCCCCGCCCACACAGGCCGCCACGGCGTCCGGCAGGCGGCCGGCGCGCTCCAGGATCTGCCTCCGCGCCTCCACCCCGATGACGCGGTGGAAGTCCCGCACCATGGCCGGGAACGGGTGTGGCCCCGCCACCGTCCCGAAGAGGTAGTGGGTCCGGTCCACATTGGCGACCCAGTCCCGGAACGCCTCGTTGATGGCGTCCTTCAGCGTCCTGCTGCCGGACTTCACCGCGACGACCTCGGCCCCCAGCATGCGCATCCGCGCCACGTTCAGCGCCTGGCGCTCGGTGTCGATCTCGCCCATGTAGATGGTGCACTCGAGCCCGAACAGAGCACACGCGGTCGCCGTGGCGACACCGTGCTGCCCGGCACCGGTCTCCGCGATGACGCGGGTCTTGCCCATGCGCCTGGTGAGCAGCGCCTGCCCGAGCACATTGTTGATCTTGTGTGAACCGGTGTGGTTCAGGTCTTCCCGCTTGAGGAACACCCGCGCCCCGCCCGCATGCTCCGCGAACCGCGGCACCTCGGTCAGCGCGCTCGGCCGCCCGGTGTAGTTGACGAGCAGATCGTCGAGCTCGGCCGCGAAAGCCGGATCGGCCTTCGCCTTGTCGTACTCGACGGCGACCTCGTCGACCGCGGCGACGAGCGCCTCGGGGATGAACTTGCCACCGAAGTCGCCGAAGTAGCCCTCGGCGCTGGGGACTTGACCGTCCGGATCCGGAATGAAGAAGTCAGAAGACATCCGACATACTCCTCAGAGAGGGCTTTTCGCCCATATATGTCTCAACGGGTGGAATTCACCGTATGCGCCTTGTGCCCGCGAAACCCGCACCCGGCAATGCCGGGGAGGGACGGGGCGCAGCGGCCTGTTTCTGGACGTGAAGCGTCGCAACTCGCGCGCAGCGCGGTGACCACGCGGCGGAGCCGCAGATCGATCGCAACGCAGTTCAGATGCAGGCCGCGGAGGCCCGGCACCGCACGCACCGCGCACGGAAGCCGCACCCCGCTAAAGCGCCGCTCCGTGGCGCCATCGCATGCCGTTGACCTGCCCCGGCTCCGAACCGATCACATACCGCACCCGCCGCCCGTGCACCCGTCGCGCCGGGGCCCGGCAGCCGCGTGGGCGGCAGCCGCGCGCCAGCGGCGCGTGCGGCAGGCGCGCCTGCACGCCGGACGGGCGCGGGCGGACGCCGGGCCGGGCGACGGGGCGGCGGACGGCGGTCATGGGTGCGGTCAGCTCCGTCCGTGCCGCAGCGCCGGGTGGGCGCCCGCCGCAACGAGGTCGGCGACCGCGGACTTCGGGTCGCGACCGGTGACCAGGGACTCGCCGACGAGCACCGCGTCGGCGCCCTCGTTGGCATAGGCGATCAGGTCGTGGGGGCCTCGGACGCCCGACTCGGCGATCTTGACGATGCCGGCCGGGATCTCGGGGGCCACCCGGGCGAAGGTCGAACGGTCGACCTTCAGCGTCTTCAGATCCCGCGCGTTGACACCGATGATCTTCGCGCCGGCTTCGACCGCACGCTCGGCCTCCTCCTCGTCGTGCACCTCGACGAGCGGGGTGAGGCCGATCGACTCGGCCCGCTCGATCAGGGAGACCAGAGCCTCCTGCTGGAGCGCGGCGACGATCAACAGGATGACGTCGGCGCCGTACGCCCGCGCCTCCCAGAGCTGATAGGCCGTGACGATGAAGTCCTTGCGGAGCACCGGGATGTCGACCCGGGCCCGTACGGCCTCGAGGTCGGCGAGCGAACCGCCGAAGCGGCGCTCCTCGGTCAGTACGGAGATGATGGCCGCGCCGCCCGCCTCGTAGTCGGCGGCGAGCCCGGCCGGGTCGGCGATCGCGGCGAGCGCGCCCTTCGACGGGCTGGAGCGCTTGACCTCGCAGATCACCTTGACTCCGTCGCCTCGGAGTGCGGCGACCCCGTCCTTGGCCTGGGGCGCCTTGGCGGCGCGCTCCTTGAGCTCGTCGAGGCTCACACGCGACTGCCGCTCTGCGAGGTCGGCGCGGACACCTTCGATGATCTCGTCGAGCACACTCACGCGAGCGGCCCCCTTCCGGGACGGTGACACGGGACGGTGACAGTGGTCTGGCTGGTTCACGGCGTAACGGGATCAGCACTCCCGATGGTATCCGCAGGAAGGCGTAGGCCCTGCATCCGGTTGACGGCATCCCACGTCCTGGACGGCCGGAATGCCGCATTCAGGGCGCCAGAACCGCCCCGAACGGCAGGTTCCGGGCCACCGTGAAGGCGAGGACGACCGCTCCGACGCCCCACCAGTGGACGGGGCTCAGCGCGATCACGGCCGGCCGGGACCGCACCGCCCGCACCAGCCAGACGGCGATCACCACGGCGAAGATCCCGTACCCGAGAACGGCAAGCGCGTTGGCGCCGAAGGCGGCGGCCAGGTCGCCGTGCGCGAAGGCGTGGGCACTGCGCAGTCCACCGCAGCCGGGGCAGAAGATCCCGGTGACCTTCAGCAGCGGGCACACCGGGTAGTGGCCGGGCTCATTGGGGTCGACCGCGCCGACGTACGCGAAGGCGGCGACAACGGCGGCCAGGGTGCCCACGGGCGCCGCCAGGCGGCGGGCGAGCCGCCGGCGGGCGGGAGCGGCCGGACCAGGGGTCGGCGCCGGAGCGGGGGCTGCGGTAGGGGAGGAGGCGTCCACCCGGCGATTGTCCCCGGTCACGAAGGAAGGCGCAGCCCCGGTGGGGCCGCGCCTCGCGTCGTGAGCGGGCTCAGCTGCTCTGGAGCTGCGCCTCGGCACGTGCCTGCACGGGGGCAGGAACCGCCTGCTGCTTCTGTCCGAGACCGGCGGCCTTCATCGCCATCCCGACCACACCGCCGAGCGCGACGACAACCAGGCCGGCCCAGAACCCGAGGGGGTTGGCCAGCACCATGAAGGCACCCGAGATGCAGAAACCGATGAAGGAGATGGTGACACCGGTCCAGGCGGCCGGGGTGTGTCCGTGGCTGCTGCCCGCCATGAGTTTGCTCCTTGTTGCTTTCGTTGCGCTGTCGCTGGCTATTGTCCCGCACTCAACGGGGTGAATGGGGCCGGGGTGTCAGGAGTCACGTGTCGGGTCCTCGCCCCGGTCGAGCGCCCTCCACAGTTCCTCGGGGCGCTCGGGGTCCACCGCGGTGCGCGCCTTGCGTGCCCGGGGGCTGCCGTCGCGCTCGTACCGGCCCGACATCGCGGGCCAGTTCCCGCCGTACCGAAGGGCCAGCAGCCCGGCGAGCAGGATCAGCAGGCCGCCGGCCGCCGAGACGAACGGCCAGGCAGTGTGGCTGAGGGCGTCCACCGTGGCCGCGGAGTCGGCGGCGGTCCGCGCCGCCTCCTCGTTGAGCGCGTCACTGTCCGAGGCGCCCAGGAAGGCCGCCAGCGCGGCCCCGGCGCCGCTCAGCGCGAGCAGCCCGGCCACCAGCGCCCGGGTCGCCCGGCGGACGGCGAAAACCGCGACCAGGGCAGCCAGACCCACGATGGCGAGCGCGGCCGGGACGCCGGTGACGGCACGGCCGTCGACGTCCAGCGGCAGCGTTCCACCGCCGACGGCGGCCGTCCCCTCGGCCCAGGTCTGTCCCGAGGCGAGCAGCACCACGGCCGCGCCCACCGCACCGAGCAGCAGGGCCGCGCCGACGCTGCGGCGGCTGCTCCGGGCGGCCGGCACGGCTCCGGATCCGTCGCCGGAACCGGCTGCGCCGGGCGCGGCGGCCGCATCGGCTTCGTTGTCACTGGGCGTGGGGTGGGGTACGGCACTCACGTACCCCACTATCCCCTACCGCGTCACGCGTCGTGGAGGCGGTTCGCGGTGCCCACCGCCCGCAGCACGGCCGCCGCCTTGTTCCGGCACTCCGTGTCCTCGGCGACGGGGTCGGAGTCCGCGACGACGCCCGCTCCCGCCTGGACGTACGCGGTCCCGTCGCGCAGCAGCGCGGTGCGGATGGCGATGGCCGTGTCGGAGTCCCCGGCGAAGTCGAGGTACCCGACGCAGCCGCCGTACAGGCCCCGCCGGGTGGGCTCGAGCTCGTCGATGATCTGCATGGCGCGCGGCTTGGGGGCGCCGGACAGGGTCCCGGCCGGGAAACAGGCGGTGAGCACGTCGAAGGCCGTGCGGCCGGCGGCGACCCTGCCGGTCACGGTGGAGACGATGTGCATCACATGCGAGTAGCGCTCGATCGACATGAAGTCCACGACCTCGACGCTGCCGGGCTCGCAGACCCGCCCCAGGTCGTTGCGGCCGAGGTCGACGAGCATCAGGTGCTCGGCCCGCTCCTTGGGGTCGGCGAGCAGCTCGTCGGCGAGGGCCTGGTCCTCCTGCGGGGTGGCGCCACGGTGCCGGGTGCCCGCGATCGGGTGCACCATGGCCCGCCCGTCCTCGACCTTGACCAGCGCCTCGGGGCTGGACCCGACGACGTCGAAGCCGTCGAAGCGGAAGAGGTACATGTACGGGGAGGGGTTGGTGGCCCGCAGTACCCGGTAGACGTCCAGCGCACTCGCACGGCACGGCGTCTCGAAACGCTGGGACGGTACGACCTGGAAGGCCTCGCCCGCGCGGATGCGCTCCTTGATGTCGTCGACGGCGAGCTGGTACGCCTCGCCGCCCCACAGCGCGGAGGACTCGGGCAGTTCGGACGGCGGCAGCGCCGCGGGCACGCTGTGCACGGAGCGGGCGAGGTCGGCCTCCATCGCGTCCAGGCGGGCGACCGCGTCCGCGTGGGCCTCGTCGATGCCGGTCTCGAGGTCGTTGTGGTTGATCGCGTTGGCGATCAGAAGGACGGTTCCGTCCCAGTGGTCCAGCACCGCCAGGTCCGAAGTGAGCAGCATGGTCAGCTCGGGCAGCTTCAGGTCGTCCTGCGCGTGGTCGCCGATCCTCTCCAGGCGGCGCACGATGTCGTACCCGAGATAGCCGACCATCCCGCCGGTGAACGGCGGCAGTCCGCCCGCGAGGTCCCGCGGAGTGTGCAGGGTCTCGACGGTCGCCCGCAGGGCCTCCAGCGGATCCCCGCCGACGGGGACGCCGACCGGCGGGGTGCCGATCCAGTGCGCCTCGCCGTCGCGTGCGGTGAGGGTGGCGGCGCTGCGTACGCCGATGAAGGAGTACCGGGACCAGGAGCGGCCGTTCTCCGCGGACTCGAGCAGGAAGGTGCCCTCGCGCTCGGCGGCGAGTTTGCGGTACAGCCCCACCGGGGTGTCCCCGTCCGCGAGCAGCCTGCGGCTGACAGGAATGACGCGGCGGTCGGCGGCCAGCTTGCGGAACGTCTCGAGATCCATGGCGGCTGAGCCTACCTACTGTTCAAGCGGGAGTTGGGCGGCATCGAAACACGTGCGGTCGCCGGTGTGGCAGGCGGCGCCGACCTGGTCGACCTTCACCAGAACGGTGTCGCCGTCACAGTCCAGGGCAACGGACTTGACGTGCTGGACGTGCCCGGAGGTGTCGCCCTTCACCCAGTACTCCTGACGGCTGCGGCTCCAGTACGTGCAGCGGCCGGTGGTGAGGGTGCGGTGCAGTGCCTCGTCGTCCATCCAGCCGAGCATGAGCACCTCGCCGGTGTCGTACTGCTGGGCGATGGCGGGGACGAGGCCGTCGGCGCCGCGTTTGAGGCGGGCGGCGACGGCGGGGTCCAGGCCGCTGCGCGGGGCCGGAGTCTGGGGCGTCGTGCTGGTCATACGGCCATTCTGCCGTGCCGGCGCGGCCGGGCGGGCTGTCCGGCAGGTGGGCGGGGCGCGTCCCGGGGGGCCACGCCCGGGCCGTGCCATGGCAGCGGTGCTCATACGGTCGTACGCTGACGGTCATGTCGACCCATGCGAAGCGTGAACGACTCCTTTTCGCCGATCTGTTGGAAGCGGCGGGGCCCGATGCCCCGACCCTGTGCGAGGGCTGGAAGACCCACGACCTCGCCGCGCACGAGGTGGTGCGCGAGCGCCGCCCCGACGCGGCGGGCGGGTTGCTTCTGGGCGTACTGAAGCCCCGCCTGGAGCGGGTGCAGGCCGAGTACGCGGCGAAGCCGTACGAAGAGCTGATCCAGCTGATCCGCACCGGGCCGCCGCGGATGTCGCCGTACGCCCTCAAGCAGATCGACGAGGCGGCGAACGCGGTGGAGTTCTACGTGCACGCCGAGGACGTCCGGCGGGCCCAGCCGGACTGGACCCCGCGCGAGCTCGATCCGGTGTTCGCCGACGTCCTGTGGAAGCGCCTCGAGAAGGCGGCCCGGATTCTGGGCCGCAAGTCCCCGGTCGGGCTGGTGCTGCGCCGCCCGGACGGCCAGACGGCGGTGGCGCACCGCGGGACGCCGGTGGTGACGGTGACCGGGGAGCCGGGTGAGCTGACGATGTTCACCTTCGGCCGGCAGAACGCGGCGCGGGTGGAACTGGAGGGCGACAAGGACGCGATCGCCAAGCTCCACGAGGCGAGGCTCGGCCTGACGTCCTGACGGCAGCACGTCCGGCCTGCTCTACGCCGTCGGCACCCGCCCTCGGCACCCTTACGGCAGCTCGGCGCGGCGCAGCGCCGGTGTGCACAGGCCGATGACACCGCTCGCGGCACAGATGGCGGCGCTGGCGACGAACACGGGCTGCGGGCCCCACAGGCCGATGGCGGCACCTGTGAGCGGGAAGCTGAGCGGTGCGACGCCGAGGCTGAAGAGGTTGCAGACGGAGGTGACCCGGCCCAGATAGGCCGGGTCGGCGGTGGTCTGTACAAGTGCGTGGCACAGGGCGCCGCTGAGCCCCGCCAGCAGGCCGATGCCCAGGCCGACGGCCGCGGCGGCGGGCACGGTGGGGACGAAGGCGAGCGAGCCGATCGCCACCGCGCCCAGGGTCAGCGACCACCCCTGCACGAGGCCCGCGCGCGGCAGCCGTCCGCGTACGGCCAGCAGCAGTGAGGCGGCGCCGGCTCCGGCGCCGAAGCCGCCGACGGTCCAGCCCATGCCGGCCGCACCCCACCCGCGGTCCTCGGCGAGGAGGGTGAGCCCGACGTTGAGCGGCCCCACGAAGCCCAGGTCGCCGATGCCGATGACCAGGACCAGAGCGGCCAGGGTGCGGTGGCGGCGGATGTAGCGGAGCCCGTCGATCAGATCGCGCCACAGCGTGCCGCGGCTGCTCTCCGTCTCCGCCGGGGGCAGGGCGGCGACCCGTACCGCCAGCAGCAGCACCAGCGCCGAACGGGTCGGCGATGACTCCCCCGCCGAGCATCAGCACGGCCCGTGGCAGGGCGCCGAGCGCCAGCACGAGACCGGCCTGGGACGGGCTGCCGGCCTGGACGGCGGCCCAGGACAGGGCGACGAAGTACACACTGTCGCCGACGAGCGAGGCGGTGTACGCGCCGAGCCACCGCAGCACATTGCCGTCGCGGTGCGCGGGGCGCTCCCGTACGGGCGCGGATGTGGCGGTGGTGGCCGTGGCGGCCATGGCGACGGGGCGTCTCACAGGCCGACGCCCTCCCGGGCGGCAAGCACCTCGAAGTGCAGGAAGTCGTCCGCGTTCTCCTGGAGCCGGCGCAGTGCTCGCGCGCGGTTGTTCGTTTCGCGGTCATCGGCACCGCTCACCGTCCTGGACATTGCGGTCCTCCCGATACGCACGTCGAGTGGCATGCAAATATCGCCACAGGTATCACCCGTCGACACCCAGGATCAGCGGACCGGGTGACCCGCCTCGCGCAGCGTGTTCTTCACCTGGGAGATCCGCAGATCGCCGAAGTGGAATACGGAGGCCGCCAGCACGGCGTCCGCGCCGGCGGCGATGGCGGGCGGGAAGTCGGAGAGCCTGCCGGCTCCCCCGGAAGCGATGACCGGGACGGTGACGTGCTTACGTACCGCCGCGATCATCTCGGTGTCGTAGCCGTCCTTGGTTCCGTCGGCGTCCATCGAGTTGAGCAGGATCTCCCCCGCACCCAGCTCCGCCGCCCGGTGCGCCCACTCGACGGCGTCGATGCCGGTGCCGCGACGGCCGCCGTGGGTGGTGACCTCGAACGTGCCCGCCTCGGTGCGGCGGGCGTCCACGGAGAGGACCAGCACCTGGCGGCCGAAACGCTCGGCGATCTCCTGGATCAGCTCCGGGCGGGCGATGGCAGCGGTGTTGACTCCCACCTTGTCGGCGCCCGCACGCAGCAGCTTGTCCACGTCGTCCGTGGTGCGCACGCCGCCGCCCACGGTCAGCGGGATGAAGACCTGCTCGGCTGTGCGCCGCACCACGTCGTACGTGGTCTCCCGGTCCCCGGAGGAGGCCGTGATGTCCAGGAACGTAAGCTCGTCGGCGCCTTCGGCGTCGTACAGCTTGGCCATCTCGACGGGGTCGCCGGCGTCGCGCAGGTTCTGGAAGTTGACACCCTTGACGACCCGGCCGTTGTCGACGTCCAGGCAGGGGATGACTCGGACCGCGAGGGTCATGACTCTTGTGCTCCTCGGAAGGCTTCGACCTCGACCTCTACGACCAGGCTCGGGTCCACGAAGCCGGAAACGATGATCATTGATGCGGCGGGGCGGACGGCGCCGAACAACTCCCGGTGCGCACGTCCGACCTCGTCCACGTCACGGGCGTGGGTGAGGTACATCCGGGTGCGCACCACGTGCTCACGGCCGAGGCCGAGCTCCGCCAGGGCGTCGACGGCCACACCGAACGCGGTGACCGTCTGCTCGTACGGACCGCCTGCGGCGATCATGCCGTCAACGATCGAGGTGCAGCCGGACACCAGAACGAGGCCGTTCGGCAGCTCCACCGCGCGGGAGTAGCCGAACGTCTCCTCCCACTGGCCCTTCGAGGCGACACGTCGCACCACGGTCATCCCGATACCGCCGCCAGAGCCTCTTCCAGCGTGAACGCCCTCGCGTACAGCGCCTTGCCGACGATGGCGCCCTCCACGCCCTGCGGGACCAGCGACGCGATCGCGCGCAGATCGTCGAGCGAGGAGACACCGCCGGAGGCGACGACGGGCTTGTCGGTGGCCGCACAGACGTTCTTGAGCAGGTCGAGGTTCGGGCCCTGGAGCGTGCCGTCCTTCGCGATGTCGGTGACGACGTAGCGGGCGCAGCCCTCGGAGTCCAGGCGCGCCAGCGTCTCGTAGAGGTCGCCGCCGTCGCGGGTCCAGCCGCGTCCGCGCAAGGTCGTGCCGCGTACGTCCAGGCCCACGGCGATCTTGTCGCCGTACTCGGCGATGACCTTGGCGACCCACTCGGGGGTCTCCAGGGCGGCCGTTCCGAGGTTGACCCGGGTACAGCCGGTGGCCAGGGCCGCGGCGAGGGAGGCGTCGTCCCGGATGCCGCCCGACAGCTCGACCTTGACGTCCATGGAGCGGGCGACCTCGGCGATCTGCGCACGGTTGTCGCCGGTGCCGAAGGCGGCGTCGAGGTCGACCAGGTGCAGCCACTCGGCTCCCGCACGCTGCCAGGCGAGGGCCGCCTGCAGCGGGTCGCCGTAGGAGGTCTCCGAGCCGGACTCGCCATGGACGAGGCGTACGGCCTGGCCGTCGCGGACGTCGACGGCGGGGAGGAGTTCGAGCTTCGCCATTTAAAGAGTCCCAATCCAGTTGGTCAGCAGCTGGGCGCCGGCGTCGCCGGACTTCTCGGGGTGGAACTGGGTCGCCCACAGGGCCTGGTTCTCGACGGCCGCCACGAAGGGCTCGCCGTGCGTGGCCCAGGTGACCCGGGGGACGCGGATCCTCGGGTTGGTGACCTCGAGGTTCCAGTCGTGCACGGCGTACGAGTGCACGAAGTAGAAGCGGGCGTCGGCGTCGAGGCCCGCGAACAGCTCGGAGTCGTCGGGGGCCTTGACCGTGTTCCACCCCATGTGGGGGACGATCGGGGCCTTGAGCGGGCCGACCGTGCCGGGCCACTCGTCGAGGCCGTCCGTCTCCACGCCATGCTCGATCCCGCGCTCGAAGAGGATCTGCATACCCACGCAGATGCCCATGACGGGGCGGCCGCCGGAGAGCCGGCGGTCGACGATCCAGTCGCCGCGCGCCTCCTTGAGGCCCTTCATGCAGGCCGAGAAGGCACCTACGCCGGGGACGAGCAGCCCGTCGGCGTTCATGGCCCTGTCGTAGTCGCGGGTGATCTCCACGTCCGCGCCGACGTGGGCGAGGGCCCGCTCCGCGGAGCGGACGTTGCCGAATCCGTAGTCGAAGACGACGACCTTCTTGGCTGCGCTCATTCCCAGATTCCTTGGATCCGCAGGACGCCGGCGACCAGACACATCACCGAGCCGATTGCGAGCAACACGATGAGCCCTTTGGGCATCTGCTGCTTGGAGAAGGAGTAGACACCTCCGGCGAGGAAGAGTCCGACGATGATCAGGACGGTGGAAAGCCCGGTCACAGGGCGCCCTTGGTCGAGGGCAGGATTCCGGCGGCGCGCGTGTCGTGCTCGCTGGCGTAACGCAGCGCGCGGGCCAGCGCCTTGAACTGGCATTCCACGATGTGGTGGGCGTTGCGCCCGTACGGGACGTGGACGTGCAGCGCGATCTGGGCCTGGGCGACGAACGACTCCAGGATGTGCCGGGTCATCGTCGTGTCGTAGGAACCGATCATCGGCGCCATGTTCTCCGGCTCGGTGTGGACGAGGTACGGACGGCCGGAGAGGTCCACCGTCACTTGGGCGAGCGACTCGTCCAGCGGCACGGTGCAGTTGCCGAAGCGGTAGATGCCGACCTTGTCGCCGAGCGCCTGCTTGAAGGCGGCGCCCAGGGCGAGGGCGGTGTCCTCGATGGTGTGGTGCGAATCGATGTGCAGATCGCCGTCGGTCTTGACCGTCAGGTCGAAGAGGCCGTGGCGGCCCAGCTGGTCGAGCATGTGGTCGTAGAACCCGACCCCGGTCGACACGTCGACCTGGCCCGTGCCGTCGAGGTTGATCTCGACGAGGACCGAGGTCTCCTTGGTGGTGCGCTCGATTCTTCCTACGCGACCCGCGCGAGTCATGCGTTCTGCTCCTTCTTGACTGTGCGAACCGCTTCGAGGAACGCGTCGTTCTCGGCCGGGGTGCCCGCGGTGACCCGCAGCCGACCCGGTACACCGTTGTCACGGACCAGGACGCCGTGGTCGAGGATCTCCTGCCAGGCGGCCCGGGCGTCCGCGAAGCGGCCGAACTGGATGAAGTTCGCGTCCGATTCGGTGACCTCGAACCCGAGGGCCCTCAGCTCGGTGACCAGGCGGTCCCGTTCGGCCTTGAGCTGTTCGACGTACCCGAGCAGCGTATCGGTGTGCTCCAGCGCGGCGAGCGCGGTGGCCTGGGTGACGGCGGACAGGTGGTACGGCAGGCGGACCAGCTGTACGGCATCCACCACGGCGGGATGTGCCGCGAGGTAGCCGAGGCGCAGCCCGGCCGCGCCGAAGGCCTTGGACATGGTGCGGGACAGGACGAGATTCGGCCGGCCCTCGATGAGCGGAAGCAGCGAGGGGTGATGGCTGAATTCACCGTAAGCCTCGTCGACCACCACCAGGGAGGGTTTGGCGGCCTGCGCCGCCTCGTACAGGGCCAGCACCGTGTCGGCGTCGACCGCCGTGCCCGTGGGGTTGTTGGGCGAGGTGATGAAGACGACGTCGGGCCGCTGCTCGGTGATGGTCTTCGCGGCCGCCGTCGCGTCGAGGTTGAAGTCCTCGCGGCGCGGGCCGGAGATCCAGCCGGTGCCGGTGCCGCGCGAGATGAGCGCGTGCATCGAGTACGAGGGTTCGAAGCCGATGGCCGTCCGGCCGGGGCCGCCGAAGGTCTGCAGCAGCTGCTGGATCACCTCGTTGGAGCCGTTCGCCGCCCACACGTTGGCCGGTCCCACCTCGTGGCCGGCCGTACGCGTCAGGTACTTCGCCAGCTCGGTGCGCAGCTCGACCGCGTCCCGGTCGGGGTAGCGGTTGAGGTCGCGGGCGGCCTCGCGGACGCGCTCGGCGATCCGCTCGACCAGCGGCTCGGGCAGCGGGTACGGGTTCTCGTTGGTGTTCAGGCGTACGGGCACGTCGAGCTGCGGGGCGCCGTACGGGGACTTGCCGCGCAGCTCGTCCCGGATGGGGAGGTCGTCGATTCCGATGTTCACCGGCCAGGCACCTTCCACCCGTTGTGCTGGTCCAGTTCGCCTTCGGCAAAACGCGCCTTCAGCGCCGCGCCGTGCGCGGGCAGGTCTTCCGCCTCGGCCAGTGTCACCACGTGGTGCGTGACCTCGGCCAGCGCGTCGCGCGTGTAGTCCACGATGTGGATACCGCGCAGGAAGGACTGAACGGACAGACCGGAGGAGTGACAGGCACAACCGCCGGTCGGGAGCACGTGGTTGGAGCCGGCGCAGTAGTCACCGAGCGAGACGGGCGCATAGGGCCCGACGAAGATGGCGCCCGCATTGCGGACCCGTGCGGCCACCTCGGCGGCGTCGGCGGTCTGGATCTCCAGGTGCTCGGCGCCGTACGCGTCGACGACCCGCAGGCCCTCCTCGACCCCGTCGACGAGGACGATCGCCGACTGCTTGCCCGAGAGGGCCGGAAGGATCCGGTCCTCGACGTGCTTGGTCGCGGCGATCTGCGGCTCCAGCTCCTTCTCGACCGCGTCGGCCAGCTCCACGGAGTCGGTGACCAGGACAGCGGCGGCGAGCGGGTCGTGCTCGGCCTGGCTGATCAGGTCGGCCGCCACGTGTACCGGGTCGGCGGTCGAGTCCGCCAGGACCGCGATCTCGGTGGGGCCGGCCTCGGTGTCGATGCCGATACGGCCGGTGAAGTAGCGCTTGGCTGCGGCGACCCAGACATTGCCGGGACCGGTGACCATGTTGGCCGGGGCACAGCCGTCGTCGCCGGACGTTCCGTAGGCGAACATGGCGACGGCCTGCGCGCCGCCGGCCGCGTACACCTCGTCGATCCCCAGCAGCGCACAGGCGGCGAGGATCGTCGGGTGCGGCAGGCCGTCGAAGTCGGCCTGCGGCGGGGAGGCGAGGGCGATGGACTCGACGCCCGCTTCCTGCGCCGGGACCACGTTCATGATCACGGAGGACGGGTACACGGAGCGGCCGCCGGGCGCGTACAGCCCCACGCGCTCGACCGGAACCCACTTCTCGGTGACCGTGCCGCCCGGCACGACCTGCGTGGTGTGCTCGCTGCGGCGCTGGGCGCGGTGCACGATGCGGGCGCGGCGGATGGACTCCTCCAGGGCGGCCCGTACGGCCGGATCCAGCCGCTCCAGCGCCTCGTCGAGCGCCTCGGCCGGAACGCGTACCCGCTCCAGCTTCACGCCGTCGAACCTCTCGGCGTAGTCGATCAGCGCCTCCGTGCCACGATGGCGCACGTCCTCGCAGATGGGCCGCACCTTCTCCAGGGCGGCTTCCACGTCGAACTCGGCACGGGGCAGCAGGTCGCGCAGGGCAGCACCCTCGGGAAGGGCGTCGCCGCGCAGGTCGATACGTGAGATCACGTGGCCAATTCTCTCAGACCGTCCCAGACCACCGGACGTCCGTATCACTGGCTGATACGTGTCCACCCGTCTCCCGAGCACCACCGCTCGTCCGGGCGCTTCGCGCCGCCACGCCCCTCTGGTTTCAGAAGTCGCTCATGACCACTAGCGTTCAGCCCGTCACACAGCGGGAAGAACGGCTGTACGAAATCGGGGAAAGGGGCGGCCTTGACCGAGCCGCGGGGCGACGACATGCCCGACGACCTCAGCCCGGAAGAACGGCGCATGTGGCAGGCGTTCCGCACGGGGAGCACCTGCGATCTCAGTACCCGTGTCGCGGAACACGACGATCCGATGTCGAACCTCCCATGGGGGCCGGAGCGCAGTGTGCGCGCCGACATCGTCGCGCTGCTGCTGCTCAGCGGGCCTCCGGCGCAGCCCGGGCGTGTCGCCTCGCTCAAGCTCAGGGGCGTCCAGATCAGCGGCACGCTGGATCTGTCGGGCGGCACGGTGGACCCGTACGTCGAGCTGAACGGCTGCCGGTTCGAGAACGAGCTGCTGGTGCCGGAGGCCCGTTTCACCACCCTGCGCATGGTGGGCTGCTCGATCCCGCGGATCGAGGCTGCCCGGCTGCACACCGAGGGCGACCTGCACATGCCGCGGTGCCGGGTGGCGAACGGCATCCGGCTGACGGACGCCCAGATCGGCACCGACCTGCTGATCAGCCAGATCGTGGTCCACAGGGACCGCAAGGGGCGCTCCATCGCGGCGGACGGCCTGTCGGTCGCCCAGGATCTCCAGGCCGAGATGATCGAGTCGTACGGCGAGCTGAGCCTGCGCGGCGCGAAGGTCGGGGTCTCGCTGAGCCTGCGCGGCAGCCGGCTGCGCAATCCGTACGGGCGCAGGGCCCTCAACGCCCCGCAGCTGACCGTGGAGCGCACCTTCTACATGACGGCCATCGCCCTCAACGGTGCCGACAGCGGGGGCACTCCCCCGTTCGGCACCACCAACACCCCGCTGCGCGGTACCCGGGTGCAGCGCTTCGAGTGCCAGGGGGGCATACGGCTGGACGACGGCCGGTTCGGCGACGCCGTGGACTTCGACCGGGCGCGCTTCACCCTGGAGAACGACCAGGAGGTGTCGCTGCGCCGGATACAGACACCCGAGCTGCGGTTCCTCGGCGAACGGCCGGAGCGGGGGCGGGTCGTCCTGTCAGGCGCGAGGGTCGTCAACCTGGTCGACAAATCGACCAGTTGGCCGGGTCCCGGCGGCTTCGCGATGGGCGGCTTCAGCTACGAGAACCTCGTCCCCCGCGGGCACTTCCCGCTCTCCCGGCGCCTGGAGTGGGTGGAGGCGGCGACGCCGGAGTACGCCCCGGAGCCGTACGAGCGGCTGGCCACCGTGCTGCGCAACAGCGGCGAGGACGCCGACGCCCGCGAGGTGCTCCTCGCCAAACAGCGCAGACGCCGCGAGACCCTGCCGCCGGCCGCGAAGCTGTGGGGCTTCCTGCAGGACTGGACGGTGGCGTACGGATACCGCCCCGGCCGGGCCGCGCTCTGGATGGCCGTGCTGTGGGCGGCGGGCGCGGTGGCCTTCTCCCGCTACAACCCGGCGGCGATCAAGTCGGACGAGCACCCCACCTGGAACGCCTCCCTGTACGCGCTGGATCTGCTGCTCCCGGTGATCAATCTCGGCCAGGACGGCTACTGGCGGGTCGAGGGGCGGTGGCAGTGGGCCGCTGCGGCGCTGATCCTGCTTGGCTGGATCCTCGCCACAACCGTCGCAGCAGGCGCTTCCCGGCTCCTGCGTCGCGGCTGACCCGATGTTCTTTACCTTTTCTTGACTTCGTCGATTACAACCAATGCGCCCCCACCAAAGCTTCACAGAAATCTGGTGACACGCGCCCGACCTGCGGTTTTCAATGGTCCGCACCATGCTTTTCCACCGCGGTCACCGTCCGGCCGTCACCCGGCCGTCGCCTGACGCCGCTGTCGACGAGGTGCTGCTCGACGCACCCGACACGCGGCTCGGTCCGGCGCTGGTCGCAGCCGGGCAGGGCGACCACGGGCCGGCCGCCAAGCTGCTCGCCATGACCCGCGAGAACGCCGAGTGGGAGAACCGCGACCGGTACGCCGTGCGGCTCGCCGCCTTCGCCCACCGCCGCCCCGAGTGGTTCGCCGGCTGGCTGGCCGCCGCCCCCGGCGACCCGGACGCTCTGGTCGTCTCGGCCGAACTCACCGTTCGCCGGGTCTGGGAATCACCGGCTCGCGCCGAACTCCTGCGCGAGGCGGCGCCGCTCATCCGTACCGCCGTCACCGAGGGCGCCCCCGGGGACCCCGTGCCGTGGCGGATCGCCCTCGACCACGCGTGCGGGACCGACGCGGCCCCCCAGGAGTTCGAAGCATTGTGGGCGCAGGCCCTGCGGCGCGCCCCGCACCACTACGGCTGCCACGTCTCCGCCCTGCTGTACCTGTCCGTCCAGGGCTCCCAGCAGGAGTGCTTCGACTTCGCCGAGCGGGCCGCGGAAGACACCACGCCCGGCTCCCTCATCCAGGCCCTGCCCGTGCGGGCCGCGCTCGCGTGCCTCAGAGGCGGGGGCACGGCGCCCGTGCCGGTCGGCCGCATCGACCGGGCCGCCGAGCTCGCGATCGCCCTCTCCGCCCAGTACGTGGCGGGCGACCCCTGGCCGGCGGAGGTGCGCAACGTCCTCGCGTACGTACTCCTCGCGCGTCAGCGGTGGGCCGAAGCGTCCAGGCAGTTCCGGCTCATCGGCCCGTACGCGACGTCCTTCCCGTGGGACATGTTCACCGACGATCCGCTCGACCGGTTCCTTGCCGCACGCGACGCCGTCCGGGCCCGTACGGCCCCGCAGGTCCCGTTGGGTGGACGGGCCGGACGGATCCGCCGCCGCGGCCATTACGCTTGAGCGTTGTGACCACCGCTCGCCTCCCGCTCTTCCCGCTGAACTCGGTACTGTTCCCGGGCCTCGTGCTGCCCTTGAATGTCTTCGAGGAGCGCTATCGCGCCCTGATGCGCGACCTGTTGAAGACTGATGAGGATGAGCCGCGCAGGTTCGCCGTCGTCGCGATCAAGGACGGCCGGGAGGTCGCTCCGACCGCGCCCGGCCTGCCGGACCAGACCGCCGTGCCCGAGCGCGGCCCTGGCGCGGGCTTCGGCGACGACCCGATCCATGCCTTCCACCCGGTGGGCTGCGTCGCGGACGCGGCGACCATCCGCGAGCGTGAGGACGGCGGCTTCGAGGTACTGGCCACCGGCACCACGCGGGTCCGTCTGCTGTCGGTCGACGCGACCGGCCCGTATCTCGTCGCCGAACTCGAGGAACTTCCCGAGGACTCCGGCGAGGGAGCGGGCGCGCTGGCCGAGGGCGTGCTGCGCGCCTTCCGCAACTACCAGAAGCGTCTGGCCGGAGCGCGCGAGCGCTCGCTGTCCACCGGAGCGGAGCTGCCGGACGAGCCGTCGGTGGTCTCGTACCTCGTGGCGGCCGCGGCGGTGCTGGACACCCCGGCCAAGCAGCGGCTGCTCCAGGCACCGGACACCGCGAGCCGGCTCGCGGAGGAGCTCAGACTGCTCCGCTCCGAGACGGCGGTGATCCGCCATCTCCCGTCGCTTCCGGCCGTCGACCTGACCAGGGCTCCGACGAGCCCCAACTGACCTTGAGGCAGGCGCTCCTTGGCCACGAAGAACACGAAGAGGCCGAAGCGGCAACAGTCCGCCGGCACCCCCGCGACAGTCGCCCTCACGACCGCGGGAACCGATTTCACGGTCCACGCCTACGAGCACGACCCCGCGGCCGCCTCCTACGGCGAGGAGGCCGCCCAGGCTCTGGGCGTGTCGCCGGACCAGGTCTTCAAGACACTGATCGCGGACGTGGACGGCGAACTCACCGTCGCCGTGGTCCCGGTGTCCGGCTCACTGGACCTCAAGGCCCTGGCGGCAGCGGTGGGCGGCAAGCGGGCGGCGATGGCCGACCCCGCGGCCGCGGAGCGCACCACGGGCTATGTGCGGGGCGGTATCTCTCCGCTGGGCCAGCGCAAGAGGCTGCGCACGGTCCTGGACGCCTCGGCGTCCGCCCATGACACGGTCTGCGTCTCGGCGGGCCGCCGTGGCCTCGAGATCGAGCTCGCCCCGTCGGCCCTGGCGTCCCTGACCCACGCGACCCTGGCTCGGATCGCCCGCCCCTGAGCCTGTCCGGAACCGAGCCTTCCGGAACGGAACCTACCGCCGCGCCGGCCCGGAGCCTTCCGTCGGCGGAGCCGGGTACGGTCCCCAGTCCAGCTCGGGCTCCGGGTCGCGGGGGCCGAACACCGCTGTCAGCCCGAGGTGCGTCGCCAGCGCCGCCATCGGCCACGCCAGCAGCGCCCCCTTGGCCACCAGCTCGAGGGGCGAGGCGAAGGGGACCCCTTCGCCGACCGCCTTCGCCTGCTCCACCACGTCCTGGTGGGGGCCGAGCTGTACGCCGAGCTGCCAGGCCACGATCGATCCCAGCAGGCCGCCCACGGCCAGACCGACCACCAGCGGGATGCCGCCGCGTCGGCGGAACCAGAAGACCGCGGCCGCACTCAGCGCACCGAAACCGAGCGCCAGCAGTATGAATGTGCCGTCCGCTCCCACGGCGGCCTCGCCCTCGGTGTCCTTGAGGAAGACGGCCTCGCCGTTGGAGACGAGCTGGACCCGTGGCGCCAGCCACAGCCACAGCAGCCCCAGCAGCGCACCGGTGGCGGCCACCACGACCGTCACCACGGCGGCCTGTCGCACCTCCGCCGCCGTTCCGGGCCCGTCGTCCCGCACCGGTCCGGCCGGTGCATAGTAGGGCGAGCCTCCGGCGGAGGGCTGCTGCCAGGAATCGTTGGGGGGCTGCTCGTGAGGCGGCGTCAGAGGTGCGGTCACCCTGCCATCGTGCCAGGCTGCCGCCGCACACCCGGAGGCGGGACGTCCGATCGGGTGTGCGGGCCGCGGGTCAGCGGACGGCCGCGCGGCGGTACGCCCAGGTCGCGACGGCCAGGGAGACCATGCCCACGCCCGCGCACACCGCCAGATCCAGCCCGACCGCCGACCAGTCGGGATGGGGATCGAAAGTGCGGGCGAGCGCCTCCACGC
Source organism: Streptomyces sp. NPDC051219 (assembly GCF_040682335.1). Classification (NCBI taxonomy): domain Bacteria; kingdom Bacillati; phylum Actinomycetota; class Actinomycetes; order Kitasatosporales; family Streptomycetaceae; genus Streptomyces; species Streptomyces sp. NPDC051219. The sequence goes on from NZ_JBFBAS010000002.1 coordinate 292,360, forward strand.
CATAGGTCGAGGGCAGCAGGTCCCGCGCGTACCCGAGAGGGCCGGGAAGCCGGTCGGGCGGCAGTACGCCCAGCAGCAGTGCGGCGGACATGCCCAGCTGCCCGAGCAGCGTGGCGAGCTCCTGCCGCGGGGCGAGCAGCCCCAGCGCCGCGCCCAGGCCGGCCAGGGCGGCGCCGGAGAGGGGGATGACAGCGGCCAGGATCCACAGGTGGGTCATGGGCAGCTGGAACAGCGTGGAGCCCACGACCGCCGTGACGACGGTCCCGGGCACGGTGAAGGAGGCGTACGCGGCCGCCGCCCCCAGCACCACGGCGGCGGGCGGCACCGGCAGTGTGGCGTAGTGGTCGAGGCCGCCCCCCGCCCTGAGCTGCCCGAAGTACTGGGCCAGCAGATTGAGCGCGACGAATGCGACGACGAGCACGCTTGATCCCGCGACCACGGCCCGCGCTTCGGAACCGCCGTCGACGACTCCGCGCATCAGGACCATGATCCCGACGGACTGGAAGGTGGCCACGAAGAGCAGCGGGATCCGGGCCACACGGGCACGCGAGAGCTGCGCCCGGTACACGGCCACGAGCGAGGGCAGCAGGCGGGCCCGGGGCGCCAGCGGTGCGGCGTCCTGCGCGGGCACCGCGCTCTGCACCGGGGCCTGCCGCCCGGTCACCGCCTCGGCGGGCACGACACTCACGCTGTGGTGCTCCTGTCCCATACGTTCCTGCTCACCGGGTCCGGCGCTTTCCGGCGGGCCGCGTCCCCCGCGTTCCCGCGCGGGGCGCCCGTGCGCGCCCCTGTGCCACGCCGCGTTCCCCGGCTCACGCCTTCACCAGCCCCTTCGTACGCCCTCCGAGCGCCATGTAGACGTCCTCCAGGCTCGGCGTCGCGAGAGTGAAGTCGTCCAGCGCCGCGAAGGCAGCTCCCCCGGTCACCGCGGCGACCGCCGCCCGCGCCTCGTCGGGGGCCAGCCGCAGCACCCAGCTGCGGCCGGACTCCTGGGCGGAGCCGCGCAGTGCGGCGACCTCGGGTACGTCGAGCGGCGCCCGCTCCCGCCAGACCAGTTCCAGCCGTACCTCGCCGGCGACCTGCGCCTTGAGCCCGGCCGGGGTGTCGCAGGCGATGACCTTGCCGCGTTCGAGGACGGCGACCCGGTCGAGCACCGTCTCGGCCTCGATGACGTTGTGGGTGACGAGGAGGACCGTCGCGCCGTTCTCCGCGCGTCGCCGGTCGACCGCGGCCCAGACGGCACGCCGCGCCACCGGGTCCATGCCGGTGGTCGGCTCGTCCAGGACCAGCACCGGCCGTTCGCCGACGAGCGCTGTCGCGAAGCAGGCCAGCCGCCGCTGCCCGCCGGACAGCTTTTTCAGGGGCCGCCCGGCGATGTCCGTGAGCCCCAGCTCGTCCAGTACGGCGTCGCGCTCGGCCCGCGCCGTCCGCGCGTCGAGCCCGCGAAGCCGCCCGGTGGTCTCGGCGGCGAGCGAGACGGTGAGTTCGTCGAGCGCGGTCGACTCCTGGCCGAGATAGCCGATGAGCCGGGACGCGCGCTCGGGGTGGCGCACGAGATCGTGGCCCAGCATGCGGACCGTGCCGGAGTCGGGCCGCATGAGCCCGGTCAGCTGGCGCACGACGGTGGATTTGCCGGCGCCGTTGGGGCCGAGCAGGCCGAAGATCTCGCCTTGGCGTACGTCCAGGGAGATGCCGTCCGTGGCCCGCACTTCCGCGGTCGCCGGGGCGCCGCGGCGCCCGCGCACGGCCGGGTACGTCTTGACCAGGTCACGCACCGCGCACACGACCGGGGCCTGCGCCGTTCCGGCTGCGCCGCCGTGTCCCGCCTGTGCTGTGCCCGTACTCACGAGGGATGAGCCTACGTGGTTCCGCTCCACGGAACGCGCCCGGGTTGCGTGGACGGGGCGCGGAGCTACTCCCCCGCGGGACCCGTCGACGCGTGCTCGGCCGCGGCCCGGACGTCGATTTCACGCCAGAACCCGGCGCGGATCGCATAGCGGTCGTGCTCGTCGATCTGGTCGTCCTTGTGAGTGAGGAGTCCGAACCTGGCCGCGTACCTGAGCAGTTCGCCGTCGATGCGGTGCGGAATCCGCGGGTACATCGTCGACAGCTTCTGCAGATGAACGGTCTCCGGCAGCCGCTCCATCCAGCGCCGCGCGAAGACCTGCCCCACCTCGAAGGGGTCGCCGCCGACCGTGGTGATGTCCTCCTCCCGGTCCGCCCAGCGCTGCTCGGCGCTGGTGAGCTGCGCCAGGGTGGGCAGCGAGGCGGTCTCGGCCGGCTCGCCGAGCGGACCGCCGCGCTCGACCCAGCCCCGGTCGGAGGACCAGCGCAGGGTCGCGTTTGCGGGATGCTGCGCCGGCTGCGTACCGGGGCCGCGCAGGCTCGCCAGGTCCTTGGGGGTGGGAACGCTCTTGGAGCCGGGCGCCCCCTGGACGTGCGCGGCCGCGGCGCCGTTCCCGTTGGGCGCGGGCGTGGTGCCGTTGCGGGTCGCCTCCGCGAGCGCGGACTCGGGCAGGGGGGCGGAGAGGATCGCCGCGATCTCGGGGCGCGGCACCGGCGGCGGCGCGCAGATGCCGGTCAGTTCCTTCGGGCGTACCGCCCCTGTGATCCAGGCGCGGTCGAGCACCCGCCGCTCGTCGGCCTCGGCGACAAGGTCCTCGGACTGGTTGTAGTCGCCGTCGGCGGCCTGGACCGCCCACAGGTGTACGGCGACCCCGTGTTCCTTCGCGGACATCAGGCCGGGCAGCAGATCGCCGTCGCCCGTCACGAGGACCACATCGGAGCAGGCGCGGTTTCTGGCCAGTTCGGTGAGTTCCGCGTGCATCGCCGCGTCGACGCCCTTCTGCGCCCAGCGTCCGTCGCTGCGTGTCAGTGCGCCCAGCCGGACCGTGACGCGGGGCATGACGCGCAGCCGCCGGTGCTCGGGCTGCGGGACCCGGTCCGGGGCGCCGTCGAACCAGTAGATGCGCAGCAGCGGCTGTTCCGTGTCCGCCTCCGCCCGCTCGCGCAGGCCCTGGATGAGGGCGGTGTGGTCGACTGTGATGCGGGAGCGGGAAGGTTCTCCGGCGAGAAGGCTCGCGGCGGCGCCCAGCAGATAGCCGGCGTCAACCAGGACGACGCAGCGGTCCACGCTTCCACCCTCTTTCCGGGGGTCCCCCGCCAAAGGGAGGGGGCGGGTTATGCATCGGGTTTCCTTCGAGTCTGCCCGACCGTGCGGGGGTTAACGGCCGGAACTCGATCATCGGCGCGGCGGATGGCGAAGTTATCTCGAACTTGTTCCGAGACGACCCTCAATCACACAAAGCAATGATCCAAAATGCACAGATTGTCAGCTTGTGTGAGTCTGGTTCCCGGCCCTGGCCCCTAGTTTCCCCACGGAGGCATCACCATGGCCAAGAACAAGAACCGGAAACAGAGCAGCCAGCACGACCGGTCTGCCGCGGAGCGCGGAGCCGAGCACGCGAGGTCCTCTTCGATGGACGCGGCGCAGCACATCCAGTCCAAGGCGCAGGGCAGCCCCGCGGATGTTGCCCGCAAGCACCAGCGGCGCTTCGGCCACAACTGACGGCCGGAACAGCGGCACATGACGAAGGGCGCGCCCGCCGGGGCGCGCCCTTCGTCTTGCCTTCCGTCGGTCGCCCGGACCGGCGCCCGGACCGGGTGGCCTACCCCGCGAGGCAGGACGGGCCGAGCAGCACCTTCAGGTCGCCGAACAGCGCCGGATCGGGTTGGACACGGTGCCGGTCGAGCCTGAGCACTGTCGTCTTACGTGCACCCTGGAGCCTGATGCGCACCTCGGTGTTGCCGCGGTGGTGGCCGAGAATCTCGCCGAGCCGGCTGACCATCGGCGGGGTGACCTTGACCGTCGGAATGGTGATCACCACCGGCGCGTTGGTGCCCGCCGACGACAGGTCGGGGACCATCAGTTCCATGGCGACCAGCCGGGGCACGTCCTCGCGCTTGTCGAGCCGGCCCTTGACGAAGACCACGGCGTCCTCGACGAGCTGGGTCGAGACCAGCTGGTACGTCGCCGGGAAGAACATGCACTCGATGGAGCCGGCCAGGTCCTCGACGGTTGCGATGGCCCAGGCGTTGCCCTGCTTGGTCATCTTGCGCTGCAGGCCTGAGATGATGCCGCCGATGGTGACGATCGCGCCGTCGGCGTGCTCACCGCCGGTCAGCTGGGAGATGGACGCGTCCGCCTTGTCGTTCAGGACGTGCTCGATACCGAACAGCGGGTGGTCGGACACGTAGAGTCCGAGCATCTCGCGCTCCTGAGCCAGCAGGTAGGCCTTCTCCCACTCGACGTCGGAGAACTCGACGTCGAGACCGAAGCCCGGCTCGTCGCCGGCCTCCTCACCCATGCCGCCGAAGAGGTCGAACTGGCCCTCGGCCTCCTTGCGCTTGACCTGCACCACGTTGTCGATCATCGGCTCGTGGTGGGCGACCAGGCCCTTGCGGGTGTGGCCCATCTCGTCGAAGGCGCCGGCCTTGATCAGCGACTCGACGGTGCGCTTGTTGCAGACGACGGCCTCGACCTTGTCGAGAAAGTCGGGGAAGGACGTGTACTTGCCCTTCGCCTTGCGGCTTCGGATGATCGAGTCCACCACGTTCTGCCCGACATTGCGGACGGCGGTCAGCCCGAAGAGGATCACGTCGTCGCCCTGCGCGGCGAAGTTCGACTCCGACTCGTTCACATTGGGCGGCAGCACCTTGATGCCCATACGCCGGCACTCGTTGAGGTAGATGGCCGACTTGTCCTTGTCGTCCTTGACGGACGTCAGCAGCGCGGCCATGTACTCGGCGGGGTAGTTCGCCTTGAGGTACGCCGTCCAGTAGGTGACCAGCCCGTACGCGGAGGAGTGCGCCTTGTTGAAGGCGTATCCGGCGAACGGCACCAGCACGTCCCACAGCGCCTTGATCGCCGCGTCCGAGAAGCCCTTCTTCTTGGCGCCCGCCTGGAAGAGAACGAAGTTCTTCTCCAGCTCGTCGGCCTTCTTCTTGCCCATCACGCGGCGCAGGATGTCGGCCTCGCCGAGCGAGTAGCCGGCGATGATCTGGGCGGCCTTCTGCACCTGCTCCTGGTACACGATGAGGCCGTAGGTGAGGCCGAGGACCTCCTTGAGCGGCTCCTCCAGCTCCGGGTGGATCGGTGTGATCTCCTGCTGGCCGTTCTTGCGGAGCGCGTAGTTCGTGTGCGAGTTCATGCCCATCGGGCCCGGCCGGTAGAGGGCCGAGACGGCGGAAATGTCCTCGAAGTTGTCGGGCTTCATCAGCCGCAGCAGGGACCGCATCGGGCCGCCGTCGAACTGGAAGACGCCGAGCGTGTCACCGCGCTGGAGGAGTTCGTACGTCTTAGGGTCGTCCAGCGGGATTTCGAGCAGCTCGAGATCGATGCCCTTGTTGGCCTTCACCATCTTGACGGCGTCGTCCATGATCGTGAGGTTGCGCAGGCCGAGGAAGTCCATCTTCAGCAGGCCGAGCGACTCACAGCTGGGGTAGTCCCACTGCGTGATGGTCACGCCGTCGGAGTGCCGCACCCAGACCGGGACGTGGTCGGTGATCGTCTCGCTGGACATGATCACGCCGGCCGCGTGCACACCCATCTGACGCACCAGGCCCTCGACGCCCTTGGCGGTGTCGATGACCTTCTTCACATCCGGCTCGTTCTCGTACATCCCCCGGATCTCGCCCGCCTCGCTGTAGCGCGGGTGGCTCGGGTCGGTGATGCCGTTGAGGTCGATGCCCTTGCCCAGGACGTCGGCGGGCATCGCCTTGGTGAGCCGGTCGCCCATCGCGTACGGGTAACCGAGCACCCGCGCCGAGTCCTTGATCGCGTTCTTCGCCTTGATCTTGCCGTACGTCCCGATCATGGCGACCTTGTCGGCGCCGTACTTCTCGGTGACGTACCGGATCACCTCACCGCGCCTGCGCTCGTCGAAGTCGATGTCGACGTCGGGCATGGAGATGCGCTCGGGGTTCAGGAACCGCTCGAAGATCAGGCCGTGCTCGATCGGGTCGAGGTCGGTGATGCCCATGGCGTACGCGACGATCGAACCGGCCGCGGAGCCTCGGCCGGGGCCCACCGCGATGCCGTTGTTCTTGGCCCACATGATGAAGTCGGCGACCACGAGGAAGTACCCCGGGAAGCCCATCTCGATGATGATGCCCATCTCGTACTCGACCTGCTTGAGGCGGTCCTCCGGGATGCCGCCCGGGTACCGCCGGGCCATGCCGCGCATGGTCTCCTCGCGGAACCAGGTGACCTCCGTGAAGCCCTCCGGCACCTCGAACTTCGGCATCAGGTTCCGCTCCTGGAACCAGCCCTCGGTGTTGATCTGCTGAGCGACCAGCAGGGTGTTCGCGCATCCCTCCTGCCAGGCGTCCGAGGAGTCGACCGCGTACATCTCGTCCGTCGACTTCAGGTAGTAGCCCGTGCCGTCGAACCGGAAGCGGTCCGGGTCGGAGAGGTTCTTACCGGTCTGGATACAGAGCAGGGCGTCGTGGGCGGACGCCTCGTGCGCGTACGTGTAGTGCGAGTCGTTGGTGACGATCGGCGGAATGCCGATCTTCTTGCCGATCTCCAGCAGTCCGTCGCGGACCCGGCGCTCGATCTCGATGCCGTGGTCCATCAGCTCCAGGAAGTAGCGGTCCTTGCCGAAGATGTCCTGGTACTCGGAGGCCGCCTTCAGCGCCTCGTCGAACTGGCCGAGGCGCAGCCGCGTCTGTACCTCCCCGGAGGGGCAGCCGGTGGAGGCGATGAGCCCCTCCGACCACTGGGCGATGGTCTCCTTGTCCATCCGCGGCCACTTGGTCAGCCAGCCTTCGGCGTACGCGTCGGAGGAGAGCCGGAAGAGGTTGTGCAGGCCGGTCTTGTCGGCCGCCCAGATCGTCTTGTGGGTGTAGCCGCCGGAACCGGATACGTCGTCCCGCTTCTGGTGCGGCTGGCCCCACTGGATGCGCCGCTTGTTCCGCCGGGACTCGGGCGCGACGTACGCCTCGATGCCGATGATGGGGGTGACCCCGGCCTTCTTGGCCGTGTGGAAGAAGTCGTACGCCCCGTGCAGGTTGCCATGGTCGGTCATGGCGATGTGCGTCATGCCCATCTCGGTGCAGGCGTTGAACATGTCCTTGAGCCGCGCGGCACCGTCCAGCAGCGAGTACTGGGTGTGGACGTGAAGGTGCGTGAAAGGCGGCTTGGTCACGGCGGAGGCCTCCAGCGGAACGGTCGATGACGGGTCGGGTGAACAGCGTCGAAGTCTACGTCTCCCCACTGACAATGCAGGGGGACGGCGCGAAGCCGCCCCGGCCCGGACCGGGGGCCCGGGTCACGGCAGGGCGGGCACTCGCAACTACCTTCGTGCGTTGGAAGGGCTGGAACCCCCGTCCCAGTTGTCATGTACCAGGAGGCACCCAGCGATGTCGGTCCCGCAGCCCACTGCCGAGCAGCGCGGCGAGCAGATCCTCGCCGTCTTCGAGACCGCCTTCGGCGAACTCCTGGCAGCCGACCCGGCCGCCTTCCAGGTGAAGTTCCGCAAGATGGCCGCGTCGGCGTTCGCGTTCTACCGCGGCACCGCCTCCCTCTTCTACCGGGACCTGGACGACGGCCGGTACGACGGGGCCTATCTGGACGACCGGACCAGCCGGGTGTGGATCCACGGCGATCTGCACGCCGAGAACTTCGGCACGTACATGGACTCCAACGGCCGCCTGATCTTCAACGTCAACGACTTCGACGAGGCGTACGTGGGCCCCTTCACCTGGGACCTCAAGCGCTTCGCCGCCTCCGTGGCGCTGATCGGCTACACCAAGGCGCTCAGCGACGAGCAGATCACCGCGCTGGTTCGGACGTACGCCGCCGCCTACCGCGAGCGCATCCACGCCCTGGCGACCGGTGCCAAGAACGACGAGGTGCCGCCCTTCACCCTGGACACGGCGGAGGGGCCGCTGCTGGACGCGCTGCGCGTCGCCCGCTCGCTCACCCGCTTCGGGCTGCTCGACTCGATGACCGAGATCCGCGAGTTCGAGCGCCGCTTCGCGCCCGGCGGCGGCTCGATCGAGCTGGACGCCGCCACCCGCTACAAGGTGCTCGCCGCGTTCGACGGCTACCTGGAGACCCTGCCCGAGTCGAGCCTGGCCCGCCCCGACTCCTACCGGGTGAAGGATGTCGTCGGCCGCCGCGGCATCGGCATCGGCTCGGCCGGTCTGCCGTCGTACAACATCCTGCTGGAGGGCAACAGCGACGCCCTCGAGAACGACGTCGTCATCTATCTGAAGCAGGCGCAGACGCCGGCCGTCTCCCGGCACATCACCGACCCGGCCGTCCGCGACTACTTCCAGCACGAGGGACACCGCACGGTGATCTCCCAGCGGGCGCTCCAGGCCCACGCCGACCCGTGGCTGGGCTGGACCGAGCTGGACGGCTCGGGGCAGCTGGTGGCCGAGGTCTCGCCGTACGCGGTGGACCTCGACTGGTCGGACATCGACGACTTGGAGGAGATCGCGGAGGTCGTCGCCGACCTCGGCCGGGCCACGGCCACCATGCACTCGGCGGCGGACGACGAGAGCGGCCACTCGCTGGTGCCGTTCTCGACGGAACGGGCCATCGACGCGGCGATCGCGGCCGACGAGGACGGCTTCGGGGAACTGCTGGTGGACTTCGCGCACTCCTACGGGGCCCAGGCGCGGGCGGATCACCAGATCTTCGTCGACCTCTTCCGCAACGGCAGGATTCCGGGCCTCCTGCGGCCTTAGGGACCTCATACAAGAAGGCATGGCACACTCACCCGGTGGACATCTCGGCGACCCGGCTCAGGGCATTGCGCGCGGCGCTTTTCACAGCGCTCGTCGTGACGCTCTCGGCTGCCTCGCACGTCTCGCTGTCCGGGGTGCCGCTGCCGCTGACCGTGGTCGGCGCCCTGTCCGGCGCGGTGTTCGCCCTTGCCTATGCACTGGCCGGCCGGGAGCGCGGCTACTGGCGGATCGCCGGGCTGCTCGTCCCACTGGAGCTGGCGGCCGACACGGTCTTCACCACCGGCCAGCACGTCTGTTACGGACAGGCCGGCGGCCCGGTCGCGGGCCCGCTGCGCTCGTTCGGTGTGGACGTGCTCTGCGGAGGCTCCGACGTCGGGGCCCCGCTGGCCGAAGTCACCGGCCAGGCGCGGAACCCGGCGGCCCTGCTGCTGGACTCCCCCGGCCCCGCCACCCCCTGGCTCCTCCTCGCCACGCATGTCGCGGTCGGGCTGCTGGCCGCCGGCTGGCTGCGACACGGTGAGAGCGCGCTCTCCCAGCTGCTGCGCGCGGTGGCCGCCTTCACGTTCCGGCCGTTGGCGATCGCGGTGGCCGCGGCCGGTTCCGTGGCTGCTCCGGTACGGCCGCGGACCCGGCCCGCCCGCCGCACGCACACCGCTCACGCCCGTGTCCTCGTGCACTCCGTCGGACGGCGCGGACCGCCCTGCTCGGCGCTCACCCCCGCCTGAGCACTGCAGCCTCCGCGCTGCGCCCCACGTCATCACACGGAGAACGATCATGAGTGCACGCAACAGCCAGGCCAACAAGGCTGCCGCCCGCGAGCGGCTGCGCCAGGAGCGCGAACGCCAGGCCCAGAAGGACAAGACTCGCCGCCGGCTGGTCGTGGCCGGTTCCGTCGTCGGCGTCCTCGCACTGGCCGGCGGCGCCGGCTACGCCGTCACGCAGATGAACAAGCCCGGCGCCTGGGAGGCGGCCGCCGACAAGAAGCTTGTCGCGCCGAAGAACACCGAGGGCGAGAACGGCACGACGGTCCTCCTCGGCAAGAAGAACGCGAAGAAGACGCTGGAACTGTACGAGGACGCGCGCTGCCCGATCTGCGCGACCTTCGAGCAGTCGGTCGGTGAGCAGATCAAGAGGGACATCGACGACGGCAAGTACCGGGTCCAGTACATCGGCGCCACTTTCATCGACAACTCCGACAACGGCGAGGGCTCGAAGAACGCACTGAGCGCGCTGGGCGCGGCACTGGACGTGAGCCCCGAGGCGTTCCTGGAGTACAAGGCCGCCCTCTACTCCAAGGAGAACCACCCGGAGGAGAGCAAGGACAAGTTCGCCGACGACAGCTATCTGCTGAAGATCGCGGACGGGGTCGCCGCCCTCGAGAACAACGCGGCGTTCGAGAAGGCAGTGAAGGACGGCACCTACGACAAGTGGGCGCTGGAGATGTCGAAGACCTTCGACAGGAGCGGCGTTCAGGGCACCCCCACGCTGAAGATGGACGGCAAGAAGATCGAGACGCCGCAGACCCCCGGCGACTACACCAAGGCGATCGACGAGGCGCTGAAGGGCTGACGACGGAGCGCTGGGGCCTGGCCGCCCCGCCGCACTGACACACAGTCAACTGACCGACGACGGGCGGGCAAACTTTTCGGAGTTTGCCCGCCCGTCTCGCATACCGGTCAGTAATGTGATCATCCGTGACCAGTCTTCTCCCTTCTTCACCGCGTCGCCGCACGGTCGTCAAAGCCGCTGCCGCCACCGCCGTCGTCGCCCCGATAGCCTTCGGGGCCCCCGCTTCCGCCGCCGTCGTCGCGGCACCCTCCTTCCTGCACGGTGTCGCCTCCGGCGACCCGCTGCCCGACGGGGTCCTGCTGTGGACCCGCGTCACCCCCGCCCCGGACGCCCTCCCCGGCTCCGGCAAGGGCCCGGACACGAGCGTCAGTTGGGAGGTGGCGGAGGACAGGGGGTTCACGCAGCTGGTCGCCCGCGGCTCGACCACCGCGACCGCCGCCTCCGATCACACGGTCAAGGTCGACGTCAGGGGTCTGCGTCAGGCCACCGCCTACTACTTCCGTTTCACGGCGGGCGGCACGGTGTCGCCCGTCGGCCGGACCCGCACCACACCGGCCGTTGACGCGGCGACGGCCGACGTCCGCTTCGGCGTGGTCTCCTGCGCCAACTGGGAGTCGGGCTGGTTCTCGGCTTACAGACACCTGGCCGCCCGCACCGACCTCGACGCCGTCCTCCACCTCGGCGACTACATCTACGAATACGCGAGAGGCAGTTACCCGGACGCCGAGTACTCGGTACGACAGCACGAGCCCGGCAACGAGATCGTCACGCTTGCCGACTACCGCACCCGGCACGCGCACTACAAGACCGACGCCGACCTCCAGGCGCTGCACGCCGCGCACCCGGTCATCGCGATATGGGACGACCACGAAATCGCCAACGACGCCTGGTCGGGCGGCGCCGAGAACCACACCCCCGGCGCCGAGGGCGAGTGGACGCAGCGCGTGGACGCCGCCAAGCAGGCGTACTTCGAGTGGATGCCCGTACGCACGTCCACCGAGGGCACGGTGTACCGCCGGCTGCGCTTCGGCAAACTGGCCGACCTCCACCTCCTGGATCTGCGCTCCTTCCGGTCGCAGCAGGCCGCCGTGGGCAGTGGCAAGGTCGACGACCCGGAGCGTACGGTCACCGGCCGCGCCCAGCTGGACTGGCTCAAGTCGGGTCTGGCCTCCTCCGACGCGTCCTGGAAGCTGGTCGGCACCTCGGTGATGATCTCGCCGGTGGCCTTCGGCTCCGTACCGGCGCACCTGCTGGGTCCGCTGGCCGGGTTGCTCGGACTGCCCAAGGAGGGGCTGGCCGTCAACGTCGACCAGTGGGACGGCTATACGGACGACCGCAGGGAACTGCTCGCGCATCTGACCCAGCGGGGCATCAAGAACACCGTGTTCCTCACCGGCGACATCCATATGGCGTGGGCCAACGACGTGCCGGTCAAGGCGGCGACGTATCCGCTCTCGCAGTCCGCCGCCACGGAGTTCGTGGTCACCTCGGTGAGCTCCGACAACCTCGACGACATCCTTCATGTCGCCCCGGGGACGGTCTCGCTCGCCGCCTCCACCGCCGTCCGGGCCGCCAACCGCCACGTGAAGTGGGTGGACATGGACTCCCACGGCTACGGCGTGCTCGACGTCACTGCCGAGCGCTCGCAGATGGACTACTACGTCATCTCCGACAAGGCCGCACAGAACGCGACAGCGAAGTGGGCGCGCTCCTACCGCACGCTCAACGGAACGCAGAAGGTCGAGCGGGTGAGCCAGCCGGTGCGCTGATAGGCGATTTCCAGCCACAGCACGGCTTGTTACACACAGATCACACCAACGGGCGGGTGGTGTAAATCCGCCATCCGAAACCGGACACACCACCCGCCTCGGTAGTCATCTGCGTTACCAACAGATCTCAAAGTCCGGACCAGTCCGAAAGATTTCGCCCCGATGCCCCAATTGATCAAAGGATTGATTGGGCTTGTTCAATCCTCATCAAGATCTGGCATGCACACGTAATCTCCCGGCAGTGGCGAGGAAGTCACCTCCGCCCGCCCCCACAAGGAGTCAACGTGCGTGCTCTTGCCCGGATATCCCCCCGTCTGCGCAGCAGGTTCATCGCTACCGCAGTGATGGCCGGAACCCTTGCCCTCTCCCCGCTCTCCGCTCCCACGGGGATCGCCGCCGCCAAGGCCCCGGCAGACGACTGCGCCGGCACCGCGAGCGCGTCCGCCACCGCGCGCGAAGCACACCCCGGCGGCGCGTCGCACAAGGACGAGCCCAACGAGGTCACCGCCGCGCAGGCCAAGGCCATGGACGCCGACCTGGTGAAGAGACTCTCGAAGGCCCGGGCGAACGGAAGAAGTTTCTCCGCCGCCGCCGTGACCTCCATCCCGGTCTACTTCCACGTCATCCACAGCGGGAACACCGGCAAGCTCACCGCGACCGACATCAGTGAGCAGATGGCGGTCCTCAACTCGGCCTTCGGCGGCCAGGGCACCGGCAACGCCAACACCAACTTCCAGTTCACGCTGGCCGCCACGGATTACACCGACAACGCCTCCTGGTACAACCTGGCCTCCGGCTCGACGCAGGAGAAGGCCATGAAGTCCGCGCTGCGCAAGGGCGGCGCCGGCGCGCTCAACTTCTACACCGCCAACCTCAGCGGCGGCCTGCTCGGCTGGGCGACCTTCCCCAGCTCGTACGGTTCGAGCCCGTCGATGGACGGCGTCGTCGTGCTCGACAAGTCGCTGCCCGGCGGATCCGCCGCCAACTACAACGAGGGCGACACCGCCACCCACGAGGTCGGCCACTGGCTGGGGCTCTACCACACCTTCCAGGGCGGCTGCAACGGCAACGGCGACTACGTCTCCGACACGCCGGCCGAGAAGAGCGCCGCGTACGAGTGCCCGACCGGGCGTGACACCTGCGCGAGCAAGGCGGGTGTCGACCCGATCCACAACTTCATGGACTACACGTACGACAACTGCATGTACCAGTTCACCGCGGGCCAGGTGGCGCGCATGACCAACAGCTGGACGGCCTACCGCGCAGGCTGACCTCCACTCATGCTGCGGCCGCCGGCAGGTTCTGCCGGCGGCCGCAGACCGTGCGAGCCCGTACGAGCCGCGCCGGCCTCCGTAACCCCTACAGCGTGTCCAGGAAGGCGAGGGCGACCCGCCAGGTCTGCTCGGCGGCCTCGGCGTCGTAGTCGGGCAGGTCCGGATCCGTGTAGAGGTGTCCGGCGCCCGGGTAGCTGTGGACCTCCACCTCCGCACCGGCCCGACGCGCCCTCAGATACCAGGCGTTCAGCCAGTCGTGCGGCTCGAAGGGGTCCGGGTCCGCGATGTGCAGCTGTACGGGCAGCTCGTCCACCGAGGCATCGTCGGCGATGTCGGACGTGCCGTGCAGCAGCAGCACTCCGCGGGCCTTGTCGTCGGCGAACGCCAGATGCTGCGCCACAGAGCCGCCGAACGAGAAACCGGCGTACACGAGACCCGCGTCCGAGTGCGGCGCGGCGGCCAGTACCGCCCGCTTGAGCAGTTCGTCCCTGCCGATCTCGTCCCGGAACGCCATGCCCTCCTCGACGCTCTCGAAGGTCCGACCCCCGAAGAGATCGGGCACGTGCACCTCGTGCCCGGCGGCACGCAGCCGCTCGGCGCCCGCGTGCACCGCGGGCCGCAGTCCGCAGGCCGAGTGGAAAAGCATGATGTTCATGAGGCCATGATGCCGGTTAGGTTCGAAGGCATGGAGAACGTACTGCGCCCGTTGATCGTTGTCGGCGGCTCGGTCGTACTCACGTTGGTGTTGGGCTGGCTCGTCGACCGGTTGCTGCGCCGCGTGGACGACCGCCACCCCGAGACACCCCTGTGGGGCTTGCTGCGCCGCTGCCGACTTCCCCTCCAAGTGGTACTCCTCACAGCGCTGCTGAGAGGGACGTACCAGCAGACCGAGTGGCAGGCCATCCAGAACCACGAGACGGCCATCGGTCGCCTGCTCACCCTGGTGCTCATCGGCGCCGGGGCCTGGCTGGTCATCCGGATCGCCGCCGCGGTCGTGGAGTCCACCTACGCCCGGTACGCGTCGTCGACGCGCGACCCGGCCCGGGTGCGGCGGGTCCGCACGCAGGTCACGCTCATCATGCGGATCGTGACCGCGGTCGTCGTCGTGGTCGCGCTGGCGGCCATGCTGCTGACCTTCCCGGCCATGCGGGCCGTGGGCACCTCGCTGCTGGCGTCCGCCGGAATCCTCGGCATCGTCGCCGGTGTCGCCGCGCAGTCCACGCTCGGCAACCTCTTCGCCGGCTTCCAGATCGCCTTCGGCGACATGGTGCGGATCGGTGACACCGTGGTGGTGGACGGCGAATGGGGTGTGGTCGAGGAAGTGACCCTGACGTTCCTCGCCGTACGGACCTGGGACGAGCGCCGGATCACGATGCCTGTGTCCTACTTCACAAGCAAACCCTTCGAGAACTGGTCGCGCGGCGGCGCCCAGATGACCGGCACGGTCTTCTTCCAGCTGGACCACTCCGCGCCGGTGAGCCTGATGCGCGACAAGCTCCAGGAGATCCTCGCCGACTGCAAGGCGTGGGACGGGCGCGACTGGAGCCTGGCCGTGACCGACACCACACCCAGCACCATGCAAGTGCGTGCCGTGGTCACCGCGAAGGACGCGGACGACATATGGACCACGCGATGCGTCGTCAGAGAGCAGATGATCGCCTGGCTGTGCGAGGAGCACCGGTACGCGATGCCGCGGATCGCGACGTCACCGGCCGAACTGCCGCCGGACGGACAGTGGCCGGAGCGCGGCAAGTCGAACGGCATGCCACCGGCCGCCGAGGAAGTCCACAGCAACAACGCCGGGGCGTACACCGCGGAGGCGGTGGAACCGGACGGCCACCATCCGCGCACGGGACGCGGCTGAGACGTCCCCAGCCCTATGCACGGCAGTTCGTCGTCCCCGCCGGTGCCCCGCGGGGACGACGGCCGCCGGGGCAGCCCGAGCGAGCCGGCTACCGCCGTCGCCGCCACGGTGTCGGGCGGCGCGACGAGGGCGCTCAGGGCGACGGCGAGCAGCAGGATCGGCCGCACGTTGGCCGCGAACTGCCGCCAGGAGGTGCGCTGAGCGGAGGCGTACAGCAGCGGCGGCAGAACCAGCGGGAGGATGCAGTCGGGCGGAATGTCGACATTGGGCACGAGGGGCAGCAGTGCCAGCCCGATCCCGCCCAGGGTCATGAGTACCGGCGCGTGCAGCCCGAGCCGGTCCCAGGGGCACAGTGACCACGGCCCCGAGCAACAGCAAGAACAGCAGCGCCAACTGATCCACCGTGCGACCTTCCGGCCTCGACGACCAGGATGCTCAGCGCGCCACGCGCTTCACGCCAAACGCGTCGAAACGGACCCGGCGTTCAGAGCGCCTGGAGCATTTTGCGCATCGCGCGGTGCGCTATCCCCGCGTCGGCGAACTCCGGGCCGTAGGCCACGTACCCCAGCCGCTCGTAGAAACCCAGGGCGTGCGTCTGCGCGTGCAGATCGACGGCCGCCAGCCCGAGCCGCGCCGCTTCCGCCTCTATGGCACGCACCAGGGCGACTCCGACGCCCATCCCACGGGCAGCCCGGCTGACGGCCAGCCGGCCGAGCGAGCCGACCGACGCGTCGGCGCCGCCGGTCTTCTCCGCCGCGGCGGGACCGTGCACCAGCCGCCCGGTCCCCAGCGGGCCGTCCGGCCCGACAGCCAGCACATGCACGGTGCCGGAGCCGTCCGCGTCGAAGGCGTCGTACTCGATGTCCGCGGGGACTTCCTGTTCGACGACGAAGACTTCCTTGCGGACCGCAAAGCATGCCTCGCGGTCGGCAAGACCGGTAGCGACGCGGAGGGCGTACTCGGCGGCCGTACTCACTCGCTCTCCGCCCGGATCACGTCCAGCGCGTGCTGGAGGTCGGCCGGGTAGGCGCTCTCGAACTCGACCCACCGGCCGTCCGAGGGGTGCTCGAAGCCGAGGCGCATGGCGTGCAGCCACTGCCGGGTCAGTCCGAGCCGCTTGGCGATTGTGGGGTCGGCACCGTATGTCAGGTCGCCGACACACGGGTGGCGGTGGGCCGCCATGTGCACGCGGATCTGATGCGTACGGCCCGTCTCCAGCTTGATGTCCAGCAGCGAGGCGGCCCGGAAGGCCTCGATGAGGTCATAGTGCGTGACGGACGGCTTGCCCTCGGAGGTCACAGCCCACTTGTAGTCGAGGGTGGGGTGCCGGCCGATGGGTGCGTCGATGGTTCCGCTCATCGGATCGGGGTGGCCCTGGACCAGCGCGTGGTAGCGCTTGTCGACCGTACGCTCCCGGAACTGCTGCTTGAGCGAGGTGTACGCGCGCTCCGACTTGGCGACGGCCATCAGCCCCGAGGTGCCCACGTCCAGCCGGTGCACGATGCCCTGCCGCTCGGCCGCACCTGAGGTGGAGACCCGGTAGCCGGCGGCCGCCAGACCGCCGATGACGGTGGTGCCGGTCCACCCGGGGCTGGGATGCGCGGCAACGCCGACCGGCTTCACGATGACGACGATGTCGTCGTCATCGTGAATGATGTCCATGCCTTCGACGTGCTCGGCGACGATCTGTACGGGCGCGGGGGGCGCGGGCATCTCCACCTCGAGCCAGGCACCCCCGCTCACCCGCTCGGACTTCCCGACGACGCTGCCGTCGACCGCGACCTTCCCCGCAGCCGCGAGTTCGGCCGCCTTCGTCCGGGAGAAACCGAACATACGGGCAATGGCGGCGTCGACGCGCTCGCCTTCCAAGCCATCGGGTACGGGCAGGGTTCGAATCTCGGGAATCGTACTCACCCGTCGAGTATGCCTTGTCAGTCCTTGTGAACTGTGCCGTCCGGGTCCAGCCCGCGGAACGAGAGGATCACGATCAGGAAGCCGCCGCACACGATCGCGGAGTCGGCGAGGTTGAAGACGGCGAAGTGGGCGGGCGCGATGAAGTCGACGACCGCGCCCTCGAAGACGCCCGGCGAGCGGAAGATCCGGTCGGTGAGATTGCCGAGCGCGCCGCCCAGCAGCAGGCCCAGCGCGATCGCCCAGGGGAGGCTGTACAGCTTGCGCGCCAGCCGGGCGATCACCACGATCACGGCCGCCGCGATGACGGTGAAGACCACGGTGAAGGCCTCGCCGACGCCGAACGCCGCCCCGGGATTGCGTACCGCCTCGAACTTCAGCAGATCACCGATGATCTCGACCGGCGCGTGGTGCTCCAGCTTGGCGACCACGATCATCTTGCTGACCAGGTCCAGCGCGTAGGCGAACACGGCCACGAGGAAAAGCACGAGTATCCGCCGCCTGCCCTTGGGCGGCTCGGCCGGGGCCGACGCGTCCGAGGATCCGGAGGCAGGAGACTGCTCCGGCTCGGCTCCTTCAACATCCGGCGTACCGATGATGCGCTCCGCCTCTGCCACGTGAGTCCCTCAACCTAGGTGCCTGACCAGAAGACGAGGGTACGGCACCCGGGTGCGGACCCCGGTGCCCCGGGCGCAGGCGCCGGGGGGCAGGCGCCTGCGCCGGGCGCCCGCACCGCGGTCTCAGGAGCGCCGCTCCTGCTTCTGCTTGCACTCCACGCACAACGTGGCCCGCGGGAAGGCCAGCATCCGGGCCTTGCCGATCGGATTCCCGCAGTTCTCGCAGAGCCCGTACGTGCCGGAGTCGAGCCGCTCCACCGCCCGCTCGGTCTGCTCCAGCATCTCCCGGGCATTGGCGGCGAGTGCCAGTTCGTGCTCGCGGGTGATGTTCTTGGTGCCGGTGTCGGCCTGGTCGTCGCCCGCGCCGTCCCCGGAGTCCCGCATCAGACCGGTGACGGCCTGCTCGGAGTGGAGGATCTCGTTCCGTAGCCGCAGTACCTCGCTCTCCAGCTCGGCGCGCGCGTCCGCGACCTCTTCCGGCGTCCAGGGGTCCTCACCGGGCCGGACCGCCAGCTCGCCCGGTTCCGCCGGAGCGGCCGTACGCGCCTTGGGCAGGTCGGTCGACGCCGCCGCGGCCCGCTTCCTGGCGGCCGTGGCCCCGGCCGCCGTCTTCTTCGCAACCACTGTCCTGGCTCCCGTCTGATCCGCGGCCTGCGCCGCCCCCTTGGCCGCCGTGGCAGCCTTCTTCGCGGTCGCCTTGGCAGTTGCCGCAGCGGGTGCCGCCTTCTTGGCCGCGGCCTTCGCCGGTGCCTTCCTGGCAGAGGCCTTCGTGGCCTGGGCCTGCTCGGCCCGCGCTGTTTCGGCCGGGGCCTTCTCGACCTGTCCGGCCTTGGCCCTCTCGGCCTTCAGGGCCTTCTTGACCGGTTCGGCCGGTTCAGCCGACCTGGCCGACTTGGCCGACTTGGCCGGCACCTTCTTCGCCGCGGTCTTCTTCGCCTGTGTTCTGTTCACCGTTGCCTTCTTCACCGCGGCGTTCTTGCCGGCTGCGACCGCCTTGACCGTGGCCGTCGGCACCACCGGGGCCTTGTTCGCGACGGTCTTCCCGGCCGTCCTCTTCACGACGGCGGTCTTCTTCCCGTTCGCTTTCTTGGCCGCCGCACCAGTGGAATCTGCGGACGCCGTCTTCTTCTGTACGGCGGTCTTCTTCGCCACCATGGCGCGGCCCCTTCACATATTGTGATCTTGCGCGCGAATCGTGCTGGGACGATAAATCGACTCCAGCCCCACGGCAACGGGCCACGCCGCCCGATCGGCCCGCCCCGCACGTCGGCAAGGCGAGCCTGCATCCGTTGTGCCCAGCTCCCCGCGCCGTAATCCGCCACACGCGCGCGGCCGGAATCCGCGGGGCTTCGTATACCCATTCGGGTCAGCCACGCGGCGGGACACGAGGAGACCCGGGGAGACGCGGTGACCGTAAAACCGGTCTGCCGCGCGTCGCGGCGGCCCGTACACTGGGCCAAGCGAAAGGCATGGATGGGGACCAGTAGCGTCGTACGCAGCCATGAGCGACCCGGGGATGGTGTGAGCCCGGGGGCAAGCGCGATGTGAAGCATCACCCCGGAGCCGCCGGAAGAAAGTCCTCGTAGGTACGTGGGGCGAGTAGAACCGGCATCGCGACCTCAATGAGGGGGCCACCGGCACCGCCGGCGGCCAAGGAGGGTGGTACCGCGGGAGTGCTCAACGGCTCTCGTCCCTCCGACGGAGACGACACGTCCGTTGGAGGAAGCCGCCGATGACATCGCCGCAGTACCGCCAGGTGCCCGCCCAGGTCGACCTGCCCGCCCTCGAGCATGCCGTGCTCGACTTCTGGCACGAGAACAAGATCTTCTCGAAGAGCCTCGAACAGTCCGAGGGACGCCCCGAGTGGGTCTTCTACGAGGGCCCGCCGACCGCCAACGGCATGCCCGGCGCGCACCACATCGAGGCCCGCGTCTTCAAGGACGTCTTCCCGCGCTTCCGCACCATGCGGGGCTACCACGTGGCCCGCAAGGCCGGCTGGGACTGCCACGGTCTCCCCGTGGAGCTGGCGGTCGAGAAGGAGCTCGGCTTCAACGGCAAGAAGGACATCGAGGCGTACGGCATCGCCGAGTTCAACGCCAGGTGCCGTGAGTCCGTGACCCGGCACACCGACGCCTTCGCCGAGCTGACGACCCGCATGGGCTACTGGGTCGACCTCGACGACGCCTACCGGACGATGGACCCCGAGTACGTCGAGTCCGTGTGGTGGTCGCTGAAGGAGATCTTCAACAAGGACCTTCTGGTCCAGGACCACCGTGTGGCCCCCTGGTGTCCGCGCTGCGGCACCGGCCTGTCCGACCACGAGCTCGCGCAGGGATACGAGACGGTCGTCGACCCCTCCGTCTTCGTCCGCTTCCCGCTGACCTCCGGCCCGCTGGCGGGCGAGGCGGCGCTGCTGGTCTGGACGACCACTCCGTGGACCCTGGTCTCCAACACTGCCGTCGCCGCGCACCCCGACGTCACCTACGTCGTGGCGACGAACGGTGAGGAGAAGCTCGTAGTCGCCCAGCCCCTGCTCGAGAAGGCTCTCGGCGAAGGGTGGGCGGCCACCGGCCGGACCTTCACCGGCGCCGAGATGGAGCGCTGGACGTACGAGCGCCCCTTCTCGCTGGTCGAGTTCCCGGCGGAGGCGCACTACGTCGTCAACGCCGACTACGTCACCACCGAGGACGGCACCGGTCTCGTCCACCAGTCCCCCGCCTTCGGTGAGGACGACCTCAAGGTCTGCCGTGCGTACGGCCTGCCGGTCGTGAACCCGGTCCGTCCCGACGGCACCTTCGAGGAGAACGTCCCGTTGGTGGGCGGCGTCTTCTTCAAGAAGGCCGACGAGGCGCTCACCAAGGACCTCGCCGACCGCGGTCTGCTGTTCCGGCACGTCCCGTACGAGCACAGCTATCCGCACTGCTGGCGCTGCCACACCGCGCTGCTCTACTACGCGCAGCCGTCCTGGTACATCCGCACCACCGCCGTCAAGGACCGGCTCCTCCAGGAGAACGAGAAGACCAACTGGATTCCGGAGTCGGTCAAGTACGGCCGCTTCGGGGACTGGCTGAACAACAACATCGACTGGGCGCTCTCCCGGAACCGCTACTGGGGCACCCCGCTGCCCATCTGGCGCTGCGAGGACAACCACCTGATTTGCGTCGGCTCGCGCGCCGAGCTGTCCGAGCTGACCGGCACGGACCAGTCCGCGCTGGATCCGCACCGCCCGTACATCGACGACGTCACGTTCCCCTGCACCCACGAGGGCTGCGGGCATACGGCCACACGCGTCCCTGAGGTCATCGACGCCTGGTACGACTCGGGTTCGATGCCGTTCGCGCAGTGGGGCTATCCGTACAAGAACAAGGAGATCTTCGAGAAGCGCTATCCGGCGCAGTTCATCTCGGAGGCCATCGACCAGACGCGCGGGTGGTTCTACACGCTGATGGCCGTCGGCACGCTGGTCTTCGACAAGTCCGCGTACGAGAACGTCGTCTGCCTGGGCCACATCCTCGCCGAGGACGGCCGGAAGATGTCCAAGCACCTGGGCAACATCCTCCAGCCCATCCCGCTGATGGATCAGCACGGCGCCGACGCGGTGCGCTGGTTCATGGCAGCCGGCGGCTCGCCGTGGGCCGCGCGCCGCGTGGGCCACGGCACCATCCAGGAGGTCGTCCGCAAGACGCTCCTCACGTACTGGAACACGGTCGCCTTCCAGGCCCTGTACGCGCGTACGTCCAAATGGGCCCCCTCCGCGGCCGATCCCGCCCCGGCGGACCGTCCCGTCCTCGACCGCTGGCTGCTGTCCGAACTCCACGCGCTGACCGACCAGGTCACGCAGTCCATGGAGGCGTACGACACCCAGCGCGCCGGCAAGCTGCTCTCGGCCTTCGTCGACGACCTGTCCAACTGGTACGTACGCCGCTCTCGCCGCCGCTTCTGGCAGGGCGACGCGGCCGCGCTGCGCACCCTGCACGAGGTCATCGAGACGGTCACCCTGCTGATGGCCCCGCTGACCCCGTTCATCACCGAGCGGGTCTGGCAGGACATGATCGCCTCTGTGACCCCGGACGCGCCGGAGTCCGTCCATCTCTCCGGCTGGCCGGAGGCCGACCTGTCCTCCATCGACCCGACGCTGTCCCAGCAGATGCTGCTGGTCCGCCGGCTGGTCGAGCTGGGCCGCGCGACGCGCGCCGAGTCGGGGGTAAAGACCCGCCAGCCGCTGTCCCGCGCGCTTGTCGCGGCGGGCGGCTTCGAGTCACTCTCTCCCGAGCTGCACACCCAGATCACGGAGGAGCTGAACGTCTCGTCGCTGGCCTCCCTGTCGGAGGTGGGCGGCTCGCTGGTCGACACCACGGCCAAGGCGAACTTCCGTGCGCTCGGCAAGCGCTTCGGCAAGGGCGTCCAGGCGGTGGCGAAGGCGATCGCGGAGACGGACGCGGCTGCGCTGTCGCTGGCTCTGCGCGAGGGCAACGCGGCCGTGACGGTGGACGGTGAAACCGTCGACCTCACGCCGGAGGAGGTCATCATCACCGAGACCCCGCGCGAGGGCTGGTCGGTGGCCTCGGACTCGGGTGCCACGGTCGCGCTGGACCTGGAGATCACGCCGGAGCTCCGGCTCGCGGGCCTGGCCCGTGACGCGATCCGCCTGATCCAGGAGGCCCGCAAGAACAGCGGCCTCGACGTCGCGGACCGCATCGCGGTGCGCTGGTCCTCGACCGAAGCGTCGACGGCCGGTGCTCTGACCGCGCACGCGGCGCTGATCGCGGACGAGGTCCTGGCGGTCGACTACGCGCAGGGCGAGGCGGACGACACGTACGGCACTCCGTTCACGGACGAGGGCCTGGCCCTCACGTTCCGCCTCCGCAAGGCATAACGGAGCGGGCAGAGCGGCCCGGCGCCTTGGGCGCCGGGCCGCTCTCTGTTCCCCCCGCAGTCGGGTGGCCTCCGCTGCCCAGCTCGCGCGGCGAACGGTGAGCCGGGCCGGCGGGGGACGAGCCGGGCCGCCGCGGGTGGTCCACGCGTTTGGTGCCCCACGCAAAAGGGCCGGGCCCCGGGAAGAATCCCGGGGCCCGGCCCTCTGCCTGCCGACGGCTACGCGCTCAGCGCGGGGGCCGTCAGTTGTCGTCCTCGTCGATCAGGAATCCACGCATCGGCGAGGGGGCCTGCTGCATCGGCTGCGGAGCCTGCGGCCGCACCGGCGCCATCGGCTGCGTCATCGCGGGCGACATCTGCTGCTGGCCGCCGTACGACTGAGCACCCGAGGACTGGCCGTGGCCACCCATGGACGGGTTGCCCATGGAGTTGCCCATCGACGGGTTGCCACCCATCGTGTGGCCCATCGCACCGGCCGGTGCCATGGAGCCGCTCATCGAGGGGGACGGCGGCAGCGACGCGGTCGCCGGCGTACGCGGCGGGGCCAGCGAGTCGTCCGCCTGGGTCTCCAGCTGACGCAGCTGGCTCTCCAGGTAGGACTTCAGGCGGGTCCGGTACTCGCGCTCGAAGCCGCGCAGGTCCTCGACCTTGCGCTCGAGCGTGGCGCGTGCGGACTCGAGCGAGCCCATCGCCACACGGTGCTTCTCCTGGGCGTCCCGCTCCAGCGCGTCGGCCTTGGCGCGGGCATCCCGCTCCAAGCCCTCGGCACGGCTGCGCGCCTCGCCGACGATCTTGTTGGCCTCGGAACGGGCCTCCGCGATCGCCTGGTCGGCGGTCTGCTGCGCCAGCGAAAGGACACGAGCAGCGCTGTCGCCGCCGGGGCCCTGGCCGGGCTGCGGCATCTGCGGACCGTGGCCGCCCATGGGACCGCCCATCTGCTGACCCATCGGGCCGCCCATCGGCTGACCCATGGGACCGCCCATCGGACCCTGACCCATCGGACCCTGGCCCATCGGGCCGGGACCGTGCTGGCCCTGCGGGCCGTGTCCGCCGGGACCGGCGGGAAGCTGGGGAGCGCCACCGGGCAGCTGGGGGGGACCCATCTGCGGGGGCTGCTGCTGGACCGGCGGACCTGATATGGCGGCGGGCACAGGTGCACCGGGACCGCGGCCGTCCTGCGGCTCCGGCGGCTTGCGCATGCCCTGCTGCTGGTTCTGGGCAGCGGCACGCGTCGCCGCGGCCAGCTTGGCGCGCAGGTCCTCGTTCTCGCGGAGCAGGCGGGTCAGTTCGGCTTCGACCTCGTCGAGGAAGGCATCGACCTCGTCCTCGTCATAGCCTTCTCGGAGGCGGACCGTCGTGAACTGCTTGTTCCGCACGTCCTCGGGGGTCAGCGGCATCTCTTCTTCACCTCTACGTAGTCGTCGGCAGTCGGCAAGACCGTATCTTCCACACTCACCTCGCGAAGCTGCCCACGAGATTGATCAGGATATAGACAATGATCATCAGAACGAAGAAGGACAGGTCGAGTGCCACGCCCCCGAGACGCAGCGGCGGAATAAACCGCCGCAAAAGCTTGAGCGGTGGATCGGTGACAGTGTAGGTGGCCTCCAGAACGACCACCATCGCCTTGCCGGGTTCCCATGAACGGGCGAACTGGAAGACGTAGTCCATGACCAGTCGGAAGATCAGCACGATGAGGAAGCACATCAGCACGATGTAGACCACCTGTAGTGCCACGCCCATCTCGCGCTTCCCTCTCCCCTGGCTCTCGCATGTCCGGCCTCTCGGCCGGGTTCGTTCCGGGTGTCGTGTCTCAGCTCTGGTTGAAGAATCCGCCCTCAGCGATGCGGGCCTTGTCCTCCGCCGTGACATCGACGTTAGCAGGCGACAACAGGAACACCTTCTGCGTCACCCGCTCAATGCTGCCATGCAAACCGAAGACCAGACCCGCAGCAAAGTCGACAAGTCGCTTCGCGTCGGTGTCGTCCATCTCAGTGAGATTCATGATCACCGGGGTGCCCTCACGGAAGTGTTCCCCGATGGTACGGGCCTCGTTGTAGGTCCGCGGGTGCAGTGTGGTGATGCGGTACGGCTCCCGCTCGGACACAACCTTGGGCATGATCACCGGTGCGTTCTTCTCCAGGTTCGAGCGTTCAGGTGTGATGGATGCCACGGGGGCGATACGTGCCGGACGTCCACTTTCAACAGGGAGCGAGACGGGCTCGCGCTGCGCTGGCGGATGTACCACTCGTACCGGTTCGTCCTGCACCGGCTGATGCGAAGGCTGGTGCCGCCGGCGATCCCGCTCCGGCTCCGGCTCGGGCTCGAACTCGTCATCGGGGTCAAACCCCGGGCCGTCGTATCCATCGTCCTCCACGAGGCCGAGGTAGACCGCCATCTTGCGCATCGCGCCGGCCATTCTCTGAGTCCTCCGCTCTGTGGTGGATCCGCCTCGCCGCCAAGCGCCCGAGATCCACTGAGTCTGACCGCCTATTGGCGGAAATGACCATATTTTCTGCTGTGGTCCGACTTGCTTGGCGACGTTACCCGAGCCGGGGTCGGACTCCGAGTACCGCAGTGCCGACGCGTACATGTGTCGCCCCGGCGGCCACGGCCTCTTCGAGGTCCGCACTCATCCCAGCTGACACCATGTTCGCAGCCGGATGGTCCGCGCGCAGGCGGGATGAGATTTCCATCAGCCGCTCGAAAGCCGCCAGTTCGCGTCCCGCGTACGGTCCGGCGAGCGGTGCGACGGTCATCAGACCGTCCAGCCGCAGTCCGGGCGATTCCGCCACAAGTGTCGCCAACTCCCCAATTCCATCGGGCCCGACGCCTCCTCGCGCCCCCCGCTCACCCGACTCGGCGTCGAGTGCGACCTGGATCAGACAGCCGATCTCACGCTGAGCCCGCACCGCCGCGGCAGAAAGAGCGGAAACGAGCTTGGCGCGATCGATGGACTGCACCACATCGGCATAACTCGCCACGGAACGGACCTTGTTCGTTTGCAGTTGTCCGACGAAGTGCCAATTGAGCGGAAGGTCCGCGCAGTCGGCGGCCTTCGGAGCCGCGTCCTGGTCACGGTTCTCGGCGACGTGACGGACGCCCAACTCCGCGAGCAGCCGTACGTCGCTCGCGGGGTAGGTCTTGGTGACCACGATCAGGGTCACTTCGGTCCGCTCACGGCCGACGGCCGCACAGGCGGAGGCGATACGTTCCTCCACCTTCGCCAGATTCGCGGCGAGTTGAGCCTTGCGGTCCGTCATGTGCTACCTGTCCAACCAGACATAGCCGGCGATCCGCCCGGTGGTGCGGTCGCGGCGGTACGAGAAGTGGTCGTCCGACTCGAGCGTGCAGACCGCGGACCGCTGCCTGTCCCGTACGCCCAGCGCATCGAGCTGGGCGTGCACCCCGGCGACGACATCGACGGCCGGGGTCCCCCAGCTCGTCTCGGACCAGGCTTCCGGTACGGCGTCGGCGACTTCGGCCCGCATTGCTTCGGGGACCTCGTAGCAGCGTCCGCAGACCGCCGGCCCCGTCCGGGCGATGATCCGCTCCGGCTCGGCTCCGAGCAACAGCATGGCGTCGACGGCGGCAGGCACGATTCCGGCGACCAGTCCGGGCCGGCCGGCGTGCGCGGCGGCGGCCACTCCTGCGACCGGATCGGCCAGCAGGACCGGCGTGCAGTCCGCGGTCAGTACCGCGAGGGCGAGCCCGCGTCGCGTGGTGACCACCGCGTCCAGCGGCGGGGCCGGCCGGTCGGTCCACGGTTCGTCGACCTCGGCGACATCATTGCCGTGGACCTGGTTCATCCAGACCACCGCGTCGGGGTCGAGGCCGAGGGACTTCGCCGCCAGCCCCCGGTTGGCCAGTACGGCCTCCGGGTCGTCGCCGACCGCTCCGCCGAGGTTGAGCTCCTCGTACGGAACGGCGCTCACCCCGCCCCACCTGTCGGTGAAGGCGAAGTGCGCGCCGTTCACGGATATCACCGCGTCGTGCAGCACGGTCACTTCAGGAAGTCCGGGACATCCAGCTCTTCGGCCTGGCTGTCCGGGTACGGACGGGCCGTCGGGACATGCGGCGGCGCGACCGGCGCGGCCGGGACCTCGTTCACCGGGGCCGGCTCGACGGGGGCCTGCACATCCTCGCGCGGGGCGACGCTGCCGAGGCCGCCGCCGAACGACGGGCGGCTGGGCTCGGCCGCGCGAACCGGCGGCGCGGGCTCGTCGCGCTTGGCGGAGGTGGAGCCGATCACGTTCTCCCGGCGGGCCGGCGGCTGACCGCCGTCGAACCCGGCGGCGATCACGGTGACGCGCACCTCGTCGCCGAGGGCGTCGTCGATGACCGCGCCGAAGATGATGTTCGCCTCGGGGTGGGCGGCCTCGCTCACCAGCTGGGCGGCCTCGTTGATCTCGAAGAGACCGAGGTCCGAACCACCGGAGATGGAGAGCAGCACACCGCGGGCCCCGTCGATGGACGCCTCGAGCAGCGGGGAGGAGATCGCCATCTCGGCGGCGGCCACCGCGCGGTCGTCGCCGCGGGCCGAGCCGATGCCCATCAGCGCCGAGCCGGCCTCGGACATCACGGACTTCACGTCGGCGAAGTCGAGGTTGATCAGCCCCGGGGTGGTGATGAGGTCGGTGATCCCCTGGACACCGGAGAGCAGCACCTGGTCCGCGGACTTGAACGCGTCCAGCACGCTGACCTGGCGGTCCGAGATGGACAGCAGCCGGTCGTTGGGGATGACGATGAGAGTGTCGACCTCTTCGCGCAGTTCCGCGATGCCGTCTTCCGCCTGGTTGGCGCGGCGGCGGCCCTCGAAGGTGAACGGCCGGGTGACCACGCCGATCGTCAGCGCGCCCAGCGAGCGTGCGATGTTGGCGACGACGGGTGCGCCGCCGGTGCCGGTGCCGCCGCCCTCTCCGGCGGTGACGAAGACCATGTCGGCCCCCTTGAGGACCTCCTCGATCTCTTCGCGGTGGTCCTCTGCCGCCTTGCGACCGACTGCCGGATTGGCTCCGGCGCCGAGGCCCCGGGTGAGTTCACGGCCGACGTCCAGCTTGACGTCGGCGTCGCTCATCAACAGGGCTTGCGCGTCAGTGTTGATCGCGATGAACTCGACGCCCTTGAGACCGACCTCGATCATTCGGTTGATGGCATTGACACCACCGCCGCCGACACCGATGACCTTGATGACTGCGAGGTAGTTCTGCGGTGCTGCCACGTCGAAGGCCTCTCGCCTCGAGTTACGTGTCGCCGCTTCGCGGGCCGCGCCGCGACGACTGATGCCGAAATGGGACGGCCCGACTTACCCGGCTGCCGACCCGAACCCTAACGCTGAAGTTTAGGGTTACCAGTGTGTCTGTTCTCTGGACTCTTCCGAACAGGACACTAAGTCGACAAGTGGCGCACGTTCAACGAACACGCCGAACCTCCCGTTTTTCTTTTCACCCTATGTGATCACCCATATCGATGGCCAACCAGGGTGCTGGCCAGGTCGTATGTGCGTCAACTCCCCGATACCGCCGGGGCGGTGGGAGTGCTCACGTCGAAGTGCCCGGCCTTGGGGGCTGCTTTCATAAGTGCTGTGAGGGCCCGTGCCTTGGCCTTGCCCCGCTCGCCGCTCCCCCACACAACCGTCCGGTCACCGCTCAGCTCGAGCGAGATGGAGTCGTAGGAACGCACCCTGACGACCCGGAGATCCTCGGCGACCTCGCCGGGGAGTCGGCCCGTGACCCGTACCGCTTCGAGCACCAGCCGGCCGGTGTCGAAGCGGCGAAGACTAGGTGACTGATCCACCGTCAATTCCAGAAGCGGAACGCCGCGGGGGGCGTTGGGGACGGTGGCGAAGCGCACGCCTTCCTCGTCCACTTCGATGAACTTCGAGCCCGTTCTGATGAGCAGGACGGGCTTTCGCTCCACCACTTTCAGACCGATTCCGTGCGGCCATGCACGGACCACGTCGACGGAGTCGATCCGGGGCAGCCGGGTACGCAGCCGGCTCTCGATCGCCTCGGTGTCGACGGAAATGAGAGGAGAGCCGAGGGGAACATCGGCCGCCTCGCGCACCTCGCTGCGCGAGAGGACTTCGGTACCGGACGCGCTCACCCGCTCGACGCGCAGCCATGTCGAGCCGTAGAGCGCCCAGGTTCCGCCCGTCCCGAGGAAAAGCGCGGCGATAGCCGTCATGGCCAGCAGCCGCCGCCGGCGGAGCCCGAGCCGGCGGCGGGGCCGGCCCGGGCGGCGGGGCGGGCTCGGCCGCCGGCCCGACGTCTCTCGTTCACCGCGTTGTGCGGTCGTCGCTCCGGCCACGCTCCCTGTCGCCTCCTGCGTATGAGGCCCGTGCCGGGCGCTCAGCGGTTCCTTCGTGCGGCAATCGCCTCGTACACCATTCCGACCAGCAGATCGTCGGCGTCCCGGCGACCGAATTCGGCGGCGGCGCGGGACATCTCGTACAGCCGGTGCGGATCGGCCAGTACCGGAAGCACATGGCCCTGGACCCACTCGGGAGTGAGCTCCGCGTCGTCGACGAGCAGACCACCGCCGGCCTTGACCACCGGCTGGGCGTTGAGCCGCTGTTCGCCGTTGCCGATCGGCAGCGGGACGTACGCGGCGGGAAGCCCGACGGCGGAGAGTTCGGCGACGGTCATCGCGCCGGCGCGGCAGAGCATCATGTCGGCAGCGGCGTACGCGAGATCCATCCGGTCCACGTACGGTACCGGGATGTACGGCGGCATTCCGGGCATGTTGTCCACGCGCGGCAGTTCGTTCTTGGGGCCGACCGCGTGCAGGATCTGGATTCCCGAGCGCTGGAGCACCGGAGCGATCTGCTGGACCACCTCGTTGAGGCGGCGGGCGCCCTGCGAGCCGCCGGAGACCAGCAGGGTCGGCAGGTTGGGGTCGAGCCCGAAGGCCGCACGCGCCTCGGGGCGGACCCGGGCCCGGTCGAGGGTGGCGATGGTGCGGCGCAGCGGAATGCCGATGTAGCGAGCGCCGCGCAGCTTGCTGTCCGGAGTGGAGACCGCGACGGCGGCCGCGTAGCGGGAGCCGATCTTGTTGGCCAGTCCGGGGCGTGCATTGGCCTCGTGGACGATGATCGGCACCCCGAGGCGCTTGGCCGCGAGATAGCCGGGCAGCGCCACATAGCCGCCGAAGCCGACCACGCAGTCGGCCTTCGTGCGTTCCAGGATCTGCTCCGCCGCCTTGATGGTGCCGCGCAGCCGCCCGGGGACGGTGATCAGCTCGGGCGTGGGCTTGCGCGGCAGCGGTACGGCGGGGATCAGCCCCAGCTCGTAACCCCGCTCGGGCACGAGACGGGTCTCGAGCCCGCGCTCCGTGCCGAGGGCTGTGATGCCCACGGTCGGGTCCTGCCTACGCAGGGCGTCCGCGAGGGCGAGCGCCGGCTCGATGTGGCCGGCGGTCCCCCCACCGGCGAGTACGACATGCACCGAAATTCACCGCTCTCCGGACGGACGCCTCTTGGCGCGCCGTCTCATCGACTTCCATCTCACCCCGGCCCGCTTCTTGCCGAAGACAGGCTGTCGCATGGCAAGCGCCGCACGCGCCGCGGGCTCCTCACGCGCGAACGCGATCAGCAACCCGACGGCGAACATGGTCGGCAGCAGGGCGGAGCCCCCGTAGGAGAACAGCGGGAGCGGGACACCGGCGATCGGCAGCAGGCCGAGCACCGCACCCATGTTGATCACAGCCTGGGCTGTGATCCAGGTGGTCACACCTCCCGCGGCATACCTCACGAAGGGGTCCTCCGTGCGTCCGGCCACGCGGATACCCGCATAGCCTAGAGCCGCGAACAGGGCGAGTACCGACAGCGTCCCCGCCAGACCCAGTTCCTCCCCGGTGATGGCGAAGATGAAGTCGGTGTGCGCTTCGGGCAGTTGCCCCCATTTTTCCACACTCGCACCCAGCCCGGATCCAAACCATCCGCCCGAGGCAAGAGCATAGATTCCGTGCACTGCCTGCCAGCACACGTCCCCCTTCCCCGGCTCGGTGGCACCGATGCAGGCCAGCCGGTCCATCCGGTGGGGGCTGGTCTTGATGAGCAGCAGGCCGATCACGGCGGACACCGCGAGGACTCCGGCGAAGAGCCGCGTCGGGGCGCCCGCCATCCACAGCAGGCCGAAGAGGATCGCGGTGAGGATGATCGCGGTACCCATGTCACCGCCGAGCATGATCAGCCCGAGCAGCAGGAAGGCGACCGGCACGAGGGGCACCAGCATGTGCTTCCACTGGCCCAGCAGCCGTCTGTCGTGCTTGCGGGCCAGCAGATCGGCGCCCCAGAGGATCAGTGCCAGCTTGCCGAACTCGCTTGGCTGGAGCTGGAAGGGCCCGCCCAGATAGATCCAGTTCTGGTTTCCGTTGACGGCATGCCCTATCCCCGGCACCTGGACCAGAATCATCAGGAAGACGGTTCCGGCGAGCAGCGGGTACGACAGGGCCCGGTGCAGCTTGGACGGCATCCGCGCGGCGATCACCAGCAGGCCCGTGCCGAGCACGGCCGCCACGAACTGCTTTCCGAAGAAGTAGGAGGCGGGCAGGGAGAGCTGCAGCGCCCGGATCATCGAAGCGGAGTACACCATCACCAGGCCGAGCACGGTGATCAGCAGGGCGCTGCCGAGGATGAGGTAGTACGCGGTCAGCGGCCGGTCCCAGGCCTGCTGCATCTGCCGGTACAGCCGCAGGACGCCTTCCAGGGGGCTCCGTCGCGAGGGACGCGACGGCGGGACGGGGCGGCGCCGTCCCTGGACCCTGGGCGGGGCGGACGGGCGCCCTGACCCCGCCGTGGTGCGCTGCCGCAGCGCAAGCCTGAAGGGTTCTGCGGTTTCGTCGGCCGGCATCACTGGTGTTCCCCTCCACTCGTGCCCGGCGCCGTCTCCGGGAGTCGTCCGCGGAGGCCGCAGGGCCACAAGGCCGCCGCGGCGGAGGCCGGGCCGGCTAGGCGCTCTCGGCGGCCAGCTCGCGTACCGCTTCCGCGAACGCCTCGCCGCGCTTGTTGTAGTTGGCGAACATGTCCATCGAGGCACACGCCGGGGCCATCAGTACCGTGTCCCCGGGCTGGGCGAGGCGTGCCGCCTCCCGGACCGCCGCCGACATCGCCCCAGTGTCGGTCCGGTCGAGGTCGACCACCGGGACCTCCGGGGCGTGTCGCGCGAGGGCTTCGCCGATGAGGGCACGGTCGGCGCCGATGAGGACGACTGCGCGGAGCCGCTTGGCCGACTTGGCGACGAGCTCGTCGAACGTCGCGCCCTTGGCCAGGCCGCCGGCGATCCAGACGATCGGCCGGTACGCCGCGAGGGAGGCCTCCGCGGCATGCGTGTTGGTCGCCTTGGAGTCGTCGATGTACGTCACCCCGCCGACGTCCGCGACGTGCTCGATGCGGTGGGCGTCGGGGCGGAAGTTGCGCAGCCCGTCGCGTACGGCCGTGGGCGGGACGCCGAAAGCGCGCGCGAGGGCCGCCGCAGCGAGCGCGTTGGCGATGTTGTGCGGGGCGGGCGGACTGACGTCCGCGACCTCGGCCAGCTCCTGCGCCTGCGCGTGGCGGTTCTCGACGAACGCGCGGTCCACCAGGATGCCGTCGACGACGCCGAGTTGGGACGGGCGTGGGGCGCCGAGGGTGAAGCCGATCGCGCGGCAGCCCTCCTCGACGTCCGCCGCACGGACCAGGTCCTCGGTGGCCGGGTCGGCGGTGTTGTAGACGCAGGCGACCGTGTTGCCCTCGTAGATCCGGCCCTTGTCCTTGGCGTACGCCTCCATCGAGCCGTGCCAGTCGAGGTGGTCGGGGGCGAGGTTGAGCACGGCCGCGGAATGGGCCCGCAGTGAGGGGGCCCAGTGCAGCTGGTAGCTGGAGAGCTCGACGGCCAGGACGTCGTACTTCTCGTCACCGACGATCACGTCGATGATCGGAGTGCCGATGTTGCCGACCGCGACGGTCCGCAGCCCGGCCGCCGACAGGATCGACGCCAGCATCTGGGTCGTGGTGGTCTTCCCGTTGGTGCCGGTGATCGCCAGCCAGGGGGCCGCGTCGGGGCCGCGCAGCCGCCAGGCGATCTCGACATCGCCGACCACGTCCACACCGGCCGCGGCGGCCGCCGCGAAGAGCGGGCTGCCGGGCTTCCAGCCGGGCGAGGTGACCACGAGTTCGGTGCCGGCCGGCAGTGTCTCCGCGTCGCCGAGGCGTACGGAGATGCCGTCGGCCGCCAGCTCAGCCGCGCGCGAGCGGTGCGTATCGCTCTCGCCGCCGTCCACGACCGTCACCACAGCGCCGAGGCCGGCCAGGGCGCGGGCGGCACTGATGCCGCTCACGCCCAGACCGGCGACGGTGATGCCCATGCCCTGCCAGGTCACTTGTCGGCCGCCCAGCCCGCGTAGAAGAGTCCCAGTCCGACGATCACACACATGCCCTGGATGATCCAGAAGCGGACCACCACAAGGACTTCGGACCACCCCTTGAGTTCGAAGTGGTGCTGCAGTGGCGCCATACGGAAGACGCGCTTCCCAGTGAGCTTGAAGGAGCCGACCTGGATGACCACGGACATGGTGATCATCACGAACAGGCCGCCGAGGAGGGCGAGCAACAGCTCCGTGCGGGAGCTGATGGCGAGGCCCGCCAACGCGCCGCCCAGGGCGAGCGAGCCGGTGTCACCCATGAAGATTTTGGCCGGCGAGGTGTTCCACCACAGGAAGCCGAAGCAGGCGCCCATCAGGGCGGAGGCGACGATCGCGAGGTCGAGCGGATCGCGGACCTCGAAACACGCATCGGGGTTGGTGAGGGTCTGTGCGTTGGCGCAGGACTCCTGGAACTGCCAGACGCCGATGAAGGTGTACGCGCCGAAGACCATGACGGAGGCGCCGGTGGCGAGACCGTCGAGGCCGTCGGTGAGGTTCACGCCGTTCGACATCGCGAGAATCATGAACAGCGCCCAGACCACGAACAGCACCGGGCCGATCGACCAGCCGAAGTCCGTGACGAACGACAGCTTGGTGGAGGCCGGGGTATTGCCCCGGGCGTCCGCGAACTGCAGCGCCAGCACCGCGAAGGCGATACCGACGATCAGCTGTCCGGCCATCTTCGCCTTGGCCCGCAGACCGAGCGACCGCTGCTTGACGATCTTGATGTAGTCGTCGAGGAAGCCGACCAGGCCCATGCCCGCCATCAGGAAGAGGACGAGCAGCCCGGAGTACGTCGGCTGACTGGAGGTGATCACCTTCGTCAGCGCGTACGCGATGAGCGTGGCTAGGATGAAGGAGATACCGCCCATGGTGGGCGTGCCCTTCTTGCTGCCGTGGCTGCGCGGCCCGTCGTCCCGGATGAACTGACCGTAGCCCTTGCGGGCGAGCAGCTTGATGAGCAGCGGGGTACCGACGAGAGTCAGGAAAAGCCCGATGACTCCCGCAAAGAGGATCTGCCTCATCGGACGGCGACCTCACCCTCGGTACCGCTGTCGAGCAGCGCCAGTGCGACCCGCTCCAGACCGACCGACCTGGAAGCCTTCACCAGCACGACGTCTCCCTTGCGCAGTTGACTGCGCAACAGGTCGACCGCCGCCTGCGCGTCGGACACGTGCACCGACTCCTCACCCCACGAACCCTCGTTATATGCGCCCAGCTGGATCCAGGACGCTTCCCTGCCCCCGACTGCCACGAGCTTGCTCACGTTGAGCCGGACGGCGAGCCGTCCGACCGCGTCGTGCTCGGCGAGCGACTCGCCACCGAGCTCGGCCATCGTGCCGAGCACCGCCCACGTACGGCCACCTTCGGCCTTGGCCGCTTCCCCCATGGCGGCCAGCGCGCGGAGCGCTGCTCGCATGGATTCCGGGTTCGCGTTGTAGGCATCGTTGACGACCGTCACACCGTCCGGACGCTCGGTGACCTCCATACGCCAGCGGGACAGCGTGCCCGCCTCGGAGAGCGCCAGTGCGATCTCGTCGGTGGGCATGCCCAGCTCATGGGCGACGGCGGCCGCGGCGAGCGCGTTGGACACGTGGTGCTCACCGTACAGCCGCAAGGTCACGTCGCTGCACCCGGTGGGTGTGTGCAGCGTGAAGGACGGCTGTCCCTGGGCCGTGAGCCGGACATTCGAGGCACGTACGTCGGCGTCCTCGGCCTCTCCGAAGAGGACCGTACGGGCCTTGGTACGGGAGGCCATGGCGCGGACCAGCTGGTCGTCGGCGTTGAGTACCGCGAGACCGTCCTCGGGCAGCTCCTCCACCAGTTCGCCCTTGGCCTCGGCGATCTGCTCCCGGCCGCCGAACTCTCCGATGTGCGCGGTGCCGACGTTGAGCACCAGGCCGACCTTGGGCGGTGTCAGGCCGGTGAGGTAGCGGATGTGGCCGATGCCGCGGGCGCCCATCTCCAGGACGAGGTGCTGGGTGTCCTCGGTGGCGCGCAGCGCGGTGAGCGGAAGCCCGATCTCGTTGTTGAGCGAGCCGGGCGTCCATACGGTCGGGCCGTGGCGCTGCAGCAGCTGCGCGATGAGGTCCTTGGTGCTGGTCTTGCCCGCCGAGCCGGTCAGTCCGACGACGGTGGTGCCGAGGCGTTCGACGACGGCCCGGGCCAGGGCGCCGAGCGCCACCTCCACGTCCTCGACCACGATGGCGGGGACGCCGACGGGACGGGCGGCCAGTACGGCTGCCGCGCCCGACTCGACGGCGCGCCGTGCGTAGTCGTGGCCGTCGACCTGACCGCCCACGAAGGCGGCGAAGAGGCCGCCGGCCTCCACCTGGCGGGAGTCGATAACGACCGGTCCGCTGATCCGGACCTGCGGGTCCGGTATGTCGTACGACTGCCCGCCGACGATTTCGGTGATCTCGGCGAGGGAGAGGGCGATCACTGCTTCATCCCTGACTGTTCTCGTGACGATGGGCGAGGATCGCGGCGCGCAGCACCTGGCGGTCGTCGAAGGGGCGTACCACTCCGGCGATGTCCTGGCCCTGCTCATGTCCCTTGCCCGCGACGAGGACCGTGTCGCCGGCCTCGGCACGGGCCACGGCCGCGGCGATGGCGGCGGCACGGTCGGCGTCGACCAGGACGTCGCCGCGTTCGTGGACCGGCACCTCGGCTGCGCCGGCGAGCATCGCGGCGAGAATCGCGAGGGGGTCCTCGGAGCGGGGGTTGTCGGAGGTCAGTACGGCGGTGTCGGCGAGCCGGGCGGCGGCTGCGCCCATCGGGCCGCGTTTGGTCTTGTCCCGGTCGCCGCCGCAGCCGAGCACGACGTGCAACTTGCCCTCGGTGACCTTGCGCAGCGAGCGCAGGACCGATTCGACGGCGTCCGTCTTGTGTGCGTAGTCGACGACCGCGAGATACGGCTGGCCGGCGTCCACGCGCTCGAGGCGGCCCGGTACACCGGTGACGGCGGCGACCCCGTCGGCCGCGGTCTGCGGGTCGGTCCCGGCGACGGCGAGCGTGACGATCGCGGCGAGCGTGTTGGCCACGTTGAACGGGCCGGGCAACGGCGCGGAAGCCCTGATCCGCTCGCCCTTGGGGCCGATGGCGGTGAACGTACTGCCTCGCGGGCCGACTTCGACGTCCCCGGCCCGCCAGTCGGCGTCCGGGTGGCCCTCGGCGGAGAAGGTGGTGACCGGCACGGTCGCCTCCTTGACCAGCCTGCGGCCGTACTCGTCGTCGAAGTTCACCACGGCGACGCGGCTGCGCTCCGGGGTGAAGAGCTGCGCCTTCGCCCGGAAGTAGTCCTCCATGTCGGAGTGGAACTCCATGTGCTCCGGGCTCAGGTTGTTGAAGACCGCGACGTCGAAGACGCAGCCGTCAACCCGGCCGAGCACCAGCGCGTGGCTGGAGACCTCCATGGCGACCGACCGGACACCGCGTTCGCGCATGACGGCGAACAGGGCCTGGAGGTCGGTGGCCTCGGGGGTGGTGCGCTCGGACTTGATCCGCTCCTCCCCGATGCGCGTCTCGACCGTGCCGATGAGACCGGTGAGACCGCCGGCCGCCTTGAGACCGCCCTCGATCAAGTACGCCGTGGTGGTCTTGCCGGAGGTACCGGTGATGCCGATCTGGAGCAGGTCGCGCCCCGGCCGCCCGTAGATCTCGGCGGCGAGTTCGCCCATCCTGCCTCGCGGGTCCTCCACGACGAACACCGGCAGGCCCGTCGCGGCGGCGCGTTCGGCGCCGGCCGGGTCCGTCAGGATGGCGGCGGCTCCGAGGTCCGCGGCCTGGGCCGCGAAGTCGGCGCCGTGCAGCCGGGCCCCGGACAGGGCCGCGTAGACGTCACCGGGGCGCACCGCGCGCGAGTCGTGCGTGATGCCGGTGGCCTCTCCCGGGCCAGGGTTCTCGACGCCCAGCAGGCCGGCCAGCTCACCGAGCGGGATCGGGCGGACCTGTGCGGGCCGAGGCGCTCCGGGGTGGTTCACCGGGGCTTCCTTCTGGGGCGTTGGGGACTGATCAGCGTGGGGCACGGCGGTGAGCGTACCGGGCGTACCCGGCCGGTCGCGAAGTGAGGGGCCCCGGGTGCTGTCGTTCCCCGGGTCCTGGGTGGTGGTCGTCACTGGTGGATCCCTTGCGTCACTCGCCGGCTGCGAAGGTCACCGGCAGCCCGGCGGGAGCCGTGCCGGTCGGTGCGATTTGGAGAGTCTTCAGCGCGAACTCCATGACCTGCTGGTAGATGGGTCCGCAGATCTGGCCGCCGAAGTAGCTGCCCCTGGTGGGGTTCTGGATGGCGCAGTAGACGGTGATGCGCGGGGCGTCGGCCGGGGCGAAGCCGGCGAACGAGGCGGTGTAGCCCTTGTACCGGCCGGTGGCCGGATCCACGCGGTTGGAGGTTCCGGTCTTCCCGCCGACCCGGTAGCCGGGGATCTTCGCCTTGGTGCCGGTGCCCTCCCGGTCGTCGACGACCGATTCGAGCATGGCGGCCAGGGTCTTGGCGGTCTTCTCGCTGACCACCCGGGTCTTCTTCGGAGCGGCGGCCGGGACGAACGTGCCGTCGGGTCCCTTGGCGCCGCGTACCAGCGTGGGCTCG
Source organism: Streptomyces sp. NPDC051219 (assembly GCF_040682335.1). Lineage (NCBI taxonomy): Bacteria > Bacillati > Actinomycetota > Actinomycetes > Kitasatosporales > Streptomycetaceae > Streptomyces > Streptomyces sp. NPDC051219. The sequence continues at coordinate 329,985 of NZ_JBFBAS010000002.1, forward strand.
ACGCGTACACCGCCGTTGGCGATGGTCGAGTAGACCGATGCCGCCTGCATCGCGTTGAGCGACAGTCCCTGGCCGAACGGAATCGTGTACTGCTGCGAGGTGGACCAGTCCTCGGGCTCGGCGAGGATGCCCCGCGACTCTCCCGGGTAGCCGAGGCCGGTGGGCGATCCGATCCCGAACTTGTGCAGGTAGGAGTGCAGCACCTTGTTGGCCTGCGCCTGAGTCTTGCCCAGCTGCCCGGTGGCCAGAATCGTACCGATGTTGCTCGACTTGGCGAGTACGCCGTTGAGCGTCAGGTACCAGGTGGGGTGATCGATGTCGTCCTTGAACAGCCGGTCGCCTCGGTGCAGCCGGTTCGGCACGATGACATGCGTGCCGGGTGTGGCGGCCTCCTCCTCCAGCACGGCGGCCATGGACATGACCTTGCTGGTGGAGCCGGGTTCGTACACGTCCTGGAGCGCGGCGTTGCCCATGGCCGCCGCGTTGGCCTCCGAGAGGTCGTTGGGGTCGAACCCGGGGGCGTTGGCCATGGCCAGAACCTCCCCGGTGCGGGTGTCCTGGACGATGACGTAGCCGCGGTCGGCCGCGGATTCGGCGACCTGCTTCGAGATGGCGTTCTGGGCGGCCCACTGGATGTCGCGGTCGATGGTCAGCTCGATGTCCGAGCCGGGGACCGCGGGGTTCTCGCGGGCGCTGACCGTCGGCACCCGGCGGCCGCCGGACTGCGCGTAGGTGATCTCGCCGTCCTTGCCCGCGAGTTCCTCGTTCAGCTTGGACTCGAGACCGCCGGCGCCCTTCCCGTCGGCGTTGACGTAACCCAGTATCCCGGCTGCCAGCTCTCCGTTGGGGTAGACGCGTTTACTGCTCGGCTCCTGGAAGACGCCCGCCAGAGCGTTGACGCCGGGGCCGCCCCTGGCGCGGTCGGCCCTGGCCTTGTCCTCGAAGACGCTCTTGAGGTCCTTGATCTGGTTCCACGTCTGCGGGGTCTGGCGGCGGGCGAGCACGACGTACTTCGTCTTCGGCGTCCGCAGCTTCGCGGCCACGGCCTTGGCGTCCTGCCCGAGGATCGGCGCGAGGAGCGCGGCTGCCTGCTCGGGCGCGTCCGGAACCTTGCTCTCCTCCTTCGTGAACATCGTCGGGTCGGCGGTGATGTCGTACGCGTCCACGCTGGTCGCGAGCGCGACACCGCGGCGATCGGTGATCTCGCCGCGTTCGGCGGTCAGCTTGTAGCTGGCGTACCGGTTCTTCTCGGCCTTGGCGGCGTACGCGGAGGCGTCGACGGCCTGCACCTGGAGCAGCCGTACGACGAAGGCCAGCATGACCATGGTCAGCCCGAGACTGACCAGCCGGAGCCGCGGCCTGGGGCTGCCGAGCTTGATCGACTGCGGTGTCCGGGACGGGGCCGCCGGGCGGGGCCGGCGAGCCGCGGGGCGCGCGGAGGGGCCGGGTACCCGGCGGCGCGGGGGTTCCTTGGCGGTCACGACGTCACCTGCCGGGTGTCGGAGTGGGCTGCGCGGACGTACTCGGCGGGGCGGCGGACGGCGCCCCGCCGGGGGCGGCGGACCAGGGCCGGGGTGCCGACGCGGGGGTGGCGGACGGCGTCACGGTCGGGGTCCCCGTCGCCGGGGCGGACGCGGGTGGGGATGCGGGCGGCGTGGCCGGAAGCGACGGGGAGGGGGCCTGCGAGGGCGCCTGGGGAGCGGACAGCGGCGACGGGAGTGCCGTGGCCTTCTCGACCAGCCCCCGGACTGTCCCGTCCGGGTCGAGGAAGACCGGGTTTCCGCCGGGCACCATGCCCAGCTCCTCGGCCCGCCGCGCGAGGGCGTCGGGCGCGGAGTACGCGTCGACGTCCCGTTGCAGTGCCTGCTGCGCGTCGGTGAGGTCGGTGGTCTCCTTCTTCAGCCTGCTCAGCTGGAACGAACCCTGGTTGAGCGCCGAGTTCAACAGCAGCAGGGTGATGAGTCCGCCGCCCAGCAGCACCACGACGAGCAGCACGAACGGAGTGCGTGCTGCCGTGGCGGAACCCGAGGGCATCAGCCGGGCCAGCCTCGCTGCCCTGCCCCGCAGTTGCTTGGGCGGTTTCCTCACACAGTCCCCCGATGCGGTGCGGACGGAACGCTCACAGGGCCTCCTCGCGAATGCGCTGCGCCCCGCGAAGCCGGGCGGGTGCGGCGCGGCGGTTCTCCGCGACCTCCTCCTCGGTCGGCAGTTCCGCGCCACGGGTGAGGAGCTTGAGCTTCGGCTGGTAGCGCTCGGGTACGACCGGCAGTCCGGGCGGCGCCGTGTTGGCGGCTCCGGCGGCGAAGACCTGCTTGACCAGCCGGTCCTCGAGCGAGTGGTAGGAGAGGACGGCGATGCGGCCGCCGACGGCGAGCGCCTGCACCGCGGCCGGGATCGCCCGCTCCAGGACGGTCAGCTCACCGTTGACCTCGATACGCAGAGCCTGGAAGGTGCGCTTGGCCGGGTTGCCGCCGGTGCGCTTGGCCGCCTGCGGCAGCGACTCGCGGATCAGCTCGACCAGCCGGGCGCTGTTGCTGAACGGCTCCTTCTCCCGCTCGCGGACGACCGCGCTCACGATCCGCTTGGCCTGCTTCTCCTCGCCGTACGCACGCAGGATCCGGACCAGCTCACCCGGCGGATAGGTGTTCAGCACCTCGGCGGCGCTGACCCCCGTCGTCTGGTCCATGCGCATGTCCAGCGGGGCGTCCTGGGCGTACGCGAAGCCGCGGCCGGCCTCGTCGAGCTGCATCGAGGAGACGCCGAGGTCGAAGAGGATGCCGTCCACACGGGGGGTGCCGAGCCGGTCGAGGACCTCGGGCAGCTCGTCGTAGACGGCGTGCACCAGAGTGGCCCGGTCACCGAAGGGCCCGAGCCGTTCGCCGGAGAGGCGCAGCGCCTCCTTGTCCCGGTCCAGGGCGATCAGCCGGGCCTCGGGGAAGGCGGTGAGCAGGGCCTCGCTGTGCCCGCCGAGGCCTAGAGTGCAGTCGACGACGACCGCCCCCGGCCGGTCCAGAGCCGGTGCCAACAGGTCCAGGCACCGCTGGAGCATCACCGGGACGTGTCGGCTCTGGCTGCTCATGCGCCCTCTCAGGTACCGGCGCGGCCGTACGCACTGCCGGGTCCCCGCCCGCTCCAAAGGGGAACGGTCCGCCGGCACCGGGGAAGGGGCGCCGGCCGGCCGGGAGCGGGAGGAGGCCGAGCCGTACGTACGCGCCGCGCACGCGGGGGATGTTTCGGAGGTACTCGGGAGTACCTGGTCAGTGTGAAGCGGAAAGGAGCGCGTCTCGCCTCCCACTCCGCGTCACTTTAGTCCACGCGACCTCCCGGTCAATCAACCGACCTGCGCGTCGCGAAGCATGCATCCGGCTGAGCCGCAAACGGAACAGATCACCCGGATGAGCGGGGTGATTACCCCCCTGTGGGTTAGCTCACAACAAGCCTGGTTGACGTTCTTTGTCCCTCCTCACAGCGGGCCGGGACCCCTCGTGACCACTACCGTCATACTCATGTCGACTTCCGCATCGCTCCCCGCCGGGTCCGCCGATAACGCCCGCACCGGCGGCACCGTCACCGACCGGCTCGTCGAGGCAAACCGGCGCTACGCATCCGCGTTCCGCGACCCGGGCATGGACGCGCACCCCGTGCTCAAGGTCGCCGTCGTCGCCTGTATGGACGCGCGCCTCGACCTGCACGCCGCCCTCGGGCTCGAGCTCGGGGACTGTCACACCATCCGCAACGCGGGCGGTGTGGTCACCGACGACACCATCCGGTCCCTCACCATCAGCCAGCGCGCGCTGGGCACCCGCAGCGTGATCCTGATCCACCACACGAACTGCGGCCTCGAGAGCCTGACCGAGGACTTCCGTCACGAGCTGGAGGACGAGGTCGGCCAGCGGCCGGCCTGGGCAGTAGAGGCCTTCCGCGATGTGGAACAGGACGTTCGCCAGTCGATGCAGCGCGTACGCACCTCACCGTTCCTGCCGCACACCGACGACGTCCGCGGCTTCGTCTTCGACGTGACCACGGGGCTGCTGAGGGAGATCGACCGGCCGGCTGAGCAACATCTCGGCAACAGCTGAGCAGCGAAAAAGAGCGCAACCCCCGACATAACCCACTCACTTATCCACAGCCGAGTGACACGAAGCGGTAACGGCAACAACAATGCGGGGTGGGGCACCCCCTCGGAACCGTCCGGGGGTGTGTCCGTGTTTCGCGGTGGGCCGGTCGCTCGTGATGGCGTCGGCCCCGGAAAGGGCCGAGGAGGGCCGGGTGACGACCTATGACGATCGAGCGAGCCTCACTGATCTGACCACCACAGCGGAGCGTGTCCGCAGGTCGGTGGAGGGTGTGATCGAGGGCAAGCCGGAGGTCGTACGGCTTTCGCTGACTGTGCTGCTGGCCGAAGGCCATCTGCTCATCGAAGACGTCCCGGGCGTGGGCAAGACCATGCTCGCCAAAGCGCTCGCGCGGTCGATCGACTGCTCGGCACAGCGCATCCAGTTCACACCTGACCTGCTGCCTTCGGACATCACCGGTGTGAGCATCTACGACCAGCAGCGGCGCGACTTCGAGTTCAAGCCCGGCGCGATCTTCGCCCAGATCGTGATCGGCGACGAGATCAACCGGGCTTCGCCCAAGACGCAGTCCGCGCTGCTGGAGTCGATGGAGGAGCGCCAGGTCACCATCGACGGGCAGACGTACGAGCTGCCGACTCCGTTCATGGTGGTCGCCACGCAGAACCCCGTGGAGATGGAGGGTACGTATCCCCTCCCCGAGGCGCAGCGTGACCGCTTCATGGCCCGTGTCTCGGTCGGCTATCCCAGCGCCGAGGCCGAGCTGCAGATGCTCGATGTGCACGGCGGGGTCTCGCCGCTGGACGATCTGCAGGCCGTGGCGCACGCGCACGACATGGTCAAGCTGATCGAGGCGGTGCGCGAGGTGTACGTCGCCGAGCCGATCCGCCGGTATGTGGTGGACCTCGTCTCCGCGACGCGCACCCACCCGGACCTCAGACTCGGGGCCTCGCCGCGCGCGACCCTGCATCTGCTGCGTGCGACCAAGGCCTCCGCCGCGCTGAGCGGGCGGGACTACGTCCTGCCCGACGACGTGCAGGAGCTGGCCGCGCCGGTGCTCGCACACCGGCTGCTGCCGACCGCGCAGGCCCAGCTGAACCGCCGCACCGCCGAACAGGTCGTCGCCGAGATCCTGCAGCGCACTCCCGTTCCGACTGCTTCCGCGCGGGGCACCCAGCCGCCCGCGGCGGCCGCACCGCGGGCCGCCGCTCCGGCGTACGGCCAGCAGCCGCCAGGCTCCCGGGGCTTCTGATGGCGGCCGGCGGGCCCGCGGCCCGGGCGGACGAGGACAAGGGCGGTCTGCGTGCGGCGCTCACCGGACTGACCACGCGAGGACGCTCCTTCCTCGCCGCGGGCGTTGCCGCGGCGATCTGCGCGTACGTACTGGGCCAGAGCGACCTGCTCCGGGTCGGGCTGTTCCTGGCGGTGCTGCCGCTGCTCTGCGCCTACGTCCTGCACCGCACCCGGTACCGGGTCTCCGGCAGCAGGCGGCTCTCCCCGTGCCGGGTGCCCGCGGGCTCCGAGGCGCGGGTGCACCTGCGCATGGACAACGTCTCCCGGCTGCCCACGGGGCTGCTGATGCTCCAGGACCGGGTGCCGTACGTCCTCGGGCCGCGGCCCCGATTCGTACTGGACCGGGTGGAGGCCGGCGGCCGGCGGGAGGTGTCGTACCGGGTGCGGTCCGACCTGCGCGGGCGCTATCCGCTGGGTCCGCTTCAGCTGCGGCTCACGGATCCGTTCGGCATGTGCGAGCTGACCCGGTCGTTCAGCGCGTACGACAATCTGACCGTGATCCCGCGGACCGAGCCGCTGCCCCCTGTGAAGCTTGCGGGAGAGTCCTCGGGGTACGGCGAGGGCAGGCAGCGCTCGCTGGCGCTGGCCGGCGAGGACGACGTGATCCCGCGCGGATACCGGCACGGCGACGATCTGCGCCGGGTCCACTGGCGGTCCACCGCGCGCTACGGCGAACTGATGGTGCGTCGTGAGGAGCAGCCCCAGCGCTCGCGCTGCACGGTCATGCTGGACACCCGCGAGATCGCGCACCAGGGCGCGGGACCGGACTCGGCCTTCGAATGGGCTGTGTCCGGGGCAGCTTCCGTCCTGGTCCACATGCTCGAACGGGGTTTCTCGGTCCGGCTGTTGACCGACACCGGCAATTCGGTGCCGAGCGAGGGGTCCGGCGGTTTCGCCGGTGCCACCCAGGAGTCGGCCGACGCGGCCGGCCTGATGATGGACACCCTCGCCGTCATCGACCAGTCCGACGGCGCGGGTCTCTCACGGGCGTACGACGTCATCCGAAGCGGCAACGAAGGACTGCTGGTCGCCTTCTTCGGCGATCTGGACGAGGAGCAGGCGGCCATGGCGGCCAGAATGCGGCAGCGCAGCGGGGGCGCGGTCGCCTTCGTACTGGACAGCGAGAGCTGGATGCACGGCCCCGCCGCGGCGGTGTCCGGGCCGGTCGAAGAGCGGCTGCGACTGCTGCGGGAGGCGGGCTGGACGGCCGTCTCGGTGCCTCCCGGGGTGTCTTTCTCGGACATGTGGCGCCAGGCAGGCTCGGCGGCGCAGTCCAAGGCCCCGACCGGCGGCCTCACGGGTACGTCGGGGGGATGGTCATGAGCGGTCGCACGAGGCTGGCGCTGTGCGCCTTTGCCGCCACCGTGCTGGCGTCCTGCGCGCTGCTGCCGCTGGTGCACCCGGCGACCTGGATCATCCAGGCGGGTTTCCTGGTGGCGGTGCAGAGCGGCGTGGGCGCCCTGGCCAGGCGGGTTCCGCTGGCCCGGTTCCTGACGGTCGCCGCCCAGGGGCTGGTGAGCCTGCTGCTGCTCACCGTGATCTTCGTCGGGGACCGGGCCGTCATCGGGGTGCTGCCCGGTCCGGACGCGTTCCAGGCCTTCGGGAACCTGCTGACGTCGGGCGCGGACGATGTCGGGCGGTACGCGACACCGGCGCCGGTGACCGATGGCATCCGGCTGATGCTCGTCGGCGGGGTGCTGCTCATCGGCCTGCTGGTCGACGCGATCGCCGTGACCTTCCGCAGCGCCGCCCCGGCGGGGCTGCCGCTGCTGGCGCTGTACTCGGTCGCGGCGGGGCTGACGCAGGGCGGCGCGAGCTGGCTGTGGTTCGTGCTGGCGGCCGCCGGCTATCTGCTGCTGCTCCTGGCCGAGGGCCGGGACCGGCTCTCCCAGTGGGGGCGGGTCTTCGGCGGCGCGGCTCGCGCACCGGGCCGGGTCGCGGCCGGGCTCGAGTCGGGCGGCGGCGCCGCACTGGCCCCGGTGCGCACGGGCCGGCGGATCGGCGCGGTCGCCCTCGGCATCGCGCTGGTCGTGCCGGCCGCCCTGCCCGCGCTGGACGGCGGTCTGCTGGACGGCACGGGCGACGGGGCCGGGTCTGGGTCCGGCGGCACCATTTCTGCGGTGAACCCGCTGGTCTCGCTGCAGAACAGCCTCAACACTCCCGAGGACCGCGAGGTGCTGCGGTACCGGACGAACGCCGAGCGTGTGCAGGACCAGTACATCCGGATCGTGGCGCTCGACCAGTTCGACGGCACCGAATGGAAGACGTCGACGCGCCGGCTGACCGACGTGCCGGACGGGCTGCCGAATCCGCCGGGGCTGAGCCGCTCGGTCGCCACCACCGAGGTCACGAGCAGCATCTCGGCGGCAGGCTGGTACGGGCAGACGTACCTGCCGATGCCCTATCCGGCCTCGGACGTGGACATCAAGGGGCGCTGGCGGTTCGAGCCGTCCGGCCGGACCCTGGTGGGCGACCGCGGGCAGTCGACGCGGGGAGTGCAGTACACGGTCAAGAATCTGGTCGTACGGCCCACGGCGCAGCAATTGGCGGAGGCCGCCCGGCCGCCGGCCGAGTTGCAGCGGCAGTACACCAAGGTTCCCGAGTCGCTGCCGGCGATCGTCAAGAGCACCGCGCTCAATGTCACCAGGGGTGCCTCGGACGACTACGGCAAGGCGGTGAAGCTCCAGGACTGGTTCGCGTCCAACGGCGGCTTCACGTACAACACCAAGGTCCGGTCCGGCACGGGCTCGACCGCGATCGTCAACTTCCTGAAGCAGAAAGAAGGGTTCTGCGTCCACTTCTCCTTCTCGATGGCGGCGATGGCCAGGACGCTGGGAATTCCGGCCCGTGTCTCGGTGGGCTTCACGCCCGGCACTGCGGGTTCGGACGGCAGCATGTCCGTGGGCCTGAGGGACGCGCACGCGTGGCCCGAGCTGTACTTCGAGGGAGTGGGCTGGACCCGCTTCGAGCCGACGCCGTCGCGCGGCAGCACGCCGGACTACACGCGTCCCCAGACCCCGTCCGGACAGCCCTCCAGTCCGGCCACGGACACGCCCCGCGAGTCGGCCGCGCCGTCGGCCGCCCCCTCGGTGTCGGACAACTGCCCCCCGCAGTTGCAGCGGCAGCAGGAGTGCGGCCCGGACCAGGCCCTGGGCGGAGGCGGGCCGACCGACTCCGGGTGGACGGGGCTGTTCCTCACCCTGCTGTGGGCCGTCCCCCTGGTGTTGCTGGCATTGCTGATTCCGCTGCTGCCCATGCTGTGGCGGATCCAGGTGCGGTCGCGACGGCTGGGCGGCTCCGACGGGCGTGCCCCGGCGGACGCGGCCGCTAGGACCCTGGCTGCCTGGCAGGAGGTCAACGACTCCGCGTGGGACATCGGCATCCTGCCCGACGACTCGCAGTCGCCACGGAAGGCTGCGGCACGGATCGTCAAAGCCGGCCGGCTGGACACGCAGGCCGCCGAGGCGGTCCACCGTGTCGCCGGCGCCGTCGAGCAGGTGCTCTACGCACCCGCGCCTCGGCCTGTCGTGGGTCTGGGGGACGATGTGCGCCGGGTGCGCGCGGGCCTCTGGGCCGGGCTGAGCCGGTGGACGCGTCTGCGGGCCCTGCTGGCGCCCCGTTCGGCTGTCCGGGTGGCCTGGGTGCTCTCCGAGCAGTGGGCCGGAGTCGCCGGCCGTCTGGCCGACGCCGGCCGGCGCGTCGAGCGGTGGACGGCGAGCGCCCGACGGCCTCTGCGGCAGCGGGGCTAGGACGATCTTCGAGGATCTGCCCGCGGCGTCCTGTGTCGGGCGGCGCGGGCGGGCGGCGCGGGCGGGCGGCGCGGGCCGCGCATGGTCCGGAAGAAGTCCCCAGGGGGCCGGTACGGTGGTCAGGCGGGAACCCCGGCATGAGAAGGCCGCACACTCCCCGCGTACGGATGTGGGTGAGGGGAGACCGCCCGAAGGCGGTCTCCCCTCACCCACATCCCGGGCTCTCGCCCGTCTGATCAGTCTCTGTGACTGGCGCGCACTGCTAGTGGCCTTCGTCGCGGCGGCGCTGCCACCGCTCCTCGATGCGGTTCATCATCGAGCGGCGCTGCCGGGCCTGTCGGCGTGTGGCCGTGCCACCCGGCGCACTCGCGCCGGACTGCGGTTGTTCACCGGGCTTGGGCGCTTTCCGCCAGCCCGTGACCGCAAGCACCGCGCAACCGAGCATGACGAGGAACCCCACCACGCTGACCCAGATCTGCTGTGCGACCATTCCGGCCATGAGGAGCGCGATACCCACCAGGAAGCCTGCGACTGCCTGGTAGACCCGTCGCCGGGTGTACGTACGCAGCCCGCTTCCCTCAAGCGCTGTCGCGAACTTGGGATCTTCGGCGTACAGCGCTCGCTCCATCTGCTCGAGCATTCGCTGCTCGTGCTCCGAGAGCGGCACGGGAGTCCTCCTCATCCGTCGGTCGCGGGGAGCGACCGGGGGGTCCCCTTCAGGATAGGCAGGGAATCGCCCCCGTGAAACCCGCCCCTCTACGCCAATTCGCCAAACCGGACGTCACAGCGATTCGGCTGCTGAGGCGTTGATTCCCCAACCTCCGATCCGTCATGCCGGACGGTGTCCCCCGATCATACGGCGCGGGACGGCCGATCGGGGGGCCTGTGGCGTACTCCATCCGCGACTGCGCCCCTGATCAGCCGCGCTTCTCCCCGAGAACGTGCAGCTGGGTGGCGACGGAATGGAAGGCCGGCAGCTCCGCCGCGGCCATCTCCAGCTTCAGCAGCGCGTCCACGGCGCCCGGCTCTGTGTCCACCAGAACGCCGGGAACGAGGTCCGCGAAAACCCTTACGCCATGAACAGCCCCGACCTCCAGACCGGCGTCGCCGACCAGCCCCGTGAGCTGCTCAGTGGTGAACCGCCGGGGCACGGGGTCACCTTCGCCCCAGCGGCCGGCCGGATCGCTGAGCGCCTGCCGTGCGTCGGTGAAGTGACCCGCCAGTGCCCGGGCCAGTACGGCGCCGCCCAGACCCGCGGCGAGCAGGCTGAGGGTGCCGGAGGGGCGAAGGGCCGAGACCACGTTCCGCACGCCCTCGGCGGGATTGTCCACGTACTCGAGGACACCGTGGCAGAGCACCACGTCGTACCCCTCGCTCTCGACCACGTCGAGCAGCCCCTGCACATCACCCTGGACCCCGCGGACCCGGTCCGCCACTCCGGCCTCTGCGACCCGGCGCTCAAGCCCGAAGAGCGCGTTGGGGCTCGGGTCCACCACCGTGACCCGGTGGCCCAGCCCGGCGACGGGCACCGCGAAGTTACCCGTGCCGCCGCCGGTGTCGAGAACGTCCAGCACGTCCCGCCCGGTCGCCTTGACCCTGCGCTCGAGAGCGTCCTTGAGCACCTCCCACACCACGGCGGTACGGAGGGATGCGCGGGGGCGGGTACGGTCCGACACGACAGATGACTCCTCGGCGCGGTGCCGCCGCGGGCGGCGGGGCTCGAACGGTGAACAGCGCACTCCACCCTATTGCCTGCCGCCGCCCGCCCGGTCACCCCGCGTCAGGCCGCTCGGCGCGTGGCTGCGGCAGTACCGGCTGGAGCACCAGCATCCGCTCCACCAGCCGCAGGAACATGGCCGCGTCGCGCAGCAGGTCGTCGGCGTCGCGGCTGCTGGCCGCGTCCCGTATGCCCGCCTCGGCCCGGGCCCTGCGCTGTGCTCCCGAGGCGAACAGAGCACTCCACTCGGTCAGTTCCGGCGCTATTTCGGGGAGGACCTCCCAGGCGCTTCGGATGCGCTGCCGCCGGCGCGGGCTGGTCTCGGGGCGACCGCGGGCGGCGAGTACGGCGGCGGCGGTGCGCAGAGCCGCGAGGTGGGCGGTGGCGTAGCGCTCGTTCGGGAAGCCCAGGACGGCGGCCTCTTCGAGTCCGGTACGCGCCTGGGCAAGCAGGTCGAGGGCTGCGGGCGGAGCGGTGGCACGGCGCAGCACGGGGTGGACATCGCTCGCGGGACCGGTCAGTGAGGGTGCAGGGCCGGTGGCGCGGCGCCGACGGGCGGCGGCTGCGGAAGAACTGGCCATGACGAACCTCCTGTCGTCGTGTGACGGCTCTGTGGCCGTATGTGTCCATCGTGGAGGCCCCCACTGACAATCACCCCTGACCAGGACTTTTTCCTCGCTCGCGCGTTCGGTGGTACTTTTTGCACTGACCGGTCAGTTCAAAAATGGGGAGGGTCCGTGGACAGCCCGCACGGCGCAGCCGTCACGGCCGAGGACTTCGGACTGAAGGGCCCACGCGGATGGGCCTTCCGGGGTGTGCGTCTCGACGCACACCCCGGGTCGCTCATCGCCGTCGAGGGCCCCTCGGGCTCCGGCCGCACCTGCTTGCTGCTCGCGCTCACAGGCCGGATGCGGCCCACCGAGGGCGCGGCCGAGATCGGCGGCCACCAACTGCCGAAGCGGATGGCCGCCGTACGGCGGATCTGTGCGCTGGGGCCCGTCTCCGGCGTCACGGATCTGGACCCTGCCCTCACCGTGGGCGAGCACATTCGTGAACGCGCGCTTCTGCAGCGCCGGTTCGGGGGTTCGGTACGGGCGCTGCTGCGGCCGCGCGCCGAGCGGGCCGCCGAGGCCCGCAACCGGGTCGACACCGCGCTGGCGGCCGCCGGCCTGGATCTCGAGACGCTGCCCAAAGGACCCCGTACGTCCGTGCGCGACCTGGAGCGGCTCGAAGCGCTGCGGCTGTCCGTGGCGCTCGCGCTGATCGGCGGCCCACGGCTGCTTGCGGTCGACGACGCGGACATGAAGCTTTCCGACTCGGAACGCGAGGAGGCGTGGGCACTGCTGCGGTCGGTCGCCGCCGGCGGAACGACGGTGGTGGCCGTGTGCAGCGAAGCGCCCGAGGACGCGGTGCGGGTCTCCACGGTGGCGGCGGAGCGGCCGGAGACGGCAGAGGCAGCGGAGGCCGACGGGCCCGAGGCCGACGAGCCCGCTCCGCACGACCCGGGAGAAGGCACCGCGGACGCCGCGGACAGCGACAGGGCCGGGGACCCCGACGGGGCCGAAGAGACCGCAGAGAACGAGACAACCGACAAGACCGGCGAGACCGACGAGAAGGGGGCGGCGGATGCGATCGCCGAAACTGGCCGCGCTTGAGCTGAAGCGCTTCGGCAGGGGCAAGCTGCCGCGAGCAGCGCTCGCGGCGCTCCTGCTGCTGCCGCTGCTGTACGGGGCGCTCTACCTGTGGTCGTTCTGGGACCCGTACGGGCGCCTCGACCGGATACCCGTCGCCCTCGTCAACGACGACAAGGGCGCCGTCGCCGGCGGCAAGAAGATCAGGGCCGGTGACGAGATCACCGAGGGACTGCACGACAGCAAGGTCTTCGAGTGGCACGAGGTCAGCGCCGCCGAAGCCCGCGAAGGCGTCGAGCAGGGAACGTACTACCTCTCCCTCACCATGCCGTCCGACTTCAGCAGCCGTATCGCCTCCAGCTCGGGCGACTCCCCCGAGACCGGCGCCCTGCAAGTGCGTACGAACGACGCCAACAACTACATCGTCGGCCAGATCTCGCGCACGGTGTTCTCCGAGGTGCGGACCGCCGCCTCGACCAACGCCTCCCGCTCCTTCCTCGACAAGATCTTCATCAACTTCTCCGACATCCATGGCGCGACCGAGAAGGCTGCCAAGGGGGCCGACACTCTCAAGAGCGGCATCGGCAAGGCCAAGAAGGGCTCGCAGGACCTGGCGACCGGTCTGGGTGACGCCAAGGAGGGCAGCCGCAAGCTGTCCGGCGGCATCAAGAAGCTCGACACTGGCGCCAGCGACCTTGAGTCGGGCGCGAAGGAGGTGGCCGCCGGAACCCAGACGCTCGCGGACAAGGTCAACGGGACCGCGGCGAAGGTGGGCCCGTTCCTGAAGGACAACGACAAGACCATCGGCGACACCGCCCAGATGGTGGCGGACGCCTCGCAGGCGATCCGGAACAACCTCGGCACGTTCGTGAAGGCCGCCCCGATCGCGGAGACCGCCTCCCGCAACGCCGCCGACGATCTGGCCGCCGTCCACACGGACCTCTGCGTGGACGCGCTCGTGCCCAACCCGGCGTGCTCCCAGCTGAAGCGGGCCAAGGACGCCGCCGCCGACTCGGCCAAGGTCGCCAAGGGCGTGAACAAGGTGGTCCAGGGCTACGAGGGCGACATGGCCAAGCTCGACGCCCAGCTGGCCACACTGCAGAAGCAGGCCCAGGCACTCGCGGACCGCGCACCCACCCTGGGTGAGGATCTGGACGCGGCGGTCGCCAAGATCAACGCGCTCAACACCGGCGCCAAGAAGGTCGCCAAGGGCGCCGACAAGCTGCACACCGGACTGACCACCGCCAAGACCGGCGCGAGCGACCTCGACTCCGGCATCGGCAGGCTCACGACGGGTGCCAACAGCCTGGACGGCGGCCTGTTCAAACTCGTCGGCGGCTCGGGCGACCTGGCCGGCGGTCTCCACGACGGAGCCGCCAGGATTCCCGACTACGACAAGGGCGAGCGGGACCAGCGCACCGAGGTCATGGCCGATCCCGTGCAGCTCGCGTCCCAGTCCCTGCACAAGGCTCCCAACTACGGCACTGGTTTCGCCCCGTACTTCATCCCGCTCTCGCTCTGGGTGGGCGCCATGGTGGCGTACATGCTGATTCAGCCACTCAACCGGCGTGCGCTCGCGGCGGGTGCCTCCGCCTGGCGCGTCGCTCTCGCCGGCTGGCTGCCCGTCGCGGCGCTCGGCGTCCTCCAGGTCGGAGCCCTGATGTCCGTACTGCACTGGGGGCTCGGCCTGCAGATGGAGCGGGCCGCCGGAACGGTGGGCTTCCTGGTCGTGGTGACAGGCTGCTTCGCCGCCATCGTCCAGTGGCTGAACGCCCGCTTCGGAGCGGCCGGGCGAATCCTCGTCCTGGCGGTGCTGATGCTCCAGCTGACGTCGGCGGGCGGCACCTACCCCGTGCAGACGAGTCCGGGCTTCTTCAATGCCATCCACCCCTACCTGCCCATGACTTACGTGGTCGAGGGGCTCCGCCGGCTCATCACCGGCGGCGGCCTCGGACCGGTGTGGCAGGGCTGTGCGGTGCTTCTCGGCTTCACCGCCGGGGCACTCGCGCTGACCGCGTGGACGGCCCGGCGCAAGCAGGTCTGGACCCTCGACCGCCTGCACCCGGAGCTGAGCCTGTGAGAATCGACCTCATGGACAGCAGCAGCACCAGACGGCAGGCCACCCGGCAGAAGCTCTACGAGGCGGCCGTCACGCTCATCGCCGAGCAGGGGTTCTCCGCTACGACGGTGGACGAGATCGCCGAGCGGGCGGGGGTCGCGAAGGGCACCGTCTATTACAACTTCGCGAGCAAGACCGTCCTGTTCGAGGAGCTGCTGACGCACGGTGTCGGGTTGCTCACCGCCTCGCTCCAGGCCTCGGCCGACGAGACGGAGAAACGCGGCGGCAGCAAGGTCGAGGCACTGGACGCGATGATCCGGGCCGGGCTGGTCTTCATCGACCGCTATCCGGCCTTCACCCAGCTGTACGTCGCCGAACTGTGGCGCACCAACCGCGCCTGGCAGTCCACGCTCCTCGTGGTGCGGCGGCAGGCGGTGGCCGTCGTCGAGAACGTGCTGCGGGAAGCCATCGAGAACGGCGAGCTCAGTTCGGAGGTCGACATCCCGCTGACGGCCGCGGCGCTGGTGGGGATGGTGCTGGTGGCGGCGCTCGACTGGCAGGCGTTCCAGCCGGAGCGGTCGATCGACGATGTCCACGCGGCGCTCTCGCGGCTGCTGCACGGCCGGGTGAGCGGGCGCGGGTAGCCGGTCCGGTCCGGGAAACGGCACCGGGCCGGCGAGGCTCGATCCCCCCGAGCCCCGCCGGCCCGGATGTTTCCCCCCGGCCGGCAGGGGTGCCACGCCGTATCCGCCGCCCCGTGTCGGCGGTGCCGGCGCCGCGCCCCTTCCGTGGCCCCCACTCTTCCGTCCCCGCCGGCCGGACCCATCCGCGCAGCTACTCATCTCCGTCACTGGGTACGGATACTCAGTCCTACGTGCTCATCCTCAGGACCGGCGACCGCCAACTGGTTACGATCACGTCCGTGTCCGTACTCCCCCTGGTCTTCACCAGCGGCTGGGCCAGCGGGATCAACGCCTACGCGGTGGTCCTCCTGCTCGGCGTCTTCGGCGCGACCGGCCTCTCCGACGAGGTGCCCGAGTCGCTGCAGCGCACCGACGTCCTGATCGTCGCGGGTGTGCTCTTCCTGTGCGAGGCCGTCGCCGACAAGATCCCGTACGTGGACTCGGCGTGGGACTCGGTGCACACCGTGATCCGGCCGCTGTCCGGTGCGGTCGTCGGCGCGCTCCTGGCCGGACAGAGCGGTTCCCTGTCCGATCTGGCGGCCGGCGCGGTGGGCGGCTCGACCGCGCTGCTGAGCCACTTCGTCAAAGCCGGTACGCGGATGGCGATCAACACCTCGCCCGAACCCGCGAGCAACTTCCTGATGAGTACGGCCGAGGACCTCGGCGTCGCCGGGATCATCACGTTCGCGATATTCAACCCGGAGGCAGCGGCGATCATCGCAGGCGTTCTGCTCCTGCTGGGCATCGTGATACTGGTCTTCCTCGCGTCCCGGATCCGCCGCTTCCTGCGCCGCCGAGCGCAGCGGCGCGAGGAGAAACGGCTCGCGGCCGGCAGCTCGTGGCCACCCGGCTGAACTGTCGGGGGCGGCCGATAGGGTCGCTTACATGGCACGTATTGCGGTGATCGGCGCCGGGATGGGCGCGATGGCGGCGGCCGCCCGGCTGGCCGTGGCAGGCCACCGGGTGACGGTGTACGAGCGCTCCGGCACCTACGGCGGCTCGGTCGGCCGGTTCGAGCGGGAGGGCTTCGCGTTCGACACCGGGCCCGGGCTGCTCCATCTGCCCGCCGTCTACCGCGACTTGTTCGTCAAGACGGGCAAGGAGCCGCTGGAGCGGTGCGTGGAGCTGACTCAGGTGGATCCGGCCTGCCGGCACGTCTTCGCCGACGGCACGGAGGTGTTGTTGCCCAACGCATCGCGCGGAGGTGTCGTTTCCGCGCTGGACGAGGCGCTGGGCGCGGGCGCCGGGGAGCGCTGGAGTGCCTGCCTGGGCCGCGCGCGGGACGCCTGGGACGCGACCCGCAGGCCGCTCCTGGAGGAGCCGCTGCGAACGGACCGGCATGCGCTGGGCCGTGATCCGTATCCGGCGGTGCGCGGGAGCGGGCTGCTGCGGCGGCGTCCGCCGACGCTCGCCGAAGTGGCGCACCGCGAGCTGGGTGATCCCCGGCTGGTGGCGGTCCTGGAGAGCAGTGTGCTGGCGTACGGCCTCGATCCGCGCGGCACGCCGGCCGCGGCGGCGGTGCTCCCGTACATGGAGCACACCTTCGGCAGTTGGTACGTACGCGGCGGCATCCGGGCGCTGGCGCAGGCGGTGTACGAGCGCTGCCTGGCCCGCGGGGTCGAATTCGCGTTCGGCACCGAGGTGACGGGCGTCCGGGAGAAGGACGGCCGTGCGGCGGGCGTGGAACTGGCCGGGGGTACAGCAGCGGTTGCCGAGGCGGACTTCGTCGTCTCGGGCGCTCCCGTCCCTGCCCTGTACAAGGATCATGTACTGGCCTGGGAGTCCTCCGACGAATGGCCCCACTGGCAGGCGGGCCCCGCGACCGGCAGGTTCGTGATGTGCCTGGCCCTGCGTGGGCGCCGGCCCGAGGAGGCGGTACACCGCACCGTGGTGCACTCGGCCGACCGTTCCGCTGAACTGGGCGCGGTCTTCGACGGCCGCTTGTACGGGCGTCCGACGGTGACGGTGCTGCGCCCGGACGATCCCACCCTCCACCCCGAGGGGCACGAGTCGGTCACGCTGACCACTGTCGTCCCGGCCGGCCACCTGCGGTCTGTGGACAGCCTGTGGAGCGATCCTCATGTGACCGGGCGCTTCGCGGACCAGGTCCTTCAGGTGGCGGCCGCGGCCGTGCCCGGCCTGAGCGAGCGGCTGCTGTGGCACGAGGTGCGGACCCCGGACGACACCCTGCGGGAGACGGGTCTGCGCCAGGTGCCGTCGCCGGCACTGGCGGGGGCGCGGGGCGACTATCTGCCCGCCGACAACCGGTCACCCCTCCCGGGGCTGCTCTTCGCCGGCGGCTTCTCGCACCCCGGCGGCGGGCTGGCGCATGCCGGGATGTCGGGGGCGCTGGTCGCCGGGCTGATCGTGGAGGGGGGCGGCTTCCGCGGGTCGCGGTAGGGGCGCGGAGGCCCGGACTCAGTACCGGTACTGCTCGTTGTAGTCGCCCGTGTCCCGGCCCTCGGTCCGGTCGTCGTGCTGACCGTTCTGGTACGGGTAGCTCTGCTCGTCGCCTGCGGCGTACGGCTGCTCGCCGTCACGCTGCTGCGGTACCCACACGCCGCCCGGCGGGGTCTCGCCGTACTGCTGCTGGGCGTACGGGTCGGCGTACTGCTGCTGGCCCGTGCCGTAGTCGTACGGGGTGTACTGCTGGGTTCCGATGTACGGGTCGGAGTAGGCGGCGTACTGCTGCTGGCCGGTCCCGTAGTCGTACTGGTAGGCGTCCTGGTTCTGGCCCTGCCCCTGGTTCTGGCCGTGCGGGTCGTAGTAGCCGGCGTAGGCCGAGGCGTTGGCGTCATAGCCGCCCTGTTCGGTCTGCGCGGCCGTCGCGAACGCCGAGTCCCGGTATATCCCGTACTGCCCGGTCTCGTCCGGCAGCGGCTGCGGCTCGTACACGTCCGCCGGCTCCCCGAGCTCCGCCTCCGGAGCGGGCCCGGCCCCGGGCACCGGCTCGTAGGCGAGGTCCGAGACCTCCAGCGTGGGCTCTGGCCGTGCGGTGGGTTCACCGCCGGACCTTCGCCGCCGGCTCGCCCCGGGACTGCCGCCGATCGCCCAGCCCGTCGAGAAACCGCGGCGGAAGGAGAGCGTGACGTACGTCTGGCCGATCGCGAAGGCGATGGCGCCGACCCCGATGACGATCACGGAGGCCAGCAGCACGCCGACGACGACACCGAGGAAGCCGAAGAAGGCGAGCAGCCGCCAGCGCAGCCGCGCCTTGTACTGCAGCAGCACCTCTCCCAGCAGCCACAGCGCGACGAATCCGAACGCGATGTAGAGGACCGTCCAGCCCATGTACGCCCCTCTCCTACGGCCGCTGCCCTTGGGCACGGCCCGTCAGGCCCGCTGGTGCAGGCCCAGATTCTCGTAGATTTCGAGCGTCGCCGTGGAGTGGTTGAGCGTAATGAAGTGAAGCCCGGGGATGTCCTCCGCCATCAACCGCGCGCACAACTCCGTGGCGTACTCGATCCCGACCGAGCGTACAGCGGCCGGGTCGTCCTTGACAGCGAGGATCCTGTCTGCGAGCTCGGGCGGGAACGCGGCATTGCTGAGCTGGGCAAACCGCTCGATCTGCCGGACGTTCGTGACCGGCATGATCTCCGGGATGATCGGCGTCGTGCAGCCCGCGGCGGCCACTCGGTCGCGCAGCCGCAGATAGTCCTCGGCGTAGAAGAACATCTGCGTGATGGCGAAATCAGCCCCGGCACGGCACTTGTCCACGAAGTGGCGGACGTCCGTGTCCCAGTCCGTGGACCGCGGGTGCATCTCCGGGTAGGCGGCGACGCCCACACAGAAGTCGCCCGACTCCTTGATGAGCCGGACCAGTTCCGCGGCGTACGTCACACCCTCCGGGTGCGGCACCCACTCGCCCAGCGGGTCACCGGGCGGGTCACCTCGAAGCGCCAGCATGTTCCGGATGCCGGCGTCCGCGTACTGCCCGATGACGTTGCGCAGTTCGGCGAGCGAGTGGTTGACGGCGGTGAGGTGGGCGACCGGGGTGAGCGTGGTGTCGGTCGCGATGCGTTCGGTGGCGCGGACCGTGCCCTCACGTGAGGTGCCGCCCGCTCCGTATGTCACGGAGACGAAGGTCGGCGCGACGGCCTCGATGCGGCGGATGGCATTCCACAGCGTCCGCTCACCCTTCTCGGTTTTGGGGGCTGCGAACTCGAAGGAATACGACTGCTTGCCGGATGCAAGCAGGTCACGGACTGTGCGTGCACGGTCCGTCCTGGTGGAAGCGGTGCCTAGGGCCATACGGGAAGGTTAGCCAGGGTCACCCGCAGCCCCAAGAATTCAGGCTGATATGCACGGTTTGTCGGCTTTCCGTCCACCTGTTGGACATACGTGAGACGGCTACGCGCTCCGCGCCGCGACCCGCTTGGCGAGCTCCGCCGCCGCCGCGCCCGGGTCCTCCGCCTCGGTGATCGCCCGCACGACGACGACCCGCCGGGCGCCCGCGTCCAGCACCTCGTCCAGGTTCCCCGCGTCGATCCCGCCGATCGCGAACCAGGGCCGGTCCTGGCGGAGCGAGGCCGCGTACCGCACGAGGCCGAGACCGGGCGCGTACCGCCCCGGCTTGGTCGGGGTGGGCCAGCAGGGGCCCGTGCAGAAGTAGTCCACGCCGGGCTCCGCGGCCGCCGCGTCCACCTCGGACTCGGCGTGCGTGGAACGGCCGATCAGTACGTCGGGGCCGAGGATCGCGCGCGCGGCCGGGACCGGGAGGTCGCCCTGCCCCAGGTGCAGCACCTCGGAGCCGACGGCGTGGGCGACGTCGGCGCGGTCGTTCACGGAGAGCAGCTTGCCGTGCCGGCGGCAGGCGTCGGCGAAGGCCTGGAGGTGTTCCAGCTCCTCGCCGGCCTCCATCCCCTTGTCGCGCAACTGCACGATGTCCACGCCGGAGGACAGCACGGCGTCGAGGAACTGGGGAAGGTCGCCCTGGCGCTTGCGCGCGTCCGTGCACAGGTACAGCCGGGCGTCGGACAGCAGTGCGCGTGCGGTGGACATGGAGACGTTCCCCCCGTGGCGGGCGGTGTACGGACCGGGGGCCGGCCCGCACACCGCGGGTGTCGGATCAGTCAGACGGCGAGCGCCTGGGCGCGGCGCTTCACCTCCGTGCCGCGATTCTCGCTCAGGGCCTGCGCGGGCGTGCCCGGCAGGGTCGGGTCGGGGGTGAAGAGCCACTCCAGCATCTCTGCGTCGCTGTAGCCGTCGTCCCTCAGGAGCGTCAGGGTCCCCGCGAGGCCCTTGACGACCTTGTTGCCGTCGACAAAGGCGGCGGGCACCTGAAGCGCCCGGTTCTCACCACGGCGCACCGCGATCAGCTGGCCCTCCTTGACCAGCTGCCGGACGCGCGTCACCTCGACATCGAGCATTTCCGCGATGTCGGGCAGGTGGAGCCAGGCGGGGACGAGAGCATCGATCTTTGCGTCAATCTCGGTCACGGGACAAGCCTGCCATCCCGGACTGACAGTGGGTAGCCAGGGAGGGCGGACGGGGCGTCGCAGCGGGGGTCGCAGGTGTCGCCACGCCCTCGCGAGCATCAGCGAACGGCGGACTTAAGCGGTACGGACGGGTCGGCGGCACGCTCCGGATCGAGCCGCAGCCCGGCCTCGATCAGCCTGCGCCCCTGGGCGAGGTCACGCGGGCGGCCCACGGCGAGCAGAGCGACGAACACGCCGTCCCGCAGCCAGCAGACCGACCAGGCGGCCCCGGCGGGATCCCCGCGCCACAGCATCGTGTCGGCGGCGCCGTGATGGCCGGCGTACTGCACGAACCTGCCGAACTGCTCCGACCAGAAGTACGGGACGGGGTCGTAGACCTCCGGCACACCGCCGGTCGCATCCGCGAGGATGTTGGCGGCGACCGTCCGCGGCCCCTGGAGTGCGTTGTCCCAGTGGTGGACGAGCAGCCGCTCGCCGTAGCGCGCGGACGGGAAGGAGGCGCAGTCCCCCACGGCGTACACATCGGGCAGCGAGGTGCGCAGCCGCTCGTCGGCGGTGACGGAACCGTCCGGCCCGAGCGCGATGCCCGATCCGGCCAGCCAGCCGGTCGCGGGCCGGGCACCGATACCCACGACCACGGCTCCGGCGGCGAGCCGGGTCTCCCCCTCCGGCCCTCCCGCCGTCCCAGCGTCCGGACCGCCGCCCGCCTCTCCGTCCGGCCCTTCGGGACGCGGGGGCGGTGTTGCTCCCGCCGCGAGGACCACCGAGCCCGGCTCGATACGCGCGACCCGCACCCCGGTGAGCAGACGTGCGCCGCTGTCCGCGTACCAGCCGGCCATGGGAGCGGCGACCTCGGCGGGCAGCGCACCGGCGAGCGGCCGGTCTGCCGCTTCCACGACGGTCACCGCGCAGCCGGCCTCCCGGGCCGCCGTCGCGAACTCCGCACCGATCCAGCCCGCCCCGACGACCACGATCTCGTGCTGCTCGGCGAGCACCGGCCGCAGCCGCTCCGCGTCGTCGAGGGTGCGCAGCAGATGGACCCCGGGCACTCCCTCGCCGCCCGGCAGTGTGACCGGTTCCGCGCCGGTGGCGATGACCAGCACGTCGTACGGCACCGGCCCGGCCGGGGTGTCGATCTCGTGCGCCGCCGCACGCAGGCGGGTCACCTCACGCCCGAGCCGGAGCTCGATGGCCAGCGCCTCGAAGTCCACGTCGAACGCGGATCCCTCCGCCTTGCCCAGCAATACCGCCTTGGAAAGCGGAGGCCGGTCGTACGGCTGGTGCGGCTCGGCTCCCAGCAGGACGACCGACCCGGTGAAACCCAGTTCGCGCAGGGCCACGGCGGTCTGCACACCTGCCATTCCGGCTCCGACGACGACGATGCGCTGCTCTGCCTGCCTCTGCTCGCTCACCCGATCACCTTACGCATCTGACGAAACGTCAGGAAGGGGGGCTCCCCACCGCACCGTGAGCGGCTCCCTTACTGCGCGCTGACCCCGGGGGTTAGTCTGGCCGACGAAAACCACTCGCGGGAGTCCGGACGCACCGGGCTGAGAGGGAGGCTGGGACGGCCTCCGACCGTACGAACCTGATCCGGGTCATGCCGGCGAAGGGAGGGGCTGGACGCCCATGCACGCATCTTGGAAGGGATCCGACGTCCTGGTCATCGGGGGCGGGATCATCGGTCTGGTCACGGCTTGGCGGGCGGCTCTCGGCGGGCTGCGCACCGCCGTGGCCGACCCGGATCCGGGCGGCGGAGCCGCCCAGGTCGCGGCCGGCATGCTCGCCGCCGTCACCGAACTCCACTACGGCGAGGAGACCCTCCTCGGGCTCAACCTGGCCTCCGCGCAGCGCTACCCGGGGTTCGCGGCCGAACTCGCCGAGGCGAGCGGCCAGGACATCGGCTTCCGGGCCTGCGGCACGCTCGCCGTGGCGCTCGACGCCGACGACCGGGCGCATCTCCGCGAACTCCATGCCCTCCAGAGGCGCTGCGGGCTCGAGTCGGAGTGGCTCACCGGCCGCGAGTGCCGTCGCCTGGAACCGATGCTCGCGCCCGGTGTGCGCGGGGGCCTCCGTGTGGACGGCGACCACCAGGTCGACCCGCGCCGGCTCGCGGCCGCCCTCCTGACCGCGTGCGAGCGGGCCGGGGTGGTCTTCCACCGCGTCTCGGTCGCGCGCCTGACGGTGGCGGGCGACCGGGCCCGCGGGGCTGTGCTCTCCGACCGCACCGAGCTCGGCGCCGACCAGGTGGTCCTCGCTGCGGGCAGCCACAGTGGCCGACTGGACGGGGTACCGGCCGAGGTGCTGCCGCCAGTACGTCCCGTCAAGGGCCAGGTCCTGCGGCTGACGGTGCCCCGCCCGTACGCCCCGTTCCTCACCCGGACCGTACGGGCCGTCGTCCGCGGCAGCGACGTCTACCTGGTTCCGCGCGCGAACGGCGAGCTGGTCGTCGGCGCGACCAGCGAGGAACTCGGCTGGGACACGACCGTCACGGCCGGTGGTGTGTACGAGCTCCTGCGCGACGCCCACGAGCTGGTGCCGGGCATCACCGAACTCCCGCTGACCGAGACCAGGGCGGGCCTGCGCCCCGGCTCCCCCGACAACGCGCCGCTGCTCGGCCCCACCGCCCTCCCCGGCCTGCACCTGGCGACCGGGCACTTCCGCAACGGTGTGCTGCTGACGCCGGTCACCGGCGAGGTGATGGCCGCCGTACTGGCCACCGGCGAGCTTCCCGAGATCGCACGCCCTTTCAGCCCCCTCCGATTCTCACCCGCCCCGTCTCCCGTGCGTCAGGAGCAGCCCGTATGACCACGCCTTCGAACGCCGCCCCTTCGAAGACCGCAGGCGTGACGGAGCCCGTGCACGTGTCCGTGAACGGCGAGCCCCGTGACCTCCCCGCCGGAACCACACTCGACGCGCTCGTCTCGGCCCTCACCCAGGCCCGCTCCGGAGTAGCCGCCGCCGTCAACGAGACCGTCGTCCCGCGCGGGCAGTGGCCCGCCACCGCACTCGGCGACGGCGACCGCGTCGAGGTCCTCACCGCAGTCCAGGGGGGCTGACCGCCATGGCCGACGACCTTCTCACCCTCGGCGACACCACGTTCTCCTCCCGGCTGATCATGGGAACGGGCGGCGCGCCCAGCCTCGATGCGCTCGAACGCTCCCTCGCCGCGTCGGGCACCGAACTGACGACCGTCGCGATGCGCCGCCTCGACCCGGGCGTGCAGGGCTCCGTCCTGTCCGTACTGGAGAAGCTCTCGATCCGCGTCTTGCCGAACACGGCGGGCTGCTTCACCGCCGGGGAGGCCGTACTCACCGCCCGGCTGGCCCGTGAGGCGCTCGGCACCGACTGGATCAAGCTGGAGGTCGTGGCCGACGAGCGCACGCTCCTCCCCGACCCGGTCGAGCTGCTGGACGCGGCGGAGATCCTGGTCGACGACGGCTTCACGGTCCTGCCGTACACGAACGACGACCCGGTGCTCGCTCGCAGGCTGGAGGACGTCGGGTGTGCGGCGATCATGCCGCTCGGCTCCCCCATCGGCTCCGGCCTGGGCATCCGCAACCCGCACAACTTCCAGCTGATCACGGAGCGCGCGACCGTCCCGGTGATCCTCGACGCCGGCGCCGGCACCGCGTCCGACGCCGCGTTCGCCATGGAGCTCGGCTGCGCGGCGGTGATGCTGGCCTCGGCGGTCACCCGCGCTCAGAAGCCGGTCCTGATGGCGGAGGCGATGCGGCACGCGGTGGAGGCGGGCCGCCTCGCGTACCGGGCGGGCCGGATTCCGCGCCGGCACTTCGCGGAGGCGTCCTCACCGGTGGCGGGCATGGCGGCACTGGACCCGGAGCGGCCCGCGTTCTGAGCGGGCCGTCCACGCCGCAAGGGGGTGTCACAGGTCCGCTTCATTCCTGCGGCAGGCCTGTGCACCCGGTCAGGCGTCCCGGCGGCCGCTCGTAGACTCTCTGCGTGGATACGACCCTTCAGGACCCCCTCGTCGGGCACGTGCTCGACGGCCGCTACCGCATCGACGCGCGCATCGCCGTCGGCGGCATGGCCACGGTCTACCGGGCCGTGGACATTCGCCTCGACCGCGTCCTCGCGCTGAAGGTGATGCACCCGGCGCTGGCCGCCGACGCGTCGTTCGTGGACCGGTTCATCCGCGAGGCCAAGTCCGTGGCCCGGCTCTCCCACCCCAATGTGGTGGGGGTGTACGACCAGGGCACGGACGGGTCGTACGTCTATCTGGCCATGGAGTACATCGCCGGCTGCACCCTGCGTGACGTGCTGCGCGAGCGCGGCGCACTCCAGCCCCGCGCGGCTCTCGACATCCTGGAGCCGGTCCTTGCGGCCCTCGGAGCCGCACACCGGGCCGGGTTCGTGCATCGCGACATGAAGCCGGAGAACGTCCTGATAGGGGACGACGGCCGGGTCAAGGTCGCCGACTTCGGTTTGGTCCGGGCCGTGGACACGGTGACGAGCACCACCGGCTCCGTCCTCGGAACCGTCTCCTATCTCGCCCCCGAGCAGATCGAGAACGGCGCCACGGACACCCGGGTCGACGTCTACGCCTGTGGCGTCGTCCTGTACGAGATGCTGACCGGCGCCAAGCCGCACACCGGCGGCAGCCCCGCCCAGGTGCTCTACCAGCATCTGCACGAGGACGTGCCCGCGCCCTCGGCCATCGTTCCCGGACTGCCCTTCGAGCTGGACGAACTGGTCACGAGCGCCACGGCCCGCACCCCCGCCATGCGTCCGCACGACGCGGTGGCGCTGCTCGGCCGGACCCGGGCGACGCGCGCGGCGCTGACCGACGAGCAGCTCGACGCCGTGCCCCCGCAGGCCCGGGCCGAGGGGCATGACGCCTCGGAGGACCGTACGAGCGTGATTCCCCGGGCCGTACGGGTCCAGGGGAGCCGAGCGGCCGGGTCTGTCCCCGACGACGGCGTCAGCCACACCAGCCGGCTGGAGATGCCGCCCGCCGGGCCTCCCGGGCCGGCGGCGCCGGCGGGCCGCCGTCCGCGGCGCGCGATGATCGCCGTCGTCACGGCGGTACTGCTGGCCCTGGGCCTGGGCGCCGGTGTGTGGTACATCAACTCCGGGCAGTTCACCCGCGTCCCGAGCCTCCTCGGCCAGACCGAGCAGGAGGCCAGGAAGCGGCTCGTCGGCGCCGGGCTGGACGTCAAGGCGGTCAAGCGGGGGTTCAGCGACTCGTTCGCGCGCGGCACGGTGATGAACAGCGATCCCGCATCCGGCGCGCGCATCCGTGGCAACGACTCGGTGACGCTGACCATCTCGCGGGGGCCTGAGATCGTGAAGGTGCCTGACGTCACGGGTGAGCCGCTGGCCCGCGCGAAGCGTGAGCTGCAGGACACGGGCCTGGCCGCGGGCATCGTGAGCCGGGAGTTCAGCGAAGAGGTCCCGCAGGGCTCGGTCATCCGTACGGACCCGGACGCCGGGGCGAAGCGCAAGCCCGACTCGGCCGTGGCGCTGGTCGTGAGCAAGGGCTCCCCGGTGGAGGTGCCGGGGGTCGTGGGCGAAACGGTCGACGACGCGAAGGCCGGGCTGGAGGACGCCGGCTTCAAGGTGGAGATCGCCGCCGGGCAGGTCAACTCTGCGGAGAAGCAGGGCACCGTGGCCAAGCAGTCCACAGCGGAAGGCAGCGAGGCCGCGCGGGGTGACACCATCACCCTGACCGTCTCGAAGGGCCCGCGGATGCTGCCGGTCCCGGACGTCACCGGGCAGAGCGTCGACGACGCGAAGAGCGAGCTGGAGTCGGCCGGGTTCGAGGTCAAGGTGGACCGCCCGTTCCTCTCCTTCAGCGACACCATTGAGCGCCAGTCGGCCGAGGGCGGCTCACAGGCCCCCGAGGGCAGCACGATCACCATCAGGACCAAGGGGCTTTAGAACACATGCGCAATCCTGTCGGCGGCCACGTTCCGGTGGCCGGGGGCCTCGCCTCGACCGGTCTCGCCTATGCCCGTGATATGGGCGCGGAAACCGTGCAGGTCTTCGTCGCCAACCCGCGCGGCTGGGCGACGCCGACCGGAAACCCCGCCCAGGACGCGCAGTTCCGGGCGGTCTGCGCCGCCGAGGGGATACCCGCGTACGTCCACGCGCCATATCTCATCAACTTCGGCTCGCACACCGAGGCCACGGTGGAGAAGTCGGTGGAATCCCTGCGGCACTCGCTGCGACGCGGCCGGGAGATCGGCGCGCTCGGCGTCGTGGTGCACACCGGCTCGGCGACCGGCGGCCGCCCGCGTGCCGAGGCACTCGCGCAGGTACGCACGCACCTGCTGCCGCTGCTCGACGACCTGACCCACGACGACGATCCGCAGCTGCTGCTCGAGTCGACAGCCGGCCAGGGCTTCTCACTCTGCTCGCGGACCTGGGACTTCGGCCCGTACTTCGAGGCGCTGGACTCCCACCCCAAGCTGGGGGTCTGTCTCGACACCTGCCACATCTTCGCCGCGGGTCACGATCTGGCGGGCCCCGGCGGGATGAAGCAGACACTGGACCTGTTGGTCGACACGGTCGGCGAGGGCCGGCTAGGGCTGATCCACGCCAACGACTCCAAGGACGTGATCGGTGCGCACAAGGACCGGCACGAGAACATCGGCGCGGGGCACATAGGCGAAGAGCCGTTCCGTGAGCTGTTCTCGCACCCGGCGACCGAGGGCGTACCGCTGATCATCGAGACCCCGGGCGGCAAGGAGGGCCATACGGCCGATGTGGCCCGCCTGAAGGAGTTGCGCGAGTTCTGAGGAGCGGCGAACGCCAGGGCATGGGAGTACCCACCGAGCACGACGCCCACGTCGGCCGCGGCGAGGGCCGTGCGGTGGTCCACCGGTACCACCACTGAGCGGCTCCGGGACGCGGAGGCGGCTCCGGGACTCAGAGCTCGGGGCCGTCCCCGGGCCCTTCCTGGTAGGAGTAGCGCTGCTCGCGCCAGGGGTCGCCGACGTTGTGATAGCCGCGCTCCTCCCAGAAGCCGCGGCGGTCCGCCGTCATGTACTCGATGCCGCGGACCCACTTCGGGCCCTTCCAGGCATACAGATGCGGCACGACGAGCCGCAGCGGAAAACCGTGCTCGGCGGTCAGCGGCTCACCACCCTTGTGGGTGGCGAAGACGGTCCGCTCCGCCGTGAAGTCCGCGAGCCGGAGGTTGGAGCTGAAGCCGTACTCGGCCCAGACCATGACATGGGTGACGTTCTCCGCGGGCGGCGCGAGCTCCAGGACCGTACGGGCGAGCACACCACCCCATTCGGCTCCGAGCATGCTGAACTTCGTCACGCAGTGCAGATCGGCGACGACCGTGGAGAACGGCAGGGCCGAGAATTCCTCGTGGTTCCAGCAGTGTTTGTCCCCGTCGACCGTGGCACCGAATACCCTGAACTCCCAGCGGTCCGGCTTGAACTTGGGAACAGGCCCGTAGTGGGTGACTGGCCAGCCGCGCTGCAACCGTTGCCCCGGCGGAAGCTCCTGCTGCTCCGATACGCGGCTTTCCGGCTGACCCATGACTCCATGGTGACAGACCGGGCAGGGTGGTCCTGACCAGGTCTGGCCCGATTCGGGCAACTCCTACTAAGCATGCACTTACTGGACTCGCCAGGGTGACGGTGCAAGGATTCGCGGCAACCTGCCCAGTTACACGTCTGGAAGGAGCCGCTGCGATGCAGGGCGACCCCGAGGTCATCGAGTTCCTCAACGAGCAGCTGACCGCCGAGCTCACGGCGATCAACCAGTACTTCCTGCACGCGAAGATGCAGGAGAACTTCGGCTGGACGAAGCTCGCGAAATACACGCGGCACGAGTCGTTCGATGAGATGAAGCATGCGGAGGTGCTCACCGACCGCATCCTCTTCCTCGAGGGGCTGCCGAACTACCAGCGGCTCTTCCACGTCCGGGTGGGGCAGACCGTCACGGAGATGTTCCAGGCGGACCGGCAGGTCGAGGTCGAGGCGATCGACCGGCTCAGGCGCGGCATCGAGGTCATGCGGGCCAAGGGCGACATCACGTCCGCCAACATCTTCGAGACCATCCTCGCGGACGAGGAGCACCACATCGACTATCTCGACACCCAGCTGGAGCTGGTCGAGAAGCTCGGAGAGGCGCTCTACCTCGCACAGCTGATCGAGCAGCCGGAGGGCTAGGCGGTTAGGCGGCCTCGTTCAGACCGGCCTCGGCGCTCGGGGCGTCCGCGGCCAGTACGGCGGGACTGCCCTGATCGAGCAGCTCACGGCGGGGGCAGGCGCCGCGGCCGAGAATGCCCTGAATGCGGCGCACGC
This sequence comes from Streptomyces sp. NPDC051219, assembly GCF_040682335.1. Lineage (NCBI taxonomy): Bacteria > Bacillati > Actinomycetota > Actinomycetes > Kitasatosporales > Streptomycetaceae > Streptomyces > Streptomyces sp. NPDC051219. Next base: position 358,913 of record NZ_JBFBAS010000002.1, read on the forward strand.
ACGAGCCGCAGTCGGTGCCGGCCTTGGAGACCGACGCGATCTGGCGGGGGGTGCACGCACCCGCGTCCGCGTGTTCCTTGACCTGCTTCTCCGTGATGCCGAAGCACGAGCAGACGTACACGCGGTTCACCTCCCGGCGGGAATCGATTGGCGGCGCCCTTCCCGATGATCGGTGAGGCTAACCTAACCTTACCCGGCGAGACCGCCAGGCAAAAGCCCCGGAAACGACGGTGGGGCGCGGATCACATGGATCCGCGCCCCACCGTTGTCGATCGCTCACTACTGGTCGCGGTACATCTCCGCCACCAGGAACGCCAGGTCGAGCGACTGGCTGCGGTTGAGCCGCGGGTCACACGCCGTCTCGTAGCGCTGGTGCAGGTCGTCGACGAAGATCTCGTCGCCGCCGCCCACGCACTCCGTGACGTCGTCGCCGGTCAGCTCGACATGGATGCCGCCCGGGTGGGTGCCGAGTCCCTTGTGGACCTCGAAGAATCCCTTCACCTCGTCGAGCACGTCGTCGAAGCGACGGGTCTTGTGGCCCGAGGCGGCCTCGAAGGTGTTGCCGTGCATCGGGTCGGTCACCCACGCCACCGTGGCACCGGAGGCGGTGACCTTCTCGACCAGCTCGGGAAGCTTGTCCCGGACCTTGTCGGCGCCCATACGGACGATGAAGGTCAGCCGGCCCGGCTCGCGGTCCGGGTCGAGCTTGTCGATGTACTGCAGCGCCTCGTCGACCGTGGTCGTCGGGCCGAGCTTGATCCCGATCGGGTTGCGGATCTGCGACGCGAACTCGATGTGCGCCCCGTCCAGCTGACGGGTCCGCTCACCGATCCAGACCATGTGGCCGGACACGTCGTACAGGCTGCCGGTCCGCGAGTCGACGCGGGTGAGCGCCGACTCGTAGTCGAGGAGCAGCGCCTCGTGGGAGGCGTAGAACTCGACGGTACGGAACTCGGCCGGGTCGGTGCCCGCGGCCTTCATGAAGTTCAGCGCGTTGTCGATCTCGCGCGCGAGCTGCTCGTAGCGCTGCCCGGACGGGGACGACCTTACGAAGTCCTGGTTCCAGGCATGCACCTGGCGCAGGTCGGCGTAGCCGCCGGTGGTGAAGGCGCGGACCAGGTTGAGCGTCGCGGCGGACGCGTTGTACATCCGCTTCAGGCGCTCGGGGTCCGGGATCCGGGCCTTTTCGGTGAAGTCGAAGCCGTTGACGGAGTCGCCCCGGTACGTGGGCAGAGTGACCCCGTCACGGGTCTCGGTGGGCTTGGAGCGCGGCTTGCTGTACTGGCCGGCGATCCGCCCCACCTTCACGACGGGCACGGATGCCGCGTAGGTGAGGACCGCGCCCATCTGGAGCAGGGTCTTGAGCTTGTTGCGGATGTGGTCGGCCGACACGCCGTCGAAGGCCTCGGCGCAGTCACCGCCCTGAAGAAGGAACGCCTCGCCCTTGGCGACGGCTCCCAGTCGGGCGCGCAGCTGATCGCACTCGCCCGCGAAGACGAGCGGCGGATACGACTCGAGGTCCGCGATCGCATCGCGCAGAGCCTCGGCATCGGGGTACTCGGGCTGCTGCGCCGCGGGAAGGTCTCGCCAGGTGTTGCCACCGGTAGCGGTGGTCTTAGCGTTCACGGTCACCTCGTCAACATTACGTGGTCCCTGGGGGCGTCCACCCCTGCGCCCGAAGAATGAGACGGCGCGATCACTTCTTGAGCTCGAACCATACGCACTTCCCACCGCCCACCGGGTCCGGTTCCACATCCCAGGCGTCCGTCACCGCCTCCAGCAGCGCAAGCCCCCGCCCGCCCTCGTCCCACGCGCCCGCACCAACCACGGCGGGCAGGCCGGGGCCGCCGTCGTTAACCTCCACCCGGATCCCGGTCTCCCGCCGCAGCACCCGCGCCGTACACCGCCGGTCGGGCACGTGCCGGATCACGTTAGTGAGCAGTTCGGTGAGCGCGAGCTCGGCGGCGTCGGTCAGCGCCGCCATGTCCCAGAGCCGGAGATACGCCCGGACGACGCGGCGGAGGTGCCCGGGCGAGTGGTCGCCGACGGTGAGGCTGATCCGGTACTGGCGGGGCGGGTACTCGGTGGGCCCGTAAATGAGGTTCACACCACAAGGTTGTAGTGCGGCGACTACTCTGAGCTATGACGCGAAGCCAACTCACGCCGGAGTGACGTTCCTTGAGCAAGGGGGAGCTCCCATGGCCAACATCAAGGCTCTCGACCCCGGAGCCTCGCCGCTCCACTACTTCGGTGCGGAGTTACGCCGCCTGCGGGACTCGGCCGGCCTCACGCTGGAGCAGCTCGGGAAGATCGTGTTCCTCACGGGCTCGATGATCGGGCAGATCGAGACGGCCACGAAGACGCCGAAGGACGAGCACATCCCGCGACTGGACGCGGCGCTGGGGGCGGACGGAGCGCTGGTGCGGGTGTGGGAACTGGCGAAACGGAGCCGGTTGCCGGGGTGGTACCAGCGGATCGCGGCGATGGAGGCGACCTGCACCAAGATCTGCGTCTTCCAGGCGCAGCTCGTGCACGGCCTGCTGCAGACGGAGGGATACGCGCGCGCGGTGCTCGGTGTCGTGCGCCAGAACGATCTCGACAGCAAGGTCGAGGCCCGGCTCGACCGTCAGCGAATCCTGAAACGCGGGGATCCGCCGCTGCTGTGGGTGGTGCTGGACGAGGCGGTGCTGCGCCGGGAGATCGGCGGCCGGGAGGTGATGCGGAACCAACTGGTCCGCTTGTTGGATTACCGGGACACGGACGAGGTGCAGATCCAGGTGCTGCCGTTCGCGGCGGGTGTCCACACCGGCCTGATGGGCTCGTTCGAAATGTTCCACTTCGAGGATCAGGCGGACGTGGCATACATGGAGGGCTACGAAGAAGGCTGGGCGACCGCCAACCCGAGGGAGGTCAAGGCCCGTTCGCTTCGTTACGATCTCTTGCGGGCCTCCGCGCTGTCCCCCGGAGAGTCGGCCGAACTGATCGCCCGCGTCATGGAGGAGCGATATGAGCAGCATCTTGAGCCCGGCCCTCGTCCAGTGGCGTAAGTCGAGCTACAGCGGCGACACCGGCGGCTCATGCGTGGAGTGCGCGCCACTGGGCGGCGCCCAGTGGCGTAAGTCGAGCTACAGCGACGACAAGGGCGGCGAGTGCGTCGAGGTCGCGCCCTTGGACGGCGGCGTCGCGATCCGGGACTCGAAGCGGCCCGACGGGCCCGTGCTCACCGTCTCTCCCGCGGCCTTCGCGATCTTCGTCACGGCCACCGCAGCACCACTCAGCTAGACCATCGACGGGCCAAGTGCGTATCGGAATTACGTACTGCCACCGATGTGGCATTGCACGCGTCTGGACAGAACACATGCATGACGACGCCGCACACCGTTGACGGACGCCGAAGAACCCCAAGCTCGCCCCGGGAGGCGGAGGGCCCGGCGTGCTTCAGCCGCTGAGGGCGGGCAGCGCCCTCCTCGTGGCGAGCGCGCTGCTCGCTGCCGGCTGCTCCGGCGGCGACGGCGGCGCCTCGGCCGCCGAGCCTCCCGCGGCCACCACCACCGCCGCCCCGGTCACACCGACGGAGTCACCCTCCCCTCCGTACCCGACCGCAGCGAAGGGGTGCCACCCCAACCGGGCGTGGACGCCGAAAGAGGCCGTCGAGTGGGTGAGGCTGGAGGCGGAGCCCCCCGCCGACAACACCACCGCGGAGAAGGGGGTCAGAATCCGCCGGGCTCTGCCGGGCTACGACGGACCGCTGTGCGAACCGGTCACGATCCAGGTGGAGTTCTGGCGGCTCACGTACGGCGCTGCGGACGGCCGGCCGCAGCGGACCCCCGATCCAACGGAACCACCTGCCGACTACTACTTCGACATGGCCTCTGTGAAGCGCACCCAACTGCGCATCGACGGGCGGCAGGAGCACCTCGTCCCGCTGCCGGACAAGCTCTACGCCGCCGACCGCAGTGTGTGCGTCGGGGCCCTGGTCGCCGTGTACGTCGGCAAGCCCCTCACCGTCAAGGAACTGCCCGAGCACATCAGCACCGGCGGTTACATCGACAACGTGGAATTCAGGAGCGAGCGAGTGGCAGAGGACGAGGTCCTGCCGCCGACCGCACCACAGGTCTGCAGCCCCGAGGGGAAGCCGACGGCCGACCCGGCCGAGGTGCCGACGTCCCCGGCAGTGCCCGATCCGCTCTACCCCACGGGGAGACCCTCCTTCGACTTCGACGACCTCATCCTCCCCAGCCCGGACTTCAGTCAGGGCTGACCTATCGGTTAAGGTCGTCGCATGTTCGCGCAGACGACCCAGAACTGGTGGTGGACCGCTCATCCGGCGGCCCACTGATCGCGCCCACTCACCGAACTGACGCGAAGGCCGCCCCGAGGGGCGGCCTTTCTGCATGTCACGGGCCGTTCCTCCCTCTCGGAAGGAACAACCGCAGATGCTCATCCAGCGACTGATGGACGACGACTGCCCGCCGTTCGCCCTGCTCCGCCGCCGGACGCCGGGACGTGACCACGACGCCGTGGAGGTGCTGGTCGGCGCGGTTCACGAGGCCGAGCGCCTCGCGGACATCCCGATCGGCGACAAGGGCACATTGGCCCTCGTACCGTTCCGGCAGATCCGGGAGCGCGGCTTCGACGTGCGCGACGACGGAACTCCGCTGAGCGTGCTGGTCGCCGAGGAGGCGTACGAGCTGCCGCTCGCCGAGGTGCTGACTGCCCTGCCCTCCCACGACGTACGGGTCGAGGGTGGCGCGTTCGACGTAGCCGACGAGGAGTACGCCGGGATCGTCGAGCGGGTCATCCAGAACGAGATCGGGCAGGGCGAGGGCGCGAACTTCGTCATCCGGCGGACGTTCGAGGGGCGGATCCCGGGCTACGGGAGAGCCGACGCGCTCGCTCTGTTCCGGCGGCTGCTGGCCGGGGAACGGGGCGCGTACTGGACGTATGTCGTGCACACCGGCGAGCGCACGCTCGCCGGGGCGAGCCCCGAGGTGCATGTGCGGATGTCCGGCGGGACGGTCGTGATGAACCCGATCAGCGGGACGTACCGATATCCGGACGAGGGGCCGACCGTGGAAGCGCTGCTGAAGTTCCTCGGGGACCGCAAGGAGACCGAGGAACTCTCCATGGTCGTCGACGAGGAACTCAAGATGATGTGCACGGTCGGCGACATGGGCGGGGTAGTGGTCGGGCCCCGGCTGAAGGAGATGTCCCACCTCGCGCACACGGAGTACGAGTTGCGGGGACGTTCGTCCCTGGACGTCCGGGAGGTGCTGAGAGAGACGATGTTCGCGGCGACCGTGACCGGCTCGCCGGTACAGAACGCCTGCCGGGTCATCGAACGGTACGAGCCCCTCGGGCGGGACGGTGTCGGGCGCGGCTACTACGCGGGGGCGCTCGCCCTGCTCGGGCGGGACGCGAACGGCGCGCAGACACTCGATTCACCGATCCTGATCCGCACCGCGGACATCGACCCGGCCGGTGGGCTGCGGGTACCGGTCGGGGCGACGCTCGTACGCCACTCCGATCCGGCGAGCGAGGTCGCCGAGACGCATGCCAAGGCGGCGGGTGTGCTGGCCGCGCTCGGCGTCCGGGCCGGTCGGCCGGAGGACGAGGCCGTACGTCCGCGGCTCGCGGACGATCCGCGGGTGCGGGCCGCACTGGACGCCCGGCGGGCGGACCTGGCGCCGTTCTGGCTGCGGATGCAGTCGCGGTCCGCGGAGCTGAGCGGGCACGCCCTGGTGATCGACGGCGAGGACACGTTCACCGCGATGCTGGCGCACATGCTGCGCTCGACCGGGCTCCGGGTGACGGTACGCAGGTACGACGAGCCGGGGCTGCGGGAGGCCGCGCTGCGGCATGAGGGGCCGGTGGTGCTCGGCCCGGGACCGGGCGATCCGGGTGACGTGTCGGATCCCAAGATGCGGCTGCTGCGGGGACTGGCGGCGGAGCTGCTGCGCGGGCACGAGCACGGGCTGCTGGGCGTGTGCCTGGGGCACGAGCTGATGGCGGCCGAGCTGGGCCTGCCGATCGTGCGGAAGGGTGAGCCCGCGCAGGGCGCGCAGACGGTGGTCGATCTCTTCGGGCGGGAGGAGACCGTCGGGTTCTACAACACGTTCACCGCGAACTGTGACGAGGAGGCGGCGGACGAACTGGCTCTGCACGGGGTCGAGGTCAGCCGTGCCCCAGCGACGGGTGAGGTGCACGCGCTGCGCGGGGCGCATGGGTTCGCGGGCGTGCAGTTCCACCCCGAATCGGTGCTGACGCTGCGCGGCTCGGCGATCGTCGCCGGGCTGCTTGCATGGGTCACGCGCCCGACGGCCGCACGGGTCGAGCCTGTACGGAAGGCGACCGGGCCTGGATTGGCTGGTCCGCAGACCGGGGTGGTCGGTCTGCGGTAGCAAGCCGCTCGGGAAGGCGGCCGCCCGGCCGGTGGTCCGGGTCGGCCGCAGGCCGGTGAGCCGGCGGGGGCGTGGCAGGCCGCGGCGGACCCTTCGTAAATCCGGGTCCGCGGCTGTCAGCCCGCGGCCGCGAGTCGCGACGCGACGGCTCGCACGGGGTGCCCGGCTGAAATTTCCCCGCTCAGGAGAGAAGAGCACCTGCTGACGCCCGAGCGGCCCTCGGACGCGCCCTGACACCCCCGTCCGGCGAAGGGTCCCGGCCCCGGCCGGGAGCCTTCGCCGGACGGACCGTGTCCGGACTTCCGGCTGACACGGACGTCGGCCGGCGTCCGTGTCAGCCGAAGAAGACGCCGACCTCCGTGTACAGCTCCGGGTCGACCGTCTTCAGCTTCGCCGTCGCCTCGGCGATCGGTACGCGCACGATGTCCGTGCCGCGCAGGGCCACCATCTTTCCGAAGTCGCCGTCCCGCACGGCCTCGATGGCGTGCAGCCCGAAGCGTGTGGCCAGCCAGCGGTCGAAGGCGCTCGGCGTGCCGCCGCGCTGGACGTGGCCGAGGACCGTGGTGCGGGCCTCCTTGCCGGTCCGCTTCTCGATCTCCTTGGCCAGCCACTCGCCGACGCCGGAGAGCCTGACGTGCCCGAACGAGTCGAGAGTTCCGTCCTTGAGGACCATCTCGCCGTCCTTGGGCATCGCACCCTCGGCGACCACGACGATCGGCGCGTAACTCGCCTTGAACCGGGAGGTGACCCAGGCGCACACCTGGTCGACGTCGAAGCGCTGCTCCGGGATGAGGATGACGTTGGCGCCGCCGGCCAGCCCGGAGTGCAGAGCGATCCAGCCGGCATGACGGCCCATCACCTCCACGACGAGCACCCGCATGTGCGACTCGGCGGTGGTGTGGAGGCGGTCGATGGCCTCGGTGGCGATGCCGACGGCCGTGTCGAAACCGAAGGTGTAGTCCGTGGCGGACAGGTCGTTGTCGATGGTCTTTGGTACGCCGACGCAGTTGACGCCGTACTCGTCGGAGAGCCGCGCCGCCACCCCGAGGGTGTCCTCGCCGCCGATCGCGATCAGCGCGTCGACGTCCCGCTTGACGAGGTTCTCCTTGATCAGGCGGACGCCGTTCTCCTGCTTGAGGGGATTCGTGCGCGAGGAGCCGAGGATGGTTCCACCGCGGGGCAGGATGCCGCGCACCGCGGGGATGTCGAGCGGCACCGTGTCACCTTCGAGGGGGCCGCGCCAGCCGTCCCGGAAGCCGACGAAGTCGTACCCGTACTCCTGGACGCCCTTGCGGACGACGCCCCGGATGACCGCATTGAGCCCGGGGCAGTCGCCGCCCCCGGTCAGCACTCCGACCCGCATGGAATTCTCCCTTCGCCACATTGACCCTTGTGACGGCCACGCTAATGGTGATCCAGGTCACTCCGGGACACAGCGAACAGTCAATTCCGGTGAACAATGGGGGAGTTGAAGATCAATATTCACTCGTACGGGGACTACGCGTCGTCGAGTCCGCGCTCTATCGCGTACCTGACGAGCTCCACCCGGTTGTGCAACTGGAGCTTGCCCAAGGTGTTCTGCACGTGGTTCTGCACGGTGCGGTGCGAGATGACCAGGCGCTCGGCCACCTGCTTGTACGAGAGCCCCTTGGCGACCAGCCGCAGCACCTCGGTCTCCCGCTCGGTGAGCTGCGGTGCCTTCGGCTCGTCCGGGGCGGCCGGCGCCGGGTCGGACGCGAGCCGCCGGTACTCACCCAGCACCAGCCCGGCGAGGCCCGGGGTGAACACCGGGTCCCCGACGGCCGTGCGCCGGACGGCATCGACGAGCTCTTCCGTACTGGCGGACTTCAGGAGATAGCCGGTGGCACCGGACTTCACCGCCTCCAGCACGTCCGCGTGCTCACCACTGGCGGAGAGGACGAGGACACGCAGCGCAGGATTGGCCCCGACCAGCTCCTTGCACACCTGGACGCCCGGCATTCCGGGCAGATTCAGGTCCAGCACCAGCACATCCGGATCGGCCGCCCGCGCCCTGCGGACCGCCTGGGGGCCGTCGCCGGCGGTGGCGACCACGTCACAGCCGGCGGCGGCAAGGTCGCGGGCGACCGCGTCCCGCCACATCGGGTGGTCGTCGACCACCATCACCTTGATCGTCCGCTGCTCGCTCATCCTGCCGCCTTCCCCCGTGGAACCTGACGTGGAACCTTCAACTCGACCTCTGTGCCCTGCCCCGGAACCGAAACCAGTTCGGCGGTGCCGCCCAGATCCCGCAGCCGCCCCCGGATCGACTGGGCGACGCCGAGGCGCCCCTCCCCCTCGGCCTGGGCGAGCCGGCCCGCCGGGATGCCGGGCCCGTCGTCCCGTACGGTCACGATCACCACGTCCGGCTCGTCCTCGACCAGGATCCAGGCCTGGGCTTCCGCGCCGGCATGCCTGCGGACATTGTCCAGGGCGGCACTGACAGCCGCGGCCAGCTCCTTGGCGGCGGCAGGCGCCAGCAGCACCGGAGCCCCGGGCTCCGAGAAGCACACCCGGGACGCGGCGTGCGGGGCCAGCAGGGTCCGCAGATCGCACGCCTGGTCGCGGAGCTCCTCGTCGTCCGCCTCGACCGCACGGACCACCGCGCCCCGGGAGACGTCCTCCGACGCGTACGTCGTGGGAACCAGTCCGCTGGAGACCAGAGTGCGCAGGGCGACCTCCTGCTCCCCCGCCAGCCGCCCCAGCTCCGCGGCCTCGCCGCCCAGCGCGGTGCCGCGCCGCTGCACCATGGCGAGCACCTGGAGCACGCTGTCGTGGATGTCGCGGGCCAGCCGTTCCCGCTCGCGCGTCGCGGCCTCGATCTCCAGGGCACGGGCAAGCGTGGCCTCACTGGCACGGGCCACCTCGACGACGTAGCCGATGGCGATGGACGCGACCCAGACCAGGAGGACGTTGTGGAAGGTGTCCCGGCCGGGATGGCCGCGCTCCAGGATGTTGGCGACGGCGACGAGGGAGGACGCGAAGCCCGCCCAGCGCCAGCCGCCCTTGATCGCGTACGCCAGCACCGAGCCCGCGGTCCATATCGACGGCAGCGTGGGGCCGTCGAACTGCTGTGCGTGGATGTCGGCGAGCGGCGTGAGCAGGATGCCGGTGAGTGCGACCGCGAGGTCGACGACGAGGAAGCGCTTGGTGCAGCTCCTCGCGTTCGCCACCTTGGGCAGCGTGGCCAGCGTCCAGACGGCAAGGAAGGAGAGGAAGCCGATGGCCACCCACGGGCGCTCGAACGTGTCGCGGGCGAACACGAAGAGCAGCACCGCGTAGATCATCGTCAGCACGCGGTACCCGGTCAGGGCGCGCCACAGCGGCTGCTCCACCGACATACGCACCACGCGCTCGCGCCGGACCCCCTTCACCCCTGCCCCCACCCCCGGACGGGCCCGGCTAGCCGCCGGACCGTTCCGCCGTCTCGGCCTTTTCGGCCTTCGTTGCCAAGGCCTTCGCTGCCAAGGCCTTCTCGGTCTTCTCGTCTTCGGATCGCCGCTTCGCCGCTTCGGCGATCTGACGCTTGGCCGCCGTCGCGTAGATGTCGACGTACTCCTGGCCGGAGAGCTTCATGATCTCGTACATGACCTCGTCGGTCACCGAACGCAGGATGAACCGGTCGCCGTCCATGCCGTGATAGCGGCTGAAGTCGAGCGGCTTGCCGATCCGGATGCCCGGGCGCATCAGCTTGGGCACCACCTTGCCGGGCGGCTGGATCTTCTCGGTGTCGATCATCGCCACCGGTATCACCGGCGCGCCGGTGGCCAGGGCCACGCGCGCCAGGCCGCCCGGCTTGCCCCGGTACAGACGGCCGTCGGGCGAGCGGGTGCCTTCCGGGTAGATACCGAAGAGCCCACCGCTCTCGATCACGTCGATACCGGCCTTGATCGCCGCCTCGCCCGCGCCACGCGCACCGGAGCGGTCCACGGGCAGCTGGCCGACGCCCTTGAAGAACGCGGCCGTCAGCTTCCCCTTCACACCGGGCGAGGTGAAGTATTCGGCCTTGGCGATGAAGGTGACCTTGCGGTCGAGTACCGCGGGCAGGAAGAAGGAGTCCGAGAACGACAGGTGGTTGCTCGCGAGGATCGCCGGCCCATCGGCGGGGATGTTCTCGAGGCCCTCCACCCACGGCCTGAAGGCGAGCTTCAGTGACCCTCCGATGGAGAACTTCATTGCGCCGTAGATCAACTCGAGTGCCTTCCTGTGTCTGTCGAACAGACCTTAACCCGTGGCAGGGCTGCGCTCTCGCTCACAGCGGGCTGTCGGCCCTGGTCGGTGTCAGTCCGGTCGCGTACGGTGAAGTACACATGGCGCGCCTCCCTCGTACGACCCTCGCTCCACCTCGTGCCACCTCGTACGACCTGCGCCCCACCCTCGCCCCACCTTCGCCCGACCCTCGTCCGACCCCTACGAACAGGAGTCCCCGGTGCCGGTCCTCCCTGGAGCTGAGCCGTTCCGCCACGAGGGCGGAGAGGTCGGCGTCCTCCTCTGTCACGGTTTCACCGGTTCCCCGCAGTCGCTGCGTCCCTGGGCCGACCATCTGGCCGCACGAGGGCTGACCGTGTCCCTGCCGCTGCTGCCCGGACACGGCACGCGCTGGGAGGACATGCAGCTCACGGGCTGGCAGGACTGGTACGCGGAGGTTGACCGGGAGTTGCGCGCCCTGCTGGAGCGGTGCAGCCAGGTCTTCGTCTTCGGCCTCTCGATGGGCGGGGCGCTCACGCTGCGGCTCGCCGCGAAGCACGGCGACGCGATCAGCGGGATCGTCGTCGTCAACCCGGCGAACAAGGTGCACGGCCTCTCGGCGTACGCCCTGCCGGTCGCGCGCCACCTCGTACGGACGACCAAGGGCCTGCGGAGCGACATCGCGAAGGACGGCGTCGAGGAGGTCGGCTACGACCGGGTGCCGCTGCACGCCGCCCACTCCGTGCGGAACTTCTTCCGGCTCGTCGACACCGAACTGCCCCAGGTCACCCAGCCGATGCTGCTGCTGCACAGCCCCCAGGACCATGTGGTGCCGGCGGCCGACTCCGCGCGGATCCTGAGCCGCGTCTCGTCGACCGACGTCACCGAGACCATCCTGGAACAGAGCTACCACGTCGCGACGTTGGATTATGACGCGGAGCGCATTTTCGAGGACAGTTACGCATTCATCGGCCGGCTTGCTCCGAGTGCCGGCGAGGCGGGGTCGCCCCTGCCGGAGGTAAGAGGAGGGACGGCCACCGGTGGCTGAACAGGACGCGGACCGCGGCGACAGCCGTGAGGACGACCGGGAACCGCAGGTGACCCCCGCCGGGGATGCCGGTGCCGGGGCCGCCGACGGCGGTGCGCCGGTCGACGAGGACGCGGCCTGGGCGGCGATTGTCGCCGGTTACGGCGAGGAGCCGCCGGACCCGCCGGGCGCGAAGCCGTTCAAGTCGATCGAGGACCTCTCCCTCCCGGAGGGCGAGGTCAACAGCACCGAGCCGGGCAGGAAACCCTCCGAGCCGCCCGCCGACAAGCCGCTGGGCAGCTCGGTCGTGTTCGCGCCGGGCGTCGGCCCCGGCCCGCGCGACCACGAGCTGGCCGACCCCGACGCCGACGACACCGACGACCTCGACGAGAGCGACGAGGGGCACTTCGTACCGCCGGAGCCGCCGCCGCTGCCCGCGGCCGACACGACGGCCAAGTTCGCCTGGCTCGCCGTCGTGGGCGGTCCGCTGCTCCTGCTCCTCGCGGTTCTGCTGGGCTGGAGCATGACGTGGTGGCTGACCACGCTCGGCATCGGCGGCTTCCTGGGCGGCTTCGCCACGCTCGTCGCCCGCATGCAGCACGACGACGACGAGGACGACGACCCGGGCCGCGGGGCAGTCGTCTAGGGAGTGCTCGAAGGGGCGAGGCGACGTCCGCCGGGAGGGTAGTCCGTGCCGGCCCGGGCGGGTACGCGCAGGGCGGCCAGGACCGGAAGGTGGTCCGTGGCCGCCGTCAGGTCCGCCCTGCTGATCCCGGGCAGGTCCAAGGGCACACCGCAGCCCAGCACTTCGATGCCCTGCGTCGCGAAGACCGCGTCGATGCGCTGGTGCGGGTCGCCCGGTGTCGAGGTGTACTCGCCGCCCCACGGCTTGACCGTCCAGCAGTCCTGGAGCTCCTTCGCCAGCCTGCGGAACGAGCGGCCGCCGGGGCGCTCGTTCACGTCGCCCGCCGCGATCGCGTGCGGGACGTCCATCGCGTCGAGGCGGTCCAGCAGCATCCCGGCCTGGGTGTAGCGCTCATCGGTCTGCAGGCTCAGATGGCAGCTGACCAGGCCGATCCGGGCGCCCCCGATCCTCACCACCGAGGTGGCGAACCCCCGCTGGTGCAGGCCAGGGGTTCGCGGCAGCAGCACGTCCTCGGTGCGCTCGACCGTTACCCGCAGCGAGCACAGCAGCAGCGGCCCCGCCGCGGTGGCACCACCGGAAAGCACCACCAGGCCGGTCCGTGCCGCCAGCCAGGCCGCGCGCTTGCGCCACCGGAAGAACCGCGGCGCCTCCTGGACGAACACCAGGTCGGGCGCACACGCATTGATCACCCGGGCCAGCGCTTCGCGGTCGTCCCGCATCGAGCGGATGTTGTAGCTGAGGACCCGGAGTACGACGGAACCGTCGGGCTCAGTACGGGAGTCGGGCAGCGCGTTCGTCGCCATGGGGCTCAAGATATGCCAGAGCCCGCCGCACCCCCTACAGGGCGCGGCGGGCTCTGCCGTACGGAGGTCAACCCTGGCGGGCCAGGTCCGCCGCGCCCACCAGGCCTGCACGGCCGCCCAGTTGGGCCGCCAGGACCTGGGCGTGCGGACGCCACTGGCCGCCGATCAGCCAGCGCCGGAACGACTTGCGGATCGGGTCGAGGACCAGCTCGCCCTCGTCCGAGACGCCGCCGCCGACGATGAACGCCGAGGGGTCGAAGAGCGAGGCCAGGTCGGCCAGACCCGCGCCCGCCCAGCGGGCGAGCTCGCGGAACGAGTCGACAGCCACCGGGTCGCCCTGGCGGGCGGCCGCGCTGACGTGCTTGCCCTCGATGCCGCTCACCGTGCCGTCACCGAGGGACAGCAGGATCTGGGCGTTCTCGGGAGTCGCCTTGGCACGCTGCTGCGCGTACCGGACCAGCGCGCGCCCCGACGCGTACTGCTCCCAGCAGCCCTGGCTGCCGCAGCCGCACATGAGGCCGTCCGGCACGACCCGGATGTGACCGAATTCCGCGGCGACACCGAAGCGTCCCCGCCGCAGCTTGTTGCCGATGATGATGCCGCCGCCGAGGCCGGTGCCGAGGGTGATGCAGATGACGTCCTCGTGGCCCTGACCGGCGCCGAAGCGGTACTCGCCCCAGGCGGCCGCGTTTGCGTCGTTCTCGACGACGACGGGCAGGCCGACGCGCTGCTCGACCTTGTCCTTGAGCGGCTCGTGGCGCCAGTTGACGTTCGGCGCGAAAAGCACGGTGGCGCGCTTGTCGTCGACGTATCCGGCCGCGCCGATGCCGACGGCCTCGATCTCGTACCCGCCTCTGACCTCGGACACGGCAGTACAGATCGCGTCGATGACGGCGTCGGCGGTCGACGGGGTGGGCACCTTGTACGTGTCCAGAATGGCGCCCTCTTCGTCGACCACGCCCGCCGCGATCTTCGTGCCGCCGATGTCGACGCCGATGGTGAGTCCCATATGTCCCTCAGTATTCGGTCGAGCCCCGCTAGAGCCAACCGTACCCGAGGGCGACGGCACGTCAGTCGAGGTCGATGCGCTCGGCCGGCCCGGGACCCTCGTCCCCCGGCCCCCGCGTCCAGCGGCGCTCCTGCGACTCGACGGCGGACCGGTAGGCGGCGAGAAGCTCGGAACCGGCGGCGGCGAGGTGGTCGAAGACGTCGGGGTTGCGCTCGATGACCGGCTCGACCGCGGATTTCGCCTGGCTGATCAGCTGCTGGACGGCGCCCTGCGCCGCCGAGCCCAGCAGCGGCGACTGGAGCGAGGCGACCTTGTCGGCCACCGCGTCGACGAGCTTGCGCAGCTCCTCGGCGGCGGTGCCGGGCGGCGGCCCCTGCTGCCCGCGGCGGCGGGCCTTCTCCGCGGCGAGGTCCTCGGCGCACGCCTTGGCCCAAGCGTCTGCATCGACGGGGCGATCGGTGGCTTCGCTCATGGCGGGCTCCTGCGGGAGGACAACGGCTAGTACAACCGACGGTACCTGAACGGCGGGAAGACGTTCAGTTCGCCCGCGGCCACAGCGCCGGATCCGGCGTGAAGCGGATGCGGAGCTCGCCGTCGCGGAGGCCGGCCCCCGAGACGGTACAGCGGCGCAGTGCGGACGGCAGGGTGACGACACGGCGGAACGGGCCGACGCCGAGGACGAGTTCGTCGCCGCGGCGGACAAGATCCAGCTCGTCCCGCGAGGCGCCGGGCAGCGGCAGGTGCCAGACGAGGACGTTGTCGTCGGCAAGGCGGTCCTCGATGCTCCAGCCGTGCCCGGCCACCGGGTCCGCGGACGCCGGCACGTCCAGCAGGGCGAGGTCGTCCAGCAGGGCGAGGTCGTCGAGGGAGCGCGGCGCACGGCCCAGGTGGGGCAGCTCCCGCACCTGCGGGAACTCGTCGGTCAGCTGCTTGAGATGCTCCTGCTGCCCGGCCGAGGCGGCGGCGAGCCACGGGTCGGTGGACCCGGTGGGCAGCAGCCGGTTGGCGACCACCAGGTCCGGGGCCCGGCCGTACAGAGCCAGTCCCGTCCGGGCGGTGCGCAGAGCGTCGGCTCCGGCCGGCCCCGGTTCGATGACCAGCCGGACCGTCGTGTCCGGCGACTCGACGGCGGCCTGGGCCCCGGCGAGCTCGGCCTCCCAGCGGGCGGCGGTGGCGTACAGCCACTGCGCGGGCATGGGTACCCCGGCGAGCTGGGCCAGGACGGGCCGCAGCGCGCGGGCGGCCTGCCGCTCGGCCGGCAGGAGCCGCCGGAGGTACCGGCGCAGCTGTTCGGGCAGCGCGAGGGCGGCGATCGCCTGCGGAACGGGGGGCATGTCCACGACGACGAGATCCCAGTCGGCAGGGGCGTGCCGGTCCTGCGCGGAGGCCGGGGTGCGCGCCCCGCCGTCTGTGCCGCCCGATGCCGGCCCGCCCGCCGAAAAGGCGCCACCGTCGTCGGTCGGCCGGGGGGCCGCCGGGGCCTCGTGCAGAGCTCTCAGGGCGCGCAGGAGCGCGAACTGTTCCGCCCCCGGCAGCTCGGTCAGCTCCTCGGCCTCGAGCCGGTTCGCACCGAGCAGGTTCAGCGCGGTCGAGCTGCGCTCCTGCAGCGCCAGCAGTTCGGTACGGAAATCAGCGGCGGAGTCGACCCGCGCGGCCCAGAGGCCCGGGGCCGCCTCGGCCGGCCGGTCGCCGACGGTGGAGCCGAGCAGGGCGCCGAGGCCGTCGCCCCGGTCCGTGGAGATGACCAGCACCCGCTGTCCGGCGCGCGCGGCGGTGGCCGCGGTCGCCGCCGCGACGGTGGTACGGCCCGCGCCGCCCGGGCCGGTGACGAGGACCGTACGCATCAGGCTGCCGGGCCGCTCTCGACGCGCTTCTTCAGGCCGGCCAGCGCGCGGTCGATGATGACCTTCTCCGCCTTGCGCTTGATCATGCCGAGCATCGGGATCTTCACGTCGACGGTCAGCTGGTAGGTGACCTCGGTGCGGTCGCCGCCACCGGCGGGGGCGAGGCTGTACGTGCCGTCGAGCGCGCGAAGCATCTGTGACTTGACGAGCGTCCAGCTGACCTCGTTCTCGCCGGTCCAGGTGTACGCGAGGGTGTGGTCGTCCTTGATCGCGCCGGCGTCCAGCAGCAGCCGGACCTGTTCGGCTCGGCCCTTGGCGTCGGTGGAGAGGACCTCGGCCTCCTTCACCTCGCCGGTCCACTCCGGGTAACGGGCGAAGTCGGCGATCACGCCCATGACGTCGGCCGGTGCCGCCTCGATCGTGATGCTCGAGCTGGTGTGCTCCGCCATCGCTGTGGCTCCTCCAGTGCGGTCCGGTGAGGAAGTGGAGCAGGCGCAGGTGCCGCCTGCCGCGTGAAGGCTATCGCGAGCTGCACTGTTCACCACTCCAGGGCCCAGGGGCGCCCGGTGGACGCGAAGTGGCCGACGTTCACGCACTCGGTGGCGCCGATCCGCGAGCGCTGGGACAGCGGCTGGTGGACGTGGCCGAATAGGGCGTACCGCGGCCGCACCCGGTGGATGGCGGCCAGCAGCGCTTGGCTGCCACGCTCGAACCGCCGCGCCACCGTGTCGTAGCAGAGCTCCGGAACGTCCGGCGGGATGTGCGAGCACAGCACGTCGACCTCCCCGAGTCGTTCGATCTTGTCGGCGAACTCCTCGTCGTCGACCTCGTACGGGGTACGCATCGGGGTGCGCAGTCCGCCGCCGACGAAGCCGAAGACCCGGCCGCCGATCTCGACCCGCTCGCCGTCGAGGACGGTGGTGCCCGGCCCCGCGTACTCCGGCCAGAGGGCGGGGATGTCGACGTTGCCGTAGGTGGCGTACGTCGGCGTGGGGAACGCGGCGAACAGCTCGGCGTACTGCTTGCGTACCGCGGCCTCGATGGCGGCGGTACGGTCGAGGCCGGCCCACAGGCGGGCGCCGAACTCGCGGGCCTCCTCGAACCGCCGTGCGGTGCGCAGTTCCACAAGGATGCCGGCGTTCTCGGCGCCGAAGAGGTCGGGGAAGATGCCGCGCGAGTGGTCGGCATAGTCGAGGAACAGCACCAGGTCACCGAGGCAGATCAGGGCGTCGGCGCCCTCTCCCGCCCTGGCGAGATCCGCCGCGTTCCCGTGTACGTCGCTCACCACATGGACTCGTGTGCCTGGCATGACGATCACACTAGGACGAGCCGCCCGGACTGGGTAGACGGTGCCGGACCTGCGGTTACTCCCGGGCTAGGTGAATGGTGGACCAAGTGTGGACTACTGTGCGGCAGGTACCGCCGTGTCGTGTGACGCATGGAACATCTGGCCGGAACCCCCTATCCGGAACCCACTACCGATGGGTAACGTCCGGGCAGTCCGATCGTGGCGATGGCGCCCAGAGGAGCAGCAGTCTTGCGCGAGTTCAGCCTTCCGGCCCTGTACGAGGTCCCTTCGGACGGCAACCTGACGGATCTGATCCGCCGCAATGCCGCTCAGCATCCAGATGTGGCTGTCATGAGCCGCAAGGTCGACGGCGTGTGGACGGATCTCACCGCGACCGAGTTCCTCGCCGAGGTGCGGGCCACCGCCAAGGGGCTGATCGCCTTCGGCGTGCAGCCGGGCGACCGGGTCGCTCTCATCTCCCGCACCAGCTACGAGTGGGTGCTGCTCGACTTCGCGATCTGGAGCGCCGGCGCGATCACCGTGCCGGTGTACGAGACGAGTTCGCCCGAACAGGTCCAGTGGATCCTGGGTGACTCGGGCACGGTCGGCGTCATCGTGGAGGGCGACGCGCACGCTGCGGCCGTCGAGTCCGTACGCGACCGGCTGCCCGGCCTCAAGCAGGTCTGGCAGATCGGCAAGGGCGCCGTCGACGAACTCCGTGCCGCGGGCTCGGAGATCTCGGACGAGACCGTGGACGAGCGCAGTTCGGCCGCCAAGGCCGACGACATCGCCACCATCGTCTACACCTCCGGCACCACCGGTAAACCCAAGGGCTGCGTGCTCACCCATCGGAACTTCTTCGCCGAGTGCGGCAACGTGGTGGAGCGGCTCAGGCCTCTCTTCAACACCGGCGAAAGCTCCGTCCTGCTCTTCCTCCCGGCCGCGCACGTCTTCGGGCGGCTGGTCGAGGTGGGGTCCGTACTCGCGCCGGTCAGGCTCGGCTGCGTGTCGGACATCAAGAACCTCACCGACGAGCTCGCGTCGTTCCGGCCGACGCTGATTCTGGGTGTGCCGCGCGTCTTCGAGAAGGTCTACAACTCGGCGCGCGCCAAGGCCCAGGCCGACGGCAAGGGCAAAATCTTCGACAAGGCGGCCGAGACGGCCATCGCGTACAGCCGGGCGTGTGCCACCCCGGCCGGCCCGTCCTTCGGGCTCAAGTTCAAGCACAAGGTCTTCGACAGGCTGGTCTACAGCAAGCTCCGCGCGGTGCTCGGCGGCCGCTGCGAGTACGCGATCTCCGGTGGCGCCCCGATGGGCGAACGTCTCGGCCACTTCTTCAGCGGCATCGGCTTCCGGGTGCTGGAGGGATACGGCCTGACGGAGACCTGCGCGGCCACCGCGTTCAACCCGTGGGACCGCCAGAAGATCGGCACGGTCGGCCAGCCGCTGCCCGGTTCCGTGGTGCGGATCGCGGACGACGGCGAGGTGCTGGTGCACGGCGAGCACGTCTTCCAGGGCTACTGGAACAACGAGGCGGCCACCGCCGAGGCGCTGGCCGACGGCTGGTTCCACACCGGCGACGTCGGCACGCTCGACGAGGACGGCTACCTCGCGATCACCGGCCGCAAGAAGGAGATCATCGTCACCGCGGGCGGCAAGAACGTCGCCCCCGCGGTGATCGAGGACCGCATCCGCGCACATGCGCTGGTGGCGGAGTGCATGGTGGTGGGCGACGGGCGGCCGTTCGTGGGCGCGCTGGTCACCATCGATGAGGAGTTCCTGGGCCGCTGGGCCGAGGAGCACGGCAAGCCGGCCGGTTCGACGGCGGCTTCGCTGCGCAACGACTCGGATCTGCTGGCCGCCGTGCAGTCGGCCGTCGACGACGGCAACGCCGCCGTCTCCAAGGCGGAATCGGTGCGGAAATTCCGCATTCTGCCCTCCCAGTTCACGGAAGAGTCGGGGCACATCACGCCGTCGCTGAAGCTCAAGCGCAATGTGGTGGCGAAGGACTTCTCGAACGAGATCGAGGCGATCTACACCGCGTGATCCTCCGCCAGGATCCGGGCCATGTTCCGTTCCGCGAGAGCGGTGATGGTGACGAACGGATTGACCCCGACGGAGCCGGGGATCAGTGAGCCGTCGGTGACGTACAGGCCGGAATACCCTTTCGCCCGGCCGTAGTCGTCGGTCGCGTCACCGAGCACGCAGCCGCCCAGCGGGTGGTACGTGAAGTCGTCCGCGAAGGTCTTGTTGCCGCCGAACAGGTCGTAGCGGTAGATCGTCGCGTTGGCCTTGTTGATGCGGTCGAAGAGGCGCTTGGCGGCGGCGACCGAGGGCTCGTTCTGGTCCCGGGTCCAGTTGAGCCTCGCCGAGTCGGTGGCGGCGTCGTAGGAGAACGTGCCGCGCTCCGGGTTCTTGGTGATCGCCAGATACAGGCTGATCCAGTGCTCGAGACCGGTGGGCAGCGGCGCGATCTCCGCGAAGACCGGGTTCGCGGGGTTTGACCAGTCGTCGATGCCGAGGGTGGGCATGGTCGACTGGTTCGCTCCGACGGTGTCCCAGAGGTGGTTGGCACGGGCGGTCATGACATTGCCGTTGTGGCCCCAGCCGGTGCCGACCCGTGGACTGACCCCCGGCAGGGTGCCGGTCTCCCGGGCGCGCAGCAGGAGTTCGGTGGTGCCGAGGCTGCCGGCGCCGAGGAAGAGCCGCTTGCAGCCGATCTCCCTCGTCTCGACGACCCGCCCGTCGATGTCGGTGCGGTCGACGGTGAGGACGTACGTACCGTCCGGCTGTCTGCGGACCGCTCTCGCCCGGTGCAGTGTCTCGATGGTTACGTTACCGGTGCCGAGGGCCGCCGCCAGGTACGTCTTGTCGAGGCTGCGCTTGCCGTGGTTGTTGCCGTAGATGACCTCGCCGGCGAGCGCCGACTTGGCGGCCTGTCCGGCGGCCTCGCGCTGCATGTAGCCGAAGTCGTAGACGTTGGGCACGAAGACCGTCTTCAGGCCCGCCTTCTGGGCGTGCTTCCGGGAGACGCGGGAGAAGCGGTACCACTCGGTGGACTCGAACCAGGCCGGATCGATGGTGTTGACACCGAGCATCCGGCGGGCTCGCGGGAAGTACGTGTCGTACATCTCGGCAGCGTCGACCTGCGGGAGCACCTCGGAGAAGTACGTATGCGGCGGGGTCACCGCCATACCGCCGTTGACCAGCGATCCGCCGCCGACACCCCGGCCGACGAACACGGAGATACCGCTGTGGCGGACGCGGTCCAGGACACCGGGGTAGGGGCTGATGTCCTTGTTGACGACGTCCAGCCAGAGGAAGGTGGCGAGCGGAGCCTCGGTGCGGGTCCGGAACCACATGGAGCGCCGGTCGGGTGCCGAGGTGCCGCAGAAGATCTTTCCGTCGGCGGCCGGGGTGTCCCAGAGCCGGCCCATTTCGAGCACGAGGGTCCGGATGCCGGCCTCGCCGAGGCGGAGGGCGGCTACGGCGGCGCCGTAGCCGGAACCGACCACGACGGCGGGGGCGTAGTCGGCGGCGGCCGCCTGATCAGCGGCTGCCGCCAGGGGCTCCACGGCTGCTGCCGGGGAGAGACCGATGCGGGTGAAACCGAGCGCGGCCGCCGTCTGCAGGGCACCGATGCCCAGAAGATGACGACGCGTCAGATTTGATGTCATGAGCGCATCATGAGCGGAATATCCGATTCCGCCTATATCCCGCGCAGCGGCGTTTCTACAAGAGCGCCTTGAGATTTTCGGCCAGCAGGTCCCAGCGCCACTTCTCCTCGACCCATTCCCGGCCACGCTCGCCCATCCGGCGCCGCAGCTCAGGGTCTTGGAGCAGGGTGACGATCCGGTCGGCCGACTCCTGCGCGGCGACCGCCGGGGGCCCTCCGGGTACCACCCAGCCGGTCTCCCCGTCGAGTACCGCGTCGGGCGCGCCTCCGGAGTCGCCCGCCACCACCGGCAGCCCGGTCGCCGAGGCCTCCAGGTAGACGATGCCGAGCCCCTCGACGTCGAGCCCGCCGCGACGCGTACGGCAGGGCATGGCGAAGACGTCACCCGCGCCGAAGTGGGCGGGCAGTTCCTCCCACGGGACGGGCCCGGTGAAGCGCACGGAGTCCTGTACACCCGTATCCGCTGCGAGCTTCTTCAGGTCGTTGGCGTACGGCCCCCCGCCGACGATGAGCAGCACGGCGTCCGGCACCCGGGCCAGGATGCGCGGCATCGCGAGAATCAGGGTGTCCTGGCCCTTCCGGGGCACCAGACGGGACACGCACACCACGACGGGCCGGCCGGCCAGGCCTAGCCGCTCGCGGACCGCGTCCCCGCCCGAGCCGGGGTGGAACGTCTTCTCGTCCACACCGGGCGGCAGTTGGACCATACGCGCGGCGGCTCGCGGGGTGAGCGCTGCGGCGATCCGGGAGCGTGTGTACTCCCCGAGGTAGGTGATCGTGTCGGTACCCTCGCCGATCCGGCGCAGCAGCTGCCGGGACGCGGGCAACTGCGCCCATCCCGCCTCATGGCCGTGCGTGGTGGCGACCAGCCGCTTCGCGCCCGCCCGGCGCAGGGCCGGAGCCATCAGCCCGAGCGGTGCGGCCGCTCCGAACCACACCGACTCGCAGCTGTGTTCGCGCAGCAGCTGGACGGCCCGCCGGGTGACGCGCGGGGTCGGCAGCAGCATGGTCGTACGGTCGCGGACGACCGTGAAGGGCTGCTCCGCGTCGAATGCGGCGGTGGCCGGGTCGGCCTCGCCGCCGCGACCACGCTTCCAGGTCGACGCGTACACGACGAGCTGCTCGGGGTCCAGGTGCAGGGCCATGTTGTGCAGGAACGCCTGGATGCCACCGGGGCGGGGCGGGAAGTCGTTGGTCACGATCAGGGTCTTGTGCATCGCCGCCGAGAGTACCCAACGGCCGCGCTTCATGGCTCCCCGGCCACGGCGAGGGGCATCATGGCTGCTCAATCACGGCAGACCCGCCAAAACTCGCACGAGGTGGTCATGGCAGGCATCGGCGACGCGAGGCTCTGGAGGCCGCTCGCGGTGTGGGGCGTCACCAGAGCCCTGCTGCTGCTGTGCGTGTTCAAGGTGTTCACATTCCCCGGGCCGGACGTCACCACCGATGTCTCCGTCATCTACCAGGGCTGGTACGAGGTGCTGAAGACCGGCACCTTCCCGCTGGACGACGTCACCTGGCAGTACCCGCCGGCCGCCGCGCTCGCCGTCCTCTCCCCCGCCCTGCTGCCCTTCCTCGACTACGCGGCGGCCTTCTTCGTGCTGGCCTTCCTCACGGACGCACTGGTCACGGGCCTGCTGCTGTACGCGGGACGGCGGGCCGGCCGGCGGACGACGGGCACCTGGGTGTGGATCGCGGGGGTGCCGCTGCTCGGCCCGACCTCGTACGCCCGGTACGACCTGATGGTGACGGCCGTGGCGGTCACCGCGCTGCTCGCCGGGGCCCGCCGCCCGCGCACTCTGGGCGTGCTGGCGGGGCTGGGCACGCTGCTGAAGGTGTGGCCCGCGCTGCTGATCGCGGGGACCCGTCCCGGCCGCGCCACGCGCGCCGCGTGGGGCTCGGCGGCGCTGACCGCCGGCGGCCTCGCGCTGCTCTTCGCCGCCGCGATGCCGGGGGCGCTCGCGTTCCTCACCTTCCAGCGCGACCGCGGCACCGAGATCGAGTCGCTCGGCGCACTGGTATTCCATGTCGCGCGGCACTTCGGCTGGGAGGGGGAGGTCCTGCTGAACTACGGCTCGGTGGAATTCCTCGGGCCGTACGTCTCCCTGATCAGCACGCTCGCGCTGGCCCTCACGGTGGTCGCCTTCGGCTGGCTGGTGGTGTGGCGCCTGCGCGCGCGGACGTTCGGGGCGAGCACGGCGTGTGACACGGCCTTCGCTGCCGTCCTGCTCTTCACCGCCACCAGCCGTGTGATCAGCCCGCAGTATCTGGTCTGGCTGGTCGGCCTGGCCGCCGTATGTCTCACCCTCCGTGCAAGCCGGATGGACGTACCGGCCCGGCTGGTGCTGGCCGCGACCGGGGTGACCCTGCTGGAGTTCCCCGTCTGGTTCTCCCACGTCGTGGCCGGCGACTGGCTCGGCATCCTGCTGCTGGCCGTACGCAACGGGCTGCTGGTCGCGGCGGCGCTCACCGCGTGCCGCCGGCTGTGGCGCGACACCGTGCCGGGACCGGCCGCGCCCGCCCGTCCCCGCCCGGACGAGGCGTCCGGGTCCGGCGACCGGATCAGCCCAGCCGGACCCGCAGATACGCGCGCCACCGGGCGGTGAAGTCCTCCGGCGTGGTGGAGAGCACCTCGTCCATCTCTCGCTCCACCGCGCCCGCGCGCTGCTGGTGAGCGCCCACGGCCCGGTAGAAGGCCGTCAGCTTCTCCTCGCCCCAGTGGTCGGCGATCATCCTGCAGGCCAGCCAGCCGCCCTCGTACGCCCGCGCCAGGCGGTCCGCGTCGCCGCCGAACCCGAACTCCTCGTCCGCCGGCAGCCGCCCGGGCAGCCCCCCGCCGCGTACGGCCCGGCGCAGCTCGGGCGCGGCCTGGTCGGCGGTGCGGTCCGTACCGCGGTAGGCCAACCAGTCGGCGAACCCTTCCGAGAGCCACAGCGGGGTAGCGGCGGACGTGACCGCACGGGTGGCGACGTGAGCCGTCTCGTGGGTCAGGACGACGCTCCGGCCCAGCTCCCCCAGCACGGCGTACGCCTCGGGGTTGACGATCACGCGGTCCGAGGACGCCGCCGGGGAGGCGCCGGACCTGCCCGTGGTAACGGCCGCGATTCCCCGGTAGCCGGCCGCGGGCGCGCCGAGCAGCGAGGCCATCCCGTCCAGCGATCCGGGCACCAGGACGACCACGCGCCCGCCCCAGTCACCCGTCCAGGCGGCGTCGACGACTGCCACCGCGCGGTCGGCCGCTTCGGCGACCTCGCGAAGTGTCCCGGCCGTTCGGCCGACGCCGAGCACCAGGCTGTGCGTGCCGCGCACGACTGTGACCCGGCCCTGCTGCCAGATCTGCCGCGTGCCTCCCTCCACGGGCCGGTCCGCGGCGACGTACCAGCGGCCCTCGTCCTCGTCCTGTTCGAGTTCCAGTTCGCGGTCGACGGTGGCCGGCGCACGGTCGTAACCGTCCAGCCGGTAGCGGAGTTCGACGCGGGCGGTGGCCGTGGAGCCGTTCCGCCGCAGGCTGGTCAGTCTGTACGCCCAGGACTTCAGCGGCACGTCCGCCAGGTTCGCGAACTCCTCGCGCGCGGCGGCCCGCAGGGCGGACGCCGCCGGATCGAGCGCCGCGAGGTAGGCGGCCTCGTCGCGGTCGAGGACTGCGGCGGCGCGGAGGTCCAGCGTCCGCCGGACCTCGCGTTCGGTGGTCCCGGCCGGGGCGGACGTCCCGCACGCGGACGTCAGCAGAAGGAGCAGGGCCAGTACCGGCCCCGCCCATCGGCCCGCCCCACGCCCGCGCCCACGCCCACGCCCACTCCCTGTCACGCTGCCCGAGCGTACGGGTAAACCGACGAAACGCCCTGACCTGCGGTTGGGCGGGCGCACCCCCGGTGTGATCCCGTGGCCGGTCCCAGGGCGCGCGGAAGTCCTAGGGCGACACGGCGGTGCCGAGGGAGTCGGCGGCCATGACCTTCGGGGCGCGTTCCTCGTAGAAGACCTCGACGTCCGTGACCCTGAACCCCGCGTTCGTCAGCATGTCGACGATCGGCCGCGTGAGGTGGCACCCGCCGAAGAGCCGTTTCTGCACCGGCTCGAGGCGTCGTTGCCAGCGGCGCACGTTCTCGTCCCGCTCCGGGGCCAGCCCGTGCTCGACGAAGTGCAGGGTGCCCCCGGGCTTGAGGACACGCCGGACCTCACGCAGGGCGGTACCCGCGTCGGGGATGGTGCAGAGCGTCCAGGTGGACAGGGCGGCGTCGAAGCTGTTGTCCTCGAACGGCAGCGACTGACCGTCAAGACCGGCGCGCCGCACCGGGACGCGGGTCGCCCCGACGCGTTCCGTGGCCAGCTTCCACCCCACGTCGGAAGGCTCGACCGCGGCCACGCCGCTGACGGCGGCGGGGTAGAAGGGGACGTTGTGTCCCGTACCGAATCCGATCTCGACGACCTCGCCCTTCAGGCCCTCGCAGACCCGCCGTCGTAGCGGTTCGGCCGTCTTCACCCCGCAGGCCGCGTTGATGATCCGCGGTACGACTTGCTCGGTGTAGAACCCCATCGCGGCCTCCAAGTCACCGTTTTCAGCATGGCACCGGGGAACCGTCGGCGCACGCGCCCGGAGCGCTCCCCCTCAGACCCGGGTGACGGCCGAGACGGGCATCATGCCGACCGGGTCGTAGCGCACCGGTGCGCCGGGGTAGGGGGCGTGTACCACCTGGCCGTTGCCCACGTACATGCCGACGTGGCTGGCGTCGTTCCGGTACGTCACAAGATCGCCCGGCCGAGCCTCGGCGAGGGACACGTGCCGCCCGGCGTTCCGCTGGGCCTGCGAAGTGCGCGGCAGGGCGACTCCGGCCTGCCGGTACGACCACACCATGAGTCCGGAGCAATCGAAGCCGGAGGGCCCGATCGCGCCCCACACATAGGGCCGGCCGACCGCCTGGCGTACGGCCGCCACCGCGGCCGCAGCCCGTGGGGAGGACGCCCCCGGGCCGGCGAGCCCGGGCAGCGCCTCGCCCCGCCCGGAGCGCGAGGCCCGGTCGTACGCGGCGCGCTGGTCGGGGGGCATCGAGTTCAGCAGCTGCTGTGCCTGGGCGAGCTTGGCCGTGACCGAGCGCTTGTGGCGGGCGACGTCGGCGCGCAGGCGCTCCAGCTCCGCCAGCTTGCGCGTTGCCTCGGCGCGCTGCTGGCCGAGCCGCCGCTGCGCTTCCTGGAACTCCACCAGTTTGCCCGCCTGGCGTGCGCCGATGCGGTCAAGGGTGGCGGCCTTGTCGAGATAGCTGTCCGGGTCCTCGGACAGCAGCAGGGCGACCGACGGGTCGATGCCACCGGCCCGGTACTGGGCGCCCGCGAACGAACCGAGCATGCCCCGCATGTGGTTGATCCGCTCCTGGCCGCGGGCGACGCCGTCCTGGGTCTGCCCCACCTGTTCGCGCAGCCGATCGGCGCGCTCGTCCGCCTCGTTGAACTGCTCGGTGGCCTTCTCGGCCTGCTCGAAGAGGTGGTCCACCTTCGCCTGGACGGCGGTGGCGTTGTCGCGTGGTTCCGCGCCTGCCGGTGTGGCCGTGAAAGCTGCCGCCGCGGTGGCCGCGGCGGCGGACAGGACGGTGACACGGGTGCTCCGGTCAAGGCCCGACTGTGTGGGCCGGCGATGGGACGCCACAGGAAGCCGCACTCCCTTCCACTGCATGCGGTCCCCTGCCGCCCTGGTGGGCGGACGAATTGCCGGGAACCGCGCGGCCAGACAGTAGCCGTGCGACGCTGTGACGACCAAAGACCTCAGCGCGTACACACAGTGACGCCCCGCCGGAGACGCAGGTCACCGGCGGGGCGGACAGTCAGTGGGCGGAGCCGGAAATCGCCCGAATGGGCGGTGCGGCCACCGGGGGTGGCGTTATGGCGCCTCGTCAGATACGTACGCCGAACTGGAAGTTTCCGGCCCACTCCATGGCCTCGTAGCGCACCACGGTGCCCGGCTTGGGGGCGTGGATCACCTGGCCGTTGCCCGCGTAGAGGCCGACGTGACTCAGACCGCTGAAGAAGACCAGGTCGCCGGGCTGCAGCTCGCTCCGGCCTATTCGGGTGCCGTCGTTGGCCTGGGTGTAGGTGGTGCGCGAGATGCTCACGCCGGCCTGGGCGTAGGACCACTGGGTCAGGCCCGAGCAGTCATAGGAGTTGGGGCCCTCGGCACCGGAGACGTACGGCTTGCCGAGCTGGGTCTGGGCGGCGGACAGCGCGGCGGCGGCGCGACCCGAAGACGCCTTCTCGTTGCCGAGGTCGGCGCGGTCGCTGGCGCGGTTGGCGCGGTTCTCCTCCTCGTTGAGCGCGGCGCGCTCACTGGCGGTGAGGGAGTTCAGCAGCCGCTGCGCCTGGCCCAGCTTGCCCTGGACTTCCTTCTTCTTCGAGGCGAGTTCCTTGCGCGTCTCGGCCAGATCCTTGAGCTTGCCGGTCGCCTCGGCGCGCTGCTGGGCGAGCGAGCGCTGCTTCGCCTGAATCTTTTGCACCGATTCGGCCTGCTTCGAGCTCAACTGGTCGAGCGAGGAGGCCTTGGAGAGGTAGTCGTCCGGGTCGGCCGAGAGGAAGAGCTGCACGGAGGGGTCGATGCCGCCGGAGCGGTACTGCGCGGTGGCCATCGAACCGAGGCCGTCCCGCAGGGCGTTGAGCTCGTCCTGACCACGGGCGACCTTGTCCTGCAGATCGCCGACCTGCTTCTCGAGCTTCTCCTGCTGCTCCTTGGCCCCGTTGTACTTCTCGGTGGCCTTCTCCGCCTCTTCGTAGAGCTTGTCGACCTTCGCCTTGACCTCGCTCTTGCTCGGCTTGGGGTCGGCCTGGGCGGCCTGGGAGGTGAGGGCCACGGCGGCGGCCGCGGTCGCGGTGAGCACGGTCACACGCGTGCGGCTCGGCTGCTTGGGTCGACGGTGGGACGCCACGAAGGCGAGCTCCTTCTTCCTCGAGCCGCCGAACAACGCTGACTCGGCGGGTCCTTCGTCGTCACCCCGGATGGGCGATCAACCGCACGAAGGTTTGAGGCCTGACCCTAGTGACCTACCTGTGATCACTTCAAATCCTCAGGCAAAAAATCTCGGCCGCGGAACGCATAATTCACAGACATCGCACAGGCAGTAATGGCCACTTGACGGTACGTTCCGTTAATTCGGGCATTGCGCCCAGGAGTTACTAGACGCGCGAAAGCCGCTTCAGCAACAAGGCGGACGCAACCGGACGCGCCCCTGCCTTGGCCACTCCGTCGGCCACTTCCCGGTCGGTCGAGACCACCACGACGGGCCGGCCCGGCGGTTCCGCCCGGACCAGCTGACGGATCAGTTCGTCCGCCGTCACCCCGGGCTTGGAGAAGAGCACGCGCACCCCGCGTGGCGGCGCGAGCAGCACCGGCGCCGCCAGCTCGGCCCCGTCGAAGACACAGGTCATCTCGGCACCCGTCTGCGCGGCCAGCATCGACAGCCCGCCCAGCAGCCGCAGCCGCTGCTTCTCCAGCGGCATCGTCGGATAGCCGGTCTTGGTCACGTTGTAGCCGTCCACGACCAGATGGGCCTGCGGCAGCGCCAGCAGCTGGTCGAGCAGCGCGGGGTCGGTCTCCGACAACGCCCGGGCTGCGATGTCCTTGGGCGACATACGCCCCGGCTCGACCGCGTCCACCGTGTCCGCCGGACGTACGGACGCGGGCGGCAGGGCCAGTTCCCGCCGCAGCCCCTGCGCCGACTCCAGCACCGTGTCGAGCAGGAGCCGCAGCCGCATGTCCTCGACGCTGCGGCCCTCACGGGCGGCCCGGCGGCTCGCCTCGACGGCCGACTCCGCTTCGGCCAGACGCGCCTTCAGCCGCCGGCTCTCGCTTTCGGCCGCAGCGACCTGGGCGGCGGCCTCAGTCCGGATGCCGTCGATCTCGGCGGCCGTCTTGCGCAGCGCCGCTTCGCCGCGCTTCAGGTCACTCTGGACGCTGCGCAGCTTGCGTTGAAGCGAATCGGATTCCCTGCGGGCCGTCTCCAGCTCGGTGCGCAGCCGCTCGGTGTCGTTCCTCGTCTGGGCACGGGCCCGCTCGAGCTCCTCACGCAGCTGCTCCAGCTCGCGCTGGGTCTCCTCGCCCACCCGCTCGGCGTCGGCGCGCTGCGCCTCCTCGCCCGCGGCGGCCACGAGTTTGACCCACCCGGGCGGCCGCAGCACATAGGCGGCCGCCGCCACGTCGACCGGGTCGGCTGCGGCCGGAGGCGCACCGGACTCGAGCGCCCCAGTCAGCTCCGGCTGGGCCTCCCGCAGCCGCTCGCCGATGCGCTGGCGGAACAGCGTGTCGCCCTCCAGGGCCGAGGCCATCGCGTTGCCCGCGAACTTCGCCCGCCTGGTGGGGGTGAACCGTGCGTACTGGCGCAGCTGCGCCGGGAGTTCGGCGACCGTGAGGCCGCCGAACGCGTCCGAGACCAGCGCGACGACCCGGCGCCTCACGCCCTCCGGCAGCGGGCGGTCGAGCACCTCGGCGGCGTCGCCGGCCTCACGGGCCGGCTCATCGCCGCTTGCTGGCTCCACAATCTGTCACCCCTACCGTCACTACGGGGCGGCTCCGCTCAGGAGCCGGCGCCCGGCCTGTCCACGAGTTCGATCTGGTCCACCGCGTTGCACCACCGGCAGCGCACCGACTCGATGGTCTCACTGACCACCTCGCGTTCTTCGACCTTCGGCTCTCCGGCCAGGTCCAGATGTACGTACTCGACCACCTTCGACGATCTGGTGACGTCGAACCGTGTGAGGTTGCCGCAGAGCGCGCAGCGCCACCGGGTCGTGGTGGTCGGCAGGGGAACCGTCATCGTGCCGTCCCTCTTTCCAGGTTGCGAGTGGACTGCCCGTAACCCTATTGCCTGGCGGGTACCCCACGTGGCGCACAGTCCTCCATGCGAGACACGGCGAGGCACCCTGTTCCAGTCTGTCCCCTTAAGACATGCTCTGTTCATGATCGTACGGTGGGGGGCGGCCGGCAGGCCCCTGGTGACCTACAGCGTGATCAGCGCCTGCTGCCTGGTCTTCGTCCTCAGCCCGGTCTCCGGACTCAATCCCGCGTACGGCACGGGTGACCAGCTGACGGCCGCGCAGAGTGCCTACTTCGAGCGCTGGGGTGTCATCCCGGACGAGCTGTTCAGCGGCACGGCGCGCGCCGCCCTCACCCCGATGACCGCCCTGTTCGTCCACGGCAGCTGGCTGCACCTGCTGGGCAACATGCTGTTTCTCTACGTCTTCGGGGCGATGGCGGAGGAGCGGATGGGACGGCCGCACTTCGCTCTTTTCTACGTCGGCTGCGGCTATCTCGCGCTGGTCGGGTACGCGGCGGCGAACACGGGTTCGCAGCAGACCCTGGTGGGAGCTTCCGGCGCGATCTCCGGAGTGCTCGGGGGCTTTCTCCACCTCTTCCCCAGGGCCCGGGTCACCAGCCTGTTCCCCTTCCTCTTCTTCCTGCCGCTGCGGCTCCCCGCATGGATCGTGCTGCTGTTCTGGTTCGTGGTCCAGTGGCTGGCGGCCCGGAGAGCCGACAGCGGGCCGGGGGTCGCCTATCTGGCCCACCTGGTCGGCTTCTCGATCGGCTTCCTCTACGCCTGGGGGCGTTACAGGCGTACGGATAGAGTGAGGGGCCCAGCGACGGCCACCGAGGGAGACAGCAAGCCGTGATCACCGCGATCGTGCTCATCAAGACCAGCGTGGACCGCATTCCCGAGATCGCGGAGTCGATCGCCGCCCTGGACAGCGTCAGCGAGGTCTACTCCGTCACCGGCACGTACGACCTCATCGCCATGGTGCGGGTGGCCCGGCACGACGACCTCGCGGACATCATCCCGGGCCGGATCAGCAAGATCCCCGGCGTGGAGGCCACGGACACCCACGTCGCGTTCCGTACGTACTCCCAGCACGACCTGGAAGCTGCCTTCGCCATCGGCCTCGACGCGTAGGGTTCCCGGCCGGGGCCTCCGGCCCCTATGCGTGCTGGAAGACCACCTGGAGCACATCCGCGAGCCCTTCCTTGAGGGCTTCACGGTGGACCAGCTCGGCGGGCTCCGCCCCGGCGGAGGTCCGCACCCCCCGGTCGGCAAGCAGGTAGAGCATCCGCAGCGTCCGCATGGAGTTGGACGCGTGGGCCGGGGTGGGGCCGCCGCCGAGGGCCGCGAAGTCCTGCCGGACCGGCGTCAGCCAGCCGAGCGACTCGGCTTCGGTCAGTTCCGGCCGGGTGAGGGTGAGCGCGACGGCCTGAGCGAGCCGGTCGTCCTCCTGTTCGGCGAACACATGGTCGGTACGTGCCAGCAGGCGGGCCGCGGCGAGGTCGAGCATCCGGGTGGGCGCCACCTCGGGACACAGGCCGAACCGGCCGAGCAGATCGGCGCCATGGGCGACCGCGTGCAGCCAGCCGACTACGGGATCGTGACCGCGCAGGTCGGTCTCCGCCGGGTACCAGCGGGCGAAGGCGTCGACCCACGCCGGACTGAAGCCGCCGTGCGTCACGATCATGTCGAGCACGAGCGGGGCGAAGGTGCGGGCCTGGATCTCCGGATCGGCGAACCGGGCCGCCATCTCGTCCCCCAGAGCGGACCGCCGTGGAGCGTCGATGACCCCGCGCCGTATCCAGGTCATCAGGACGCCGTAGGGCGCCCCGTCCCGTACCTCCGGGTCGGGATCACGCAGGGCGAGGGACAGCCGGTCCACCAGGTCGTCCAGGGAGACGCCGGCGGGAACGGCGCAGTCGTCTTCCCGGATCTTCTGCCAATCGGTCATGGCCGGCAGCCTAATGGCGTGAATCCGGACAACAGTGCCCCGCCCCCCGGAGAGGCGGGGGCGGGGCGGACGGGCGGTTTCTCAGACCTGGGCCGCGCCGCGGTCCGGGACGCAACGGCCGTCCTCGGTGCGGTAGTTCCACTGCGCACCGTCGGCGACCAGTTCCTTCACGGCCCGGACGAAACGCTCCACGTGCTCGTCGGGCGTACCCGCGCCGAAGCTGACCCTGATCGCGTTCGGCGAACGCTCCCCGGGGCCGTCCTCGGGGGCCCCGCACTCGCCCGGCTCCTGCTGCTCGCTGCCCAACAGGGTCCGCACCAGGGGGTGGGCGCAGAACAGGCCGTCCCTGACGCCGATCCCGTACTCCGCGGAGAGCGCGGCGGCAAAGTGCGAGCTGTTCCAGCCGTCGACCACGAACGAGATGACACCGACCCGCGGGGCGTCGTCGCCGAACAGCGAGAGCACCCTCACCCGGGATACCACGGCCAGTCCTTCGCGGACCCGGGCGACGAGCCGCTGCTCACGGGCGACCAGAGAGTCGAAGCCAGCCTCGGCCAGCGCCTTGCAGGCCGAGGCGATCGCGTACACGCCGATGACATTGGGCGAGCCGGCCTCGTGGCGGGCAGCCGTGGTGTGCCACTCGACGTCCATCCCGCCGTCCGCGCGCCGGGCCACCGTGCGGCTCGCGCCGCCGCCCGCGAGGTACGGCTCGGCCTCTTGCAGCCAGTCCGCGCGGCCGGCGAGCACGCCGGCACCGAACGGCGCGTACAGCTTGTGCCCGGAGAAGGCGACCCAGTCGACGTCCAGCTCGGCGATGTCCACCGGGTGATGGGGTGCGAGCTGCGCGGCGTCCAGCACGATGCGGGCGCCGTGAGCGTGGGCCGCGGCGGCGAGCTCCTTCACCGGCCACAGCTCGCCGGTGACGTTCGAGGCGCCCGTGACGCAGACGAGCGCGGGGCCGTAGGGGTCACGGTCGGCGAGGGCCCGCTCCAGTGTCCCGACTGCCTCGGCCCGCGTGCGGGGCGCGTTGAGGTAGTTCACCCGGGCGCCGCGCCACGGAAGGAGGGAAGCGTGGTGCTCGGTCTCGAAGACGAAAACCTGGCAGCCGGCCGGGATCGCCCCGGCGAGCAGGTTGAGCGAGTCGGTGGTCGACCGGGTGAAGACGACCTGGTCGTCCGCACGGCAGCCGAGGAACTCCGCGACGACGGCGCGGCTGCTCTCGAAGAGGTCGGTCGACAGCTGCGAGAGGTAGCCGGCGCCCCGGTGCACGCTGCCGTAGTACGGGGCGTACGCGGCCACGTCGTCCCACACGCGCTGGAGGGCCGGGGCGCTGGCGGCGTAGTCGAGAGCCGCGTAGGGGACCTCGCCCCCCGTGACGAGCGGAACGGTGACGTCGCGGCCCAGAACGGGCAGCGGTTCCGACGAACCGGGGCAAATCAGCTGCTCGGCGACAGTGGTGCAGACAGACATGGCGAACTCCCGTGAAACGCAGGCGAGATCACTGCACGGCCGCACGAAGGGCTGCATGCAGGAAGGAAAAAGAGGTGTGCGGAAGTGGGGCGGAAAGCCCTATCGCATTCGCTTGCTCACGAGACAGCTCCCTCAAAGGACCAGGACCCCTGGCGGTTCGAGGGGTCCGCGCTTGCCGTAGACCTCACTGCCTACGACCTGGTCTTCACCCGGGGCACCCCGCCACGGACGGAGGGTTGCCGGACAGCAAGCCGGGGCCTGAACGCTGTCACTCATGACCTGTGCAGCATCTTGCCACATGATCTTCGAGGCGCAAGGCGGAGTCCACTTCCTGAGACCGCCCAGCTCGCGGACTCGGACCCCGCCCTCGCGCTCACACACTCGCCGCTACGAGTTACTGGCTGCCACCCAGCGCTCGAGCGTGCGCAGGGCCGCGCCCGAATCGATGGACTCGGCGGCCTTGGCGATCCCGGCCGCGATCTGGTCGTTCAAGGAGCCGGGTCCGGGGTCGAGCGCCACCAGAGCCGCCGCCGCGTTCAGCAGCACCGCGTCCCGCACCGGTCCGGTCTCGCCGCCGAGAAGCCTCCGGGCGACATCGGCGTTGTACGAGGCGTCGGCGCCGCGCAGCGCCTCCACGGGCACCAGCTCGATCCCCACGTCACGCGGGTCGAAGGCCTCTTCGCGGACCTCGCCGTCCCGCACCACCCACACCCGGGAGGTGGCCGTGGTGGTCAACTCGTCGAGGCCGTCGTCACCGCGGAAGACGAGCGCGGAGGAACCGCGCTCCGCGAGGACACCCGCGACGATGGGCGCCATCCTGACGTCCGCGACTCCGGTCGCCTGCGCGCGCACCCGGGCCGGGTTGGTGAGCGGACCGAGGAAGTTGAAGGTGGTGCGAATCCCCAACTCGCGGCGTGCGGCCGCGACATGACGCAGCGCCGGATGGAACTTCACGGCGAAGCAGAAGGTGATGCCCGCTTCGCCGGCGACCTCGGCCACCCGTTGCGGCGTCAGTTCCAGATTGACGCCGAGCTTCTCCAGCACGTCCGACGCGCCGCTGGCCGACGACGCGGCGCGGTTGCCGTGCTTCACGACCTTCGCTCCGGTACCGGCGACCACGACGGCCGACATGGTGGAGATGTTGACGGTCTTCGCGCCGTCCCCTCCGGTCCCGACGATGTCGACCGTCCGGCCGGGTACCTCGATCAGATTGGCGTGCTCGTACATCGTACGTACGAGTCCGTTGATCTCCGCGACCGTCTCCCCCTTGGCCCGCAGGGCCACCGCGAAGCCGGCGATCTGGGCGTCGGTGGCCTCTCCGCGCATGATGCGGTCCATCGCCCAGGCAGTGTCGTCGGCGGTCACATCGGTGTTGCTGAGGAGCGCGTCGAGCACGCCCGGCCAGCTGCGGGCCGCCACGCTGTCGCCGCCTGCCGGGGTCACAACGTTCATGGTCCGCTCCTGGGGTCCACAGCCGAATAGAGGTGCCTCCACCCTATCCAGCGCCGGTTACGGCAAAGAGCCCCGTCCGGTGATCGGACGGGGCTCCAGCCGTGGCGACCGCCACGAGCGGTCAGGTGGGATCAGTGGTGGCCGTGGCCGCTGTTGATCTCCTTGTACTCCTCTGCCGTCACCTTCTCGTACTGGCTGTCCTCGCCGTAGAAGCCCTTGCTCAGCTTGGCCCGCAGCTTCTGCAGGCCCTTGACCTTGCGCTCGACACCGTTCTCGTCGACCGTGGGGCCGACCTCGACCGGCTTGTACTGCTCGTGCGCGGTGAGCGTGTACAGCTGCGACTGCGGCAGGGGCTCGTGGACCTCGACGAACTCACCGTGCGGCAGGCGCTTGATGATGCCGGTCTCGCGGCCGTGCAGCACCTTTTCCTTGTCACGCCGCTGCAGACCCAGGCAGATCCGCTTGGTGATGACGAAGGCGATGACCGGGCCGACGAAGAAGCCGATCCGGGCGAACCAGGTGATGTTGTTGATCGACAGGTGGAAGAACTGCGCGAACATGTCGTTGCCGCCCGCGATCAGCAGGATCGCGTACCAGGTCAGCCACGCGACACCGAACGCCGTACGGGTCGGGGCATTGCGCGGGCGGTCCAGGATGTGGTGCTCGCGCTTGTCGCCGGTGACCCAGGACTCCACGAACGGCCACACCGCGATCGCGGCCAGGACCAGCGGGAAGATCATCAGCGGGATGAACACGCCCAGGGCGAGCGTGTGGCCCCAGAAGTTGATCTCCCAGCCGGGCATGGCACGGATCAGGCCCTCGGAGAAGCCCATGTACCAGTCGGGCTGGGCGCCGGTGGACACATGGTCCGGACGGTACGGTCCGAGCACCCAGATCGGGTTGATCGTGGCGATCGCCGAGATGACCGAGAGAACACCGAAGACCAGGAAGAAGAAGCCTCCGGCCTTGGCCATGTAGACGGGCAGCAGCGGCATGCCGACGACGTTCTTGTTGGTCCGGCCGGGACCCGCGAACTGCGTGTGCTTGTGGTAGAAGACCAGGATCAGGTGGGCCACCAGCAGGCCCATCATGATGCCGGGCAGCAGCAGGATGTGGATCGAGTAGAACCGGGCGACGAAGTCGCCGCCGGGGAACTCGCCGCCGAAGAGGAAGAACGACAGGTACGTGCCGACGACCGGCATCGACAGGAGCGCGCCCTCCATGAAGCGGACACCCGTACCGGAGAGCAGGTCGTCCGGGAGCGAGTAGCCGGTGAAGCCGGTGAACATGCCGAGCACCAGCAGCAGGAAGCCGAAGACCCAGTTGACCTCGCGCGGCTTGCGGAACGCGCCCGTGAAGAAGACGCGCATCATGTGCACCATCATCGCCGCGAGGAAGATCAGCGCGCCCCAGTGGTGGAGCTGCCGGATCAGCAGACCACCGCGGACGTCGAAACTGATGTCCAGCGTCGAGGCGTACGCCTCGGACATCCGGATGCCCTGCATCGGCACGTACGAGCCGTGGTACTCGACCTCGTTCATGCTCGGGTGGAAGAACAGCGTCAGGTACACACCCGTGAGGATGATGATGATGAAGCTGTAGAGCGCGATCTCACCGAGCATGAAGGACCAGTGGTCCGGGAAGATCTTGCGCATGTTGGCCTTGGCCAGGCCGTAGATGCCGAGCCGGCCGTCCGCCCAGTCGGCGACTCGCTCGCCCGCGGGCGCTTTGCGCTTGGTGTCTGTCGCAGTGCTCATCCGCGCTCCCAGAAGGAAGGACCGACGGGCTCTTCGAAGTCGCCGAGCGCTTCGAGGAAGCCTTCGTCATTCACGCCGATCCGCAGCTGCGGGAGGGCGTGACCGGCCGGGCCGAAGATGACGCGGGCGCCGTCGGAGAGGTCGAAGGTGGACTGGTGGCACGGGCAGAGCACGTGATGGGTCTGCTGCTCGTACAGGCTGACCGGGCAGCCGACGTGGGTGCAGATCTTGGAGTAGGCCACGATTCCCTCGTGGGACCACTCGAGTTCCTGCTTGTCCTTGATGTCCTCCGGCTGGATACGGACGATCATCAGGGCGGCCTTGGCGATCTGCGTCTGGAAGTCGTGCGCGTCCTCCTCCAGGCCCTCGGGCATGGCGAAGGTCAGCGAGCCGACGGTCACGTCCTCGGGACGCAGCGGCTCCATCGTGTTCTGGTTGATGAGCAGCTTGCCCTTGGCCCAGAGCGTGTGGCGGAGCTTGTCCTCGGGCAGCGGGCCCAGGTCGCGCATCAGCATCACGGCGGACAGCGGCAGCATCGCCAGCGCACCGAACATCGTGTTGCGGATGAGCTTGCGGCGGCCCAGGCCGGATTCCTCGGCGCCCGCCGCGAAGTCCGCCATGACCTTGGCCCGCACCTCGGGCGGGGCCTCGATCGGGTGCCGTTCGTCGGCGACCTCGACATCGGACATCAGGGTGCGGGCCCAGTGGACCGCGCCCGCGCCGATGCAGAAGAGCGCCACGCCCAGGGTCACGCCCAGGAAGAAGTTGAGCGCGCTCACGTGCCCGAACGGGAAGATGTACACGATCCGGTCGACCGGGAAGATCACGTAGGACGCGATGAACCCGATCGTGGCCAGCATGGACACCGTGAACAGAAGCGCGACCGTGCGCTCGGAGCGCTTGGCGGCCCGCTCGTCGATGTCCTGGATACGCGGCTTGTGGGGCGGCAGCCCCGGGTCGGCGAACGGGTCGTCCGCGACCGCTACCGCGCCGTGCGCGGCGCCCCGCTCGCTCGGCAGGTTCTCTTCTGGCATCTCTTTGCTACTCATGAGTTCTTGGCCTTAGCGGTGTGGGCCGCGACCCAGACGGCGACTGCGATAAGCGAGCCCAGACCGAAGATCCAGCCGAACAGGCCCTCGCTGACGGGCCCGAGGCCGCCCAGCTTGAGACCACCGGGGCTCTCGGCCTCCGAGCTGTTGACGGCCTGGAGGTACGCGATGATGTCCTTCTTCTCCTGCTCCGGCAGCGTCGTGTCGGGGAAGGCAGGCATGTTCTGCGGGCCGGTGAGCATGGCCTCGTAGATGTGCTTCGGCGACACGTCGTGCAGGTTGGGGGCGTACTTGCCGTCCGTAAGCGCGCCGCCCTCGCCGGTGAAGTTGTGGCACTGCGCGCAGTTGTTGCGGAAGAGGTCCCCGCCGCGGGCGACGTTGGCGCCCTTGGGGTCGTACTGCTCCTCGGTCGGCGTGATGGGGCCCGCGCCGAGGGAAGCGATGTACGCGGCGAGCTGGTCGATCTGCGCCTGGGTGTAGATGTTCGGCTTCTTCGGCACCTGCGCGCCGGGCTGCTGGGCCGGCATACGGCCCGTGCTGACCTGGAAGTCCACGGCAGCGGAGCCGACTCCCACCAGGCTCGGGCCGTCGGTCGAGCCCTCACCCCCAGTGCCGTGGCAGCTTGCGCAGCCGACGGAGTACAGCTTCTGGCCCTCCTCGATGGCGAGGGACTGGGCGGTCTCGTCGGCCTGCGCCTTGCCAGCGGGCGCGAACGCGGCGTACAGCCCCCCAGTGGCCGCCAGCGCGAGGAGTAGAACGACGACCGCCGCCAGCGGATGGCGTCGTCGTGCGGAGAGCTTTTTCACGGATTACCCCGGTGTCAGGATCTTCTGCGTCGGTGCTTGCTGGATGTGTGTCGGGTGCGAGCCCGATTACTTGATCATGTAGATCGTGGCGAAGAGGCCGATCCAGACGACATCGACGAAGTGCCAGTAGTAGGACACGACGATGGCCGCGGTGGCCTGTTCGTGGGTGAATCTCCTGGCCGCGTAAGTCCGGCCGAGGACCAGCAGGAAGGCGATCAGGCCGCCCGTCACATGCAGACCGTGGAAGCCGGTGGTCAGGTAGAACACAGAGCCGTACGGGTCGGACGAGAGCGAGAGGCCCTCGTGCTTGACCAGCTCCGTGTACTCGAACACCTGGCCGCCGATGAAGATCGCACCCATCACGAAGGTGATCACGAACCAGGTGCGTAGCTTCTTCACGTCGCCGCGCTCCGCGGCGAAGACGCCGAGCTGGCACGTGAGGGAGGAGAGCACCAGGATCGTGGTGTTCGTCGCCGAGAACGGGAAGTTCAGCGTGTCCGCCTGAGCTTTCCAGAACTCGGCACCCGTCACCGATCGCAGGGTGAAGTACATCGCGAAGAGGGCCGCGAAGAACATCAGCTCGGAACTCAACCAGATGATGGTTCCGACGCTGGTGAGGTTCGGCCGATTGACCGACGGGTGCGCGTGCCCGGTTTCTACTGTCGTTGCTGTCGCCACGACCGACATTATGTCGGTCGCTTATCCCGCCCTCACTCCGGGGGGTGCCGTTCGGTGTGTCAGCCTCTCCACCGGGCTCATATCCGGACCCGAACGGCCCCATCGAAGCACTGTCCGAACCGGTGCTGACTCCACGTCGGACGGAGTAGCATCCGCGCATCGGTTCCTGACCCGAAGCTGTGTCATTGAGAAGCGTGGAGGAACAATGCAGGCGACTGCCACGGTGCTGGTCTACAGCGACGACGCCAGTACCCGCGAACAGGTGCGGCTGGCAGCGGGACGCAGGCCGGCCGCCGATGTGCCGCCGGTGGAATTCCTCGAGTGCGCCACCATGCCCGCCGTCCTGGCGGCGCTGGAGCGGGGCGGCGTCGACGTCTGCGTGCTGGACGGCGAGGCGGTTCCCGCGGGCGGTATGGGCGTGTGCAGGCAGATCAAGGACGAGATCTTCCATTGCCCGCCCGTTCTGCTGCTCATCGGCCGCCCGCAGGACGCCTGGCTGGCCACCTGGAGCCGCGCTGACGCGGCGGTGACCCTTCCGGTGGACCCGGTGGAGTTCGCGGACTCTCTGGCCGCGCTGCTGCGCCGACGGCTGTCCGTGGAGGCCTGAGGGTCCCGGGCTGCCGGCTCGGCCGGCAGGTTCAGAGTTCGGCGCGGAGGCGGGCGGCGTCAACGGGAGTCCGCCCCTCCGGCGTGCCGGCCAGCAGGGAACTGCCTTCGCGCCACTTTCCCCAGGGCAGGTTCCAGTCGCCGAAGCCGTTGCCGAACGGGGCCATCTGGTCACCGCTGCTGTTGACGACCTTGACGATGTCGCCTTCGCGCACGTTCTGGAAGAACCACGCGGCGTTACCGGTGCTCATACCGGTGCAGCCGTGGCTGACGTTGGCGTACCCCTGGGAGCCGATGGACCAGGGCGCGGCGTGTACGTACTCACCGCTCCAGGTGACGCGGGTCGCGTAGTAGACCGGCAGGTCGTACGACTCCGAGCTGCCCTCCGGTATGCCCACGCTGGTACCCCGCATGCGCACGAAGTACTCCCTGCCCAGCACGACCTTGACGCCGTTACGGGTGGAGAAGCCGGGTTTACCGGTGGTCACCGGGATGGTTTTGATCACTTCCCCGTTGCGTTTCACCGTCATCTGGTGCGAGGCGGCGTCCGTGATGGCCTCGAGCCGGTCGCCCGTGGTGAGCTTCAGCGGCTTGGCCGCGGCGCCGTGGAGCCTGTCGCCGACCTTGATGCCCTCGAGATTGCTGCGCACGTCTATCGTGGCGTTCGCGGGCCAGTACTCCTTCGGGCGGAAGTGCAGCTCCTTGTCGTCCACCCAGTGCCAGGCGCCCTCGGCCGAGGGGGTCGAGCGGACGCTCAGGGCCCGCTCCACGACCGCCCTGGCCGCCTTGTCCTTGACCGGCTCGCTCAACTTCGCCGTGACGGGCTGGCCGACACCGTACTTGCCCGCCTTGGGGCCGAACTCGACCGCCAGGACCTTCTTGGCGGGAGTCGTGTCGAACGACAGCCTCCGTATCCCCGGCGAGCCGTCCTCGTCCTCGGTACTCACCGTGACCGTGTAGTGCGCTCCGGCGGCCAGCGGGGTGGTGCTGTGCCAGCGGCTGCCGTCGGCGGAGAGTTCGCCGGCCACATGGCGGCCGGCGCTGTCTATCGCGGTCACGTCGGTTATCCGGCCGTCCTTGCCCTTGGCCGTCACCTCAAGGGGTATGTCCGGGTCGACCGGGCGGCTTCCCGCGGTTCGGTTGAAGGCGACCTGACCGGCCGCGTCGTAGGGCGTGGCGGAGAGCGGATGTCCCCCTGAGCCTTCACAGGCGGCGGCGCCGGCCCCGAGGGACAGGACCACCATGCTGCAGCTCAGGACCATCCGGATTCGTGGTGAGTGGCTCATAAGCACACATTAGGAAGATATATGTGCAACGGCGCGCCGGATGACTGCAAACGAGGAGCCCGCGTGACTGCAAACGAGGGGCCCGGCCACCTGTTTGACGAGGTGTCCGGGCCCAACGTGGGTGAATCTCCGTGCTGTGGGGTTACTGGTTCTGGCTCTCGCCCCGGTAGTACTCGAAGACCCAGCCGAAGAGGCCGATCAGGACGATCGGCATCGCGAAGTACAGCAGCCACCAGCCGAAGACGACGCCCAGGAAGGCGAACGCGCCACCGATGGCCAGCGAGAGCGGCTGCCAGCTGTGCGGGGAGAAGAATCCCAGTTCACCGGCCTCGTCCGCGACGTCGGCCTCCTTGTTGTCCTGAGCCATGGCGTCCACTCGCCGGGCCGTGAAGGCCAGGTAGTAGCCGATCATGGCGCTCAGGCCGAAGGCCAGGAAGAGCGCGGTGGTGCCGGCCGGCTCCTTCGACCACACGCCATAGACGACGGCCATGGCGAGGATGAAGACGGCGAGCCAGAGGAACATCTTGCCCTGGACCTTCACTTGCCCTCCTCCTTGTCACGAGCGATAGCGCTGGCACCGTGACCGGCGTGCTCGAGCTCGTCGAGAGCCGCGATCTCCGGGTGGTGCAGGTCGAACGCCGGGGATTCGGACCTGATCCGCGGCAGCGTGAGGAAGTTGTGCCGCGGCGGCGGGCAGGAGGTCGCCCACTCGAGCGAACGGCCGTAGCCCCACGGGTCGTCGACCTCGATCTTTTTGCCGTACTTCGCCGTTTTCCAGACGTTGTACATGAAGGGCAGGATCGACAGGCCCAGGAGGAACGAGCTGATCGTGGAAATGGTGTTCAGCGCGGTGAATCCGTCGGCTGCCAGGTAGTCCGCGTACCGGCGCGGCATGCCCTCGGCGCCCAGCCAGTGCTGCACCAGGAACGTGCCGTGGAAGCCGATGAACAGCGTCCAGAAGGTGATCTTGCCCAGACGCTCGTCGAGCATCTTGCCGGTGAACTTGGGCCACCAGAAGTGGAAGCCCGCGAACATCGCGAACACGACGGTGCCGAAGACCACGTAGTGGAAGTGCGCCACCACGAAGTACGAGTCCGACACATGGAAGTCCATCGGGGGCGAGGCCAGGATGACGCCGGTCAGACCACCGAAGGCGAAGGTGACGAGGAAGCCGATCGTCCACAGCATCGGTGTCTCGAAGGACAACGACCCCTTCCACATGGTGCCGATCCAGTTGAAGAACTTCACACCGGTCGGTACCGCGATCAGGAAGGTCATGAAGGCGAAGAACGGCAGCAGCACACCACCGGTCACGTACATGTGGTGCGCCCACACCGTCACCGACAGACCGGCGATCGCGATCGTCGCGCCGATCAGACCGATGTAACCGAACATCGGCTTCCGGGAGAAGACCGGAATCACTTCGGAGACGATGCCGAAGAACGGCAGCGCGATGATGTACACCTCTGGATGCCCGAAGAACCAGAACAGGTGCTGCCACAGCAACGCGCCGCCATTACTGGCGTCGAAGATGTGTGCACCGAACTTCCGGTCGGCCTCCAGCGCGAACAGCGCTGCGGCGAGCACCGGGAAGGCGAGCAGGACCAGCACACCGGTCAGCAGCACGTTCCAGGTGAAGATCGGCATCCGGAACATCGTCATGCCGGGGGCGCGCATGCAGATGATCGTGGTGATGAAGTTGACCGAGCCGAGGATCGTGCCGAAGCCGGAGAAGGCCAGACCCATGATCCACATGTCGGCGCCGATACCCGGAGAACGGACGGAGTCCGACAGCGGGGTGTAGGCGAACCAGCCGAAGTCGGCCGCACCCTGCGGGGTGATGAAGCCGGCCACCGCGATGAGCGAGCCGAAGAGGTACAGCCAGTACGCGAACATGTTCAGCCGCGGGAACGCCACGTCGGGCGCGCCGATCTGCAGCGGCATGATCCAGTTCGCGAATCCGGCGAACAGCGGCGTCGCGAACATCAGCAGCATGATCGTGCCGTGCATCGTGAACGCCTGGTTGAACTGCTCGTTCGACATGATCTGCGTACCCGGGCGGGCCAGCTCGGCGCGCATGACCAGAGCCAGGACACCGCCGACGCAGAAGAAGAAGAACGACGTGACCAGATAGAGCGTGCCGATCGTCTTGTGGTCTGTGGTGGTCAGCCACTTGACGATGATGTTTCCCGGCTGCTTGCGCCGTACCGGCAGCTCGTCCTCGTACGAGTCGTCTGCTGCCGCGGCACCCTGAGGTTCGTTGAGGATGCTCACAGTTTGTTCGTCTCCGCATTCCTGGCCGGGTCGGTCTGCTCGATGCCGGCCGGGAGGAAGCCGGTCTGCCCCTTCTCGGCCAGTTCCTTCAGGTGCTGCTGGTAGCGCTCCGGAGAGACGACCTTGACGTTGAAGAGCATCCGCGCGTGGTCGACGCCGCACAGCTCGGCGCACTTGCCCTTGAAGGTGCCCTCCTGGTTCGGAGTCACCTCGAAGACATTGGTGTGACCCGGGATGACGTCCTGCTTGAACAGGAAGGGAACCACCCAGAAGGAGTGAATGACGTCGTTGGACGAGAGGATGAAACGGACCTTCTCCCCCTTGGGCAGCCACAGCGTCGGACCCGGGTTGCCCGTCTGCGGGTTCCGGTCGGACGGAACGCCCTTGGTGTAGACACCTTCGGCGCCGGCCGGGAAGTCCTTGGTGTACTTGTCCGGGAGGGAGGCCAGCTCCGCGGGGAGCTTCCCGGGCGTGGCGGCCTGGCCGTCCACGTCCTCGACGTAGTTGAAGCCCCAGCTCCACTGGTAGCCGACCACGTTGATGGTGTGCTGCGGCTTGTCCAGGTTCAGGAGCTTGGACTCGTCACGCGCGGTGAAGTAGAAGAGCACCGACACGATGATGAGCGGGACCACGGTGTACAGCGCCTCGATGGGCATGTTGTACCGGGTCTGCGGAGGGACCTCCACCTTGGTGCGGCTGCGCCGGTGGAAGAAGACACTCCACAGGATCAGGCCCCACACCAGCGCGCCGGTGGCGAGCGCTGCCGCCCACGAACCCTGCCACAGGGAGAGGATGATCGGCGCCTCCTCCGTGACCGGAGTGGGCATTCCGAGGCGGGGGAAGTCCTTGTATGTGCAACCGGTGGCGGTCGCCAGGACCAGGCCCGCAGTCAGCGCCTGCAGCAGCTTCCGCCGCATCGGGCGCCGCGGCGAGCGGTCGGAGCCGTAGGGACTCACGTAGCGCCTTCCCGAGAGTCTCGCCCGCGCGGCCGGCGCGGCCGTCTCGCTTGGTCGGTCGCCGGCCCTGACCACGGGCAGGGGTTTGGATGTTTATGCGGACCAAACCCTACTGGACGCTATTTGGGGTCGCGCGGGGAGGGTGCCCAACGCGCCGCTACTGACCCCGAAGGGGTGGCTCCTCCTTCCGGGGGACGACATCGGCGCCGCCGACCGCCGTCGGCCGGGGGACATCTGACGCCCCCTCCCCTGGCAGTCCGCGACCGTCCGCGCAGGCAACGGGCGCGCGGGGTTAGCGTGGCGAC
Source organism: Streptomyces sp. NPDC051219 (assembly GCF_040682335.1). Taxonomy (NCBI): domain Bacteria; kingdom Bacillati; phylum Actinomycetota; class Actinomycetes; order Kitasatosporales; family Streptomycetaceae; genus Streptomyces; species Streptomyces sp. NPDC051219. Next base: position 403,189 of record NZ_JBFBAS010000002.1, read on the forward strand.
GTGCCCTATTTCGATACCGCGTCCTCCGCTCCGCTGCATCCCGTCGCCCGGCAGGCCCTGCAGGCCTCGCTCGACGAGGGGTGGGCCGACCCCGCCCGCCTCTATCGCGAAGGGCGGCGGGCCCGGCTGCTCCTGGACGCGGCACGCGAGGCCGCCGCGGAAGCTGTGGGGTGCCGGCCCGACGAGCTGGTGTTCACCTCCTCGGGTACCCGCGCCGTACATACGGCGGTCGCGGGCGCCCTGGCCGGACGCCGTCGCGTGGGCGGCCATCTGGTCGTATCGGCCGTGGAGCACTCCTCCGTACTCCATGCGGCCGCCACGCACGAGGCGGCGGGCGGAACGCTGACCGAAGTACCGGTGGACCGGGCGGGGTCGGTGTCGCCCGGCGCGTACGCGGCGGCGCTGCGCAAGGACACCGCGCTCGCCTGCCTGCAGTCCGCCAACCACGAAGTGGGAACCGAGCAGCCGGTCGCGGCCGTGGCCTCGGCTTGCCGGGCCGCGGGGGTGCCGTTGCTGGTGGACGCGGCGCAATCGCTGCCCTGGGGTCCGGTGGAGGGTGACTGGTCGCTGCTCGCCGCCAGTGCCCACAAATGGGGCGGCCCGGCGGGCGTGGGGCTGCTGGCCGTACGCAAGGGAGTGCGGTTCGCACCGCAAGGCCCGGCGGACGAGCGGGAGTCCGGGCGGGCGGCCGGCTTCGAGAACATCCCTGCGGCCGTGGCGGCCGCGGCCTCACTGCGGGCCGTACGCGCCGAGGCTGCGGCGGAGGCCGGCCGGCTGCGCGAGCTGGTGGACCGGATCAGGGAGCGGGTGCCGGCACTGGTGCCGGACGTCGAGGTGGTGGGCGATCCGACGCGGCGGTTGCCGCACCTGGTCACCTTCTCCTGTCTCTATGTCGACGGAGAGACTCTGCTGCACGAACTTGACCGGGCGGGCTTCTCCGTGTCCTCCGGCTCGTCGTGCACGAGCAGCACACTGACGCCCAGCCATGTACTCCGGGCCATGGGGGTGCTCTCGGAGGGCAATGTCCGGGTCTCGCTGCCGCTCGGGACGTCCGGCGAGGAGGTCGACCGCTTCCTGGAGGTGCTGCCGGGGGCGGTGGCCGGGGTCCGTGACCGGCTGGGCGCGCCGGCGGCGGGAGCCCTCGAGACCACCGAAACCGACAGTTCGCCGGTCGTGGACGCACTCGGCCGCCGCTGCCCGATCCCGGTGATCGAGCTGGCAAAGGCCATCCGCGACGTGCCGGTCGGCGGCACGGTGACGGTCCTGTCGGACGACGAGGCGGCGCGGCTCGACATCCCGGCGTGGTGCGAGATGACGGGGCAGGAGTACGTGGGCGAGCAGTCGGCGGACCGCGGTGCTGCCTATGTGGTCCGCCGCCGCTCGTAACTCCTGCACCTGCTCAGGCCGGAGGGCCCGCCGCCCGGATGGCCTGAGGCCGGAGGGTCCTCAGGACAGGTGGGCCCGGACCTCCTCGGCGGCGTCGTGGCCGTACGCCTTGGTGAAGCGGTCCATGAAGTGGGCGCGGCGCAGGGTGTACTCCTGGGTACCGAGCGTCTCGATCACCAGGGTCGCCAGCATGCAGCCGACCTGGGCGGCGCGCTCCAGGCTCACGCCCCAGGAGAGGCCCGACAGGAAGCCCGCGCGGAACGCGTCGCCGACGCCGGTGGGGTCGACCTTCGCCTCCTCCTCGGGGCAGCCGACGACGATGGGCTCCTCGCCGACGCTCTCGATGCGCACGCCGCGCGAGCCGAGCGTGGTGACCCGCTGGCCGACGCGGGCCAGGATCTCCTCGTCGGTCCAGCCGGTCTTGGACTCGATGAGCCCCTTCTCGTACTCGTTGGAGAAGAGGTACGTCGCCCCGTCCAGCAGGGTGCGGATCTCCTCACCGTTCATCCGGGCGATCTGCTGCGAGAAGTCCGCGGCGAAGGGGATCTCGCGGCTGCGGCACTCCTCCGTGTGGCGGAGCATCGCCTCCGGGTCGTCCGCGCCGATGAGCACCAGGTCGAGGCCGCCGACGCGGTCCGCGACCGACTTGAGCTCGATCAGCCGGGCCTCGCTCATCGCACCGGTGTAGAAGGAGCCGATCTGGTTGTGGTCGGCGTCCGTCGTGCACACGAAGCGTGCGGTGTGCAGTACCTCGGAGATACGGACCGAGGCGGTGTCGACACCGTGGCGGTCCAGCCAGGCGCGGTACTCGTCGAAGTCGGATCCCGCGGCGCCGACCAGGATCGGCCGGGTGCCGAGCTGCCCCATGCCGAAGCAGATGTTGGCGCCGACGCCGCCCCTGCGGACGTCGAGGTTGTCGACGAGGAAGGAGAGGGAGACCGTGTGCAGCTGATCCGCGACCAGCTGGTCGGCGAAGCGGCCGGGGAAGGTCATGAGGTGGTCGGTGGCGATGGAGCCGGTGACTGCGATTCGCACGGCGAGGACGCTCCTGTGGAGAGGTGGCGTTGACAGTTCACGCTACCGGGTTCCGGAGCCCACGCCGACCTGGCAAAACTACCCGATAGTAGGTCTTTTTTCGTGACGACCGCCGTGCATACGGTGCTTCCATACGGGGTCCTCGAGCGGATCTCCGAGACACGGGAGCAGCCCGCATGCCGAAGCACATCGTGACGGATCCCGCCCCTGAGTTCAGCCTGGCCCAGCTGCGCGGCGACTGCGCCCGTATGGCACCGCACTGGGCGGTTCCGGCCGAGCCCGCGCCCGTACCGGTGCGACCGTCGCAGATCCACGGGATCACCGTGCCGGCCGCGTCCGCCCGGCTGATCGACGCCATGTCCGAGTACGGGGACTGACCCGCCGGAAGGGAACCGCTCGCTCCCCCTTTCCGTCTCAGCCGTGTCCCCTGTCGAAGGAGTAACACGGTGAGCAGCGAGCGGTCCGACACATCCGCCGACGGCACCCGCCGAGGGCGTTCCCCGCTTGTCGTCGCCTCGGTCGCGGCCGCGGTGCTGCTGGCCGGCGGCGGTGGCGCGTACTTCGCCACGACCGCGGCCGGCAACAGCGGCGAGGGCGGCGGGAAAGGCTCGCCCGGCGCGGAAGGCAACCCGCCGCCGCTCGCTCTCGGCGGTCATACGGACGGCTCGGGGCAGGGCGGCATCGCCCCCGGTGAACCCGACCCGAACGGCGTCGTCTACCGCGCCGAGGGCAAACTGCCGGACGGCCCCGACTCGGCGTCGGTCTACCGCACGCGGGGCGAGGTCTCTCGGGCGGAGGTGGCCAGGCTCGCGAAAGCGCTCGGCGTCGCGGACAAGCCACGGCTGGAGGGCGACGTCTGGAAGGCCGGGGTGGTCAGGGACTCGGCCGGGCCCGTGCTCCAGGTGAACCGGCAGGCCCCCGGGACCTGGACGTTCGTGCAGTACGCGGTGGGCGGCAGCGACAACTGCGTGCCCGGCAAGGACACCTGCGGCGGGACGACGGCCCCTCCGGGCGATGCGGGTCAGGCGGTGAGCGAGAAGGCCGCGAAGGCGGCTGCCGCTCCTGTGCTGAAGGCGCTGGGCCAGGACGACGCCAAGCTGGACGCCCGGCAGCTGATGGGCGCGGTGCGCGTGGTGAACGCCAGTCCGGTCGTGGGCGGGCTGCCGACGTACGGCTGGAACACCGGGGTACAGATCGGCCCGGACGGCAAGGTGGCCGGCGGCAGCGGTCAGCTGAAGACCCCCGTGAAGAGCGACACCTACCCGGTGGTCGACGCGGACGAGGCGCTCGCCCGGCTGAACAAGGCCGGCGAGGGCGGCGGGCCGATCGGGATCGGCGGCTGCGCGACGCCGGTACCGGTGGAGGAGCCGGCGCGGCAGGGTGACATCGCCGCACCGTGCGAGCCCTCGGGCGGTGCCGGGAAGCCGGAGACGGTGACGGTCGAGAAGGCGGTCTTCGGGCTCGCGGCGCACTTGGTGGACGGGCAGCAGGCCCTCGTCCCGTCGTGGCTGTTCCAGGTCCGGGGCAAGGCGGGCGCGGCGGACTTCACCATCACGCATCCGGCCGTGGACCCCGAGTACCTCACGGCCCCCGAGCCGGACCCTGCCGCCACCACGCCGCCGAAGGACTCGACGCCTCCGCCGGTGACACGAAGCTCGCCCATCGAGTCGTACAGCGCCGACGGCCGGACCCTGACCCTCACCTTCTGGGGCGGCGTGTGCAGCGACTACTCCGCGCAGGCCACCGAGAGCGATTCGGCGGTGACCGTGAAGATCATGGAAGCGGAGAAGGGCAAGGACCGGGTCTGCATCATGCTGGCCAAGGAGCTGACCGAGACAGTGACCCTGGACGAGCCGCTGGGTGACCGGAAGGTCGTGAACGGGGCGACCGGCGAGCCGGTGCCGCCGACGCGCAAGTAACCCCGCCTTACGACGGAGGCGGCGCTCCCGGTCTCCGGGGGCGCCGCCCTGCCTGTGCTGCGTGCTCTTAGCTGAACGAGTCGCCGCAGGCGCAGGAGCCCGTGGCGTTCGGGTTGTCGATGGTGAAACCCTGCTTCTCGATGGTGTCGACGAAGTCGATGGAGGCACCGCCGAGGTAAGGGGCGCTCATCCGGTCGGTGACGACCTTGACGCCGTCGAAGTCCTTCACGACATCTCCGTCGAGCGAGCGCTCGTCGAAGAAGAGCTGGTAGCGCAGGCCGGAGCAGCCACCGGGCTGAACGGCGACGCGCAGCGCAAGGTCCTCGCGGCCTTCCTGGTCCAGCAGGGCCTTGACCTTGGCCGCGGCGGCGTCGGACAGGAGGATGCCGTCGCTCACAGTGGTCTTCTCGTCCTGAACGGACATCTGCTTCACTCCCGGGTTGTTCGGACTGCTTGCCGTCGACTGCAACCGACGGGGCCGCGGATTCATTCCGGGCCTGAGCTTGGTCTCGGTTCTTCATGCTCGCACACCTGTGAGGCGGGCGGGAATGCGTCACATCGACACTATGGACATCGTCAAACTGACGTGAAGCGGTTATGATTGATAGCGTCAAAGAGACGAGAAGGTCCCGCTGCAGATGAAGAAGGGGTGCGTGTCGTGACCACCGCCCAAACCCGCCCGGAGCTCGACGTCCAGCCGACGCCGCTCGCCCTTCTGCTGCTCGGCCGCGAGGCCGACCCCAGGAGCGAGCGCGGTGTGGAGTGTCCCGGCGACCTGCCCTCGCCGTCCGACCCGGACCTGGTGGAGCGCGCCCGTGCCGCCAAGGAGAAGCTCGGGGACAAGGTCTTCGTCCTGGGCCACCACTACCAGCGTGACGAGGTCATCCAGTTCGCCGATGTGACCGGTGACTCCTTCAAGCTGGCCAAGGACGCCGCCGCGAAGCCGGAGGCAGAGTACATCGTCTTCTGCGGTGTGCACTTCATGGCGGAGTCCGCGGACATCCTGACGTCCGACAGCCAGAAGGTCGTTCTGCCGGACCTCGCCGCAGGCTGCTCGATGGCCGACATGGCCACTGCCGAGCAGGTGGCGGAGTGCTGGGACGTGCTGACCGAGGCCGGGATCGCCGAGGAGGTGGTGCCCGTCTCGTACATGAACTCCTCCGCCGACATCAAGGCCTTCACCGGCAAGCACGGCGGCACGATCTGCACCTCGTCGAACGCCAGGCGGGCGCTGGACTGGGCCTTCGAGCAGGGGGAGAAGGTGCTGTTCCTGCCGGACCAGCACCTGGGGCGCAACACCGCCGTGCGGGAGATGGGCATGACGCTGGAGGACTGCGTCCTCTACAACCCGCACAAGCCGAACGGCGGCCTGACCGTCGAGCAGCTGCGTGACGCGAAGATGATCCTGTGGCGCGGGCACTGCTCCGTGCACGGCCGCTTCTCGCTGGACTCGGTCAACGACGTACGGGAGCGGATCCCGGGCGTCAACGTCCTGGTACACCCCGAGTGCAAGCACGAGGTCGTGGCGGCGGCGGACTTCGTCGGCTCCACGGAGTACATCATCAAGACGCTGGAGGCGGCTCCGGCCGGCTCGAAGTGGGCCATCGGCACCGAGCTGAACCTGGTGCGCCGGGTCGCTGCCACTCACCCCGACAAGGAGGTCGTCTTCCTCGACAAGACGGTCTGCTTCTGCTCGACGATGAACCGGATCGACCTGCCGCACCTGGTGTGGACGCTGGAGTCGCTGGCCGAGGGCAACCTGGTCAACCAGATCCAGGTCGACACGGAGACCGAGAGCTTCGCCAAGCTGGCCCTGGAGCGGATGCTGGCACTGCCGTAACGCTTCGCCTTCGTTTACGCGAAAGGGGCGCCCCCTCCGGGAGGGGCGCCCCTTTCGCGTGCGGGCCGACGCGGAGGTCCCGCGTCGGCCCGAGCGGCGTCAGACCTTTGCCAGGTCCGGCTTGTCGGCCGACGGTGCGGAGGAGGCCTCCGCCTTCGCCGCGCGCTTCGCTTCCCGCCTGGCGCGGCGGCGCTCCTTGCGGAGCTCCACCACCGCGTACAGCGTCGGGACCAGCAGGAGCGTGAGCAGGGTCGACGTGATCAGACCGCCGATCACCACCACCGCCAGCGGCTGTGAGATGAAGCCGCCCTCGCCGGTGACGCCCAGCGCCATCGGGAGCAGAGCGAAGATCGTCGCCAGAGCGGTCATCAGGATCGGGCGCAGTCGGTGACGGCCGCCCTCGATCACCGCGTCCACCACGCCCAGGCCCTGGGCGCGGTACTGGTTGATCAGGTCGATCAGCACGATCGCGTTGGTGACCACGATGCCGATGAGCATCAGCATGCCGATCATCGCCGGGACGCCCAGCGGGGTGCCCGTGACAACGAGGAGGCCAATGGCTCCCGTCGCCGCGAACGGGATCGAGACCAGCAGGATCAGCGGCTGGATGAGGGACCGGAACGTCGCCACCAGCAGCATGAAGACGATCGCGATGGCTGCCAGCATGGCCAGGCCCAGCGAGGCGAAGGCCTCTTCCTGGTCCTCCGACACGCCGCCGATGGTGGCAGTGGCGCCTTCGGGCAGGTCCAGCGCGTTGAGCTTGGACTGCAGCGCGGCGCTCACCGCGCCGGTGTTGTCACCCGTGGGCTTCGCCGTGACCGTCGCGGCGCGGGCGCCGTCGATCCGGGTCATCGACACCGGACCCGGCACCAGCTTCACCTCGGCGATGTCGCCGAGCTTCACCGGGCCGAGCGGCAGCGCCCGAAGCTCCGCGAGGGTCTTCGCGGGCTTGGCCGAGGTGATGACGATGTCCCGCTCGGTGTCGTCGAGGATCGCCTTGCCCGTCGTGGTGCCGCGCACCGCCTGGGCGACGGCCTGACCGAGGGCGGCCTCGGTGAACCCGGCCTCCGCGGCCTTGGCAGTGGCCCTGACGGAGATCCGCGGGATGCTCTGGGACAGGTCGCTCTGGACGTCGGTGACGTCATCGAGCCCCGCGACCTCCGCCCGTACCTGGTCGGCCGCCTTCTTCAGGACCGCCGCGTCGCCGGCCTTGACCACGACGCTGAGGTCCTGGCTGCCGAAGCCGTCGCCGGCGGCGATGGTGGTGTCACCGATGCCGTCGAGCTTGCCGAGCTCCTCGTCGATGCGGTCCTGCGTCTTCTCGAAGTCGGCCGAGTCCTCCAAGGTGACCTGGTACGAGGCCTGGTTGGCGCCCGTACCGCCACCGAAGGCCGCCATGAAACCGGACGAGCCGACGGTGACCTGGTAGTCCTTGACCCCCTCGACGGAGCCGAGCACCTTCTCGACCTTCCTGCTCGCCGCGTCGGAGGCAGCCAGGCTCGTACCGGGCGCCAGCTCCTGCTTGACCGACAGGACGTCCTGCTCGCCCTGGTCGAAGAAATTGGTCTTGAGCAGCGGTGCCATGCCGAACGTTCCGACCAGGATCACGACCGCCAGCGCCACGCTGGTGAGGCGGCGGCGCGTGGCGAAGCGCAGGACCGGGACGTACAGACGCTGGAGCCTGCTGCGGGCCTCCTTCTCCTCCGCCTTGCGGCGGGCCTCGTCCGGATTCTCCGCGGCGCCCTTGGGGGCGCGCAGGAACCAGAACGACAGGACCGGGACCACGGTCAGGGAGACGAGGAGGGAAGCGAGCAGGGCCGCGGTGACGGTGAGGGAGAACGAGCCGAACAGCTCACCCACCATGCCGCCGACCAGGCCGATGGGCAGGAAGACCGCCACCGTCGTGAGTGTGGACGACGTGACGGCGCCGGCGACCTCCCTGACCGCGGTGAGGATGGCCTCGTGGCGCTCCTCGCCGTAGCCCAGGTGCCGCTTGATGTTCTCCAGAACCACGATGGAGTCGTCGACCACCCGGCCGATCGCGATGGTGAGCGCGCCCAGCGTGAGCATGTTGAGCGACAGGTCGCGGGTCCACAGCACGATCAGCGCGAGCACGACCGAGAGCGGGATGGAGACCGCGGTGACCAGGGTCGAGCGGAGAGAGGCCAGGAAGACCAGGATCACGACGACCGCGAAGACCAGGCCGAGCATGCCCTCGGTGGTCAGGCTCGAGATGGACTTGGAGACGGCCGGTCCCTGGTCGCTGACCACCGTCAGCTCGGCGCCGGCGCCGAGGTCCGCGCGCAGCTCGGGCAGCTTGTCCTTCACCGCGTCCGAGATGGCGACCGCGCTGCCGTCGTTGTCCATGGTGACGACGACAGCGAGGCTGGGCCTGCCGTTCGTACGGGTGAGGGAGACGGCGGTGGACGGCTCCTGCTTCACCGTGGCGACATTGCCGAGCCGGACCGGCTTCGGCGGCTTGCCGTCGCCCTTGGGTGCGGCGGTGACCCGCAGGTCCTCGATCTGCTTCAGGGAGGTGTAGCCGCCGCCGACCTGGACCGTACGGCTCTTGCCCTGCTCGTCGAAGGAGCCGGCCGGCACGGTCGCACCGCCCGCCTGAAGCGCCTGGCCGAGCGCCCCGACGTCGAGGCCGGCCGCGGCCAGCTTCGCGTCGTCGGGCGTGACGGAGATCTGGAGGTCGCGGACACCGTCGATGCTGACCTGGCCGACGCCGTCGATGTCGTCGAGGGCGGGTACGACCGTGCGCTCGAGCTGGTCGGCGAGCGCCTGCTGGTCCTTGTCCGAGGTGACGGCGAGGACGACGGTCGGGATGTCGTCCGTCGAGCCGGCGACGACCTGGGGGTCGACCTCGGCGGGCAGCTGGACGCGGGCGCGGTTGACGGCCTGCTGGACGTCGGCGACGAGCTGCTTGGTGCCGCTGTCCCCGTAGTCGAAGGTCGCCATGATGACGGCGTTGCCCTCACTGGCCGTGGAGGTGACACCGGTGATTCCGTCGACCGCCTTGATGGTGCTCTCGAGCGGTTCGACTACCTGCTTCTCGACCACATCGGGGGACGCGCCCTGGTACGGGGCCAGCACCGACACCATCGGGAGTTCGATGGAGGGCAGCAGCTGCTGCTTGAGCTGCGGGATCGCTATGGCGCCGAAAACGAGCGCGACGATCGAGATCAGCCCGGTCAGCGCTCGCTGCTTGAGACTGAATCTGGACAGCCAGTCCATGGGTGAGGGTCTCTCTTCTGTGGCTTACGAGGCAGGAGGGGCGCAGGAGGGCGCCCTTCTATACCTTCGGCCACGGAAGAGGGGGATTCCTCGCTCCCAGGTCCCTTTCCTTATGCCGCGCATACCGCAGCTGGAGTACGGCGACGGGCGCTCAATCCACCCTTGGACGTACCAGCCCCGATTCGTAGGCGATGACGACCAGCTGTGCCCGGTCCCGGGCGCTCAGCTTCGCCATCGCCCGGTTCACATGAGTCTTGACGGTGAGCGGGCTGACTTCGAGCTGCTGCGCGATCTCGTCATTGGAGTACCCGCCCGCGACCAGGCCGAGGACTTCACGCTCCCGGACGGTCAGCGCGGCCAGCCGTTCGGAGTGGGCGCCCGGGTCTCCGTCGCCCTCCGAACCGCCGCCCTGCGCGAGGAACTTGGCGATGAGCCCCTTGGTCGCCGCCGGGGAGAGCAGGGCCTCGCCCGCCGCGGCGATACGGATGGCGCCGAGCAACTCCTCCGGTTCCGCACCCTTGCCGAGAAAACCCGAGGCGCCCGCCCGCAGGGACTGCACGACGTACTCGTCGACCTCGAAGGTCGTCAGCATGACGACCCGTACGTCGGCGAGGGCCGGGTCGGCGCTGATCAGCCGGGTGGCCGCGAGGCCGTCCGTACCCGGCATCCGGATGTCCATCAGGACGACGTCCGCCCGCTCGGAGCGCGCGAGCAGTACCGCCTCGGCGCCGTCGGACGCCTCGCCGACGACCTCCATGTCGGGTTCGGAGTCCACCAGCACCTTGAACGCGCTGCGCAGCAGCGCCTGGTCGTCGGCGAGCAGCACCCTGATCGTCATCGTTCCTCCCCCGCGCGAGCCTCGACCGGCAGTATCGCCTGTACGCGGAACCCGCCGCCGTAGCGGGGACCGGCCGAGCAGCTGCCACCGAGGGCGGTGGCCCGTTCGCGCATGCCCATCAGCCCGTGACCGCCGCCGTCCTCGGGGCGCCCGGCGTCCCCCCCTGTGCCGTTGTCCAGGACGGTGACCTCGACGCATGAGCCGACGCGTACGACGCTGACCTCCGCCTTGGCTCCGGCGCCCGCGTGCTTGCGCACATTGGTCAGCGCCTCCTGGATGACCCGGTACGCGGCCAGGTCGACGGCCGCGGGGAGCCGGCCGTCGTCGCTGCGGGCCACCTCCACCGGCAGGCCCGCGTTCCGGAAGGTGTCCACCAGCTCGTCGAGGACGGCGAGTCCGGGGGCCGGTTCCGTCGGCGCCTCCGGGTCGCCCGACTGGCGCAGCAGGCCGACGGTGGCGCGGAGTTCGTTCAGGGCCGAGCGGCTGGCCTCGCGTACGTGCGCGAGTGCCTCCTTGGCCTGGTCCGGGCGTTTGTCCATGACATGGGCGGCCACCCCGGCCTGGACGTTCACCAGGGCGATGTGGTGGGCGACGACGTCGTGCAGGTCGCGGGCGATACGCAGCCGCTCCTCGGCGACCCGGCGGCGGGCCTCCTCCTCACGGGTGCGCTCGGCTCGCTCGGCCCGTTCGCGGATGGCGTCGACGAAAGCGCGCCGGCTGCGGACGGCGTCACCGGCTGCGGCGGCCATGCCGGTCCACGCGAAGATGCCGATGTTCTCCTGGGCGTACCAGGGCAGCGGGCCGGCGAGCATCGCCGCCCCCGTCAGCCCGGTCATGGTCAGCAGGCCGACCCGCCAGGTGGTGGGGCGGTCCGTGCGGGAGGCCACGGTGTACAGGGCGATGACGGCGCACATCGGAACCGGGGCGCGCGGCTCACCGGTGACGAGTTCGATCAGGGAGACGACCCCCGTGGCCGCGAGCACCGCCATGGGACGGCTGCGGCGGAAGATCAGCGCGACGGCGCCCAGGACCATCAGCGCGAGGCTGAGGACGTCGGGGGTGCGGGTGCCGAAGGTCGGGCCGTGCGGTCCGTGCGGGTCGGCGAACGAGCCGACGATCATCGCGACGAGCACGGCGAGCGCGAGGGCGGCGTCCATCGCGAGCGGATACTCGCGCAGCCGGTGCCGCGTACGGGCCAGGCCCGCTCCGAAGGGGGTCGTCACGTGAAGCAACGGTACGGCGTGCCACGCCGACCCAGAACCGGACCACGGCCGGCCACCGACGCCGGCGCCGGGACGGAGCTCCGGCCCGGCGGCGGAGCGAAGCGCGCTGCCCCGCTCCCGCGTGGGCGGGGGCGGGGCAGCGCGGTGTTGGAGGGGGTGGCGGTCAGCCGGGGATGAGGCCGTCCTCACTGAGCATCTCGCGGACCTCTTCGAGCGTCGCCCCGGAAGCGGGCAGGATCAGTTCGGACGGCTCCAGCGCCGCGTCCGGAAGGGGCTCGCCCAGTTCGCGCACCCGGTCGAGCAGTGCGTTCAACGTGCGGCGGAAGCCGGACTCGTCCCCGCTCTCCATCTCGGCGAGCAGCTCGTCGTCCAGCTTGTTGAGCTCGGCGAGGTGGCTGTCGGCCAGCATCACCTGCCCCTCCCCCATGATCCGTACGATCACGACGCTCTCCTTCGTGGGGCGCGGGGACTACTGCTTGTCGAATTTGTGCTGCGTCTGCGACGGCCGGGCGTCCTGTGCGTCGGCGCCGCCCTCGATGGCCTGCTTGGGCGCGGACCCGCCGGCCAGCTCGGCCTTCATCCGCTGGAGCTCCAGCTCCACGTCGGTACCACCGGAGATCCGGTCCAGCTCGGCGGCGATGTCGTCCTTAGCCATCCCGGACGGGTCGTCCAGGGCGCCGGAGGCCAGCAGCTCGTCGATCGCGCCCGCCCGGGCCTGCAGCTGGGCGGTCTTGTCCTCGGCGCGCTGGATCGCCAGGCCGACGTCCCCCATCTCCTCGGAGATGCCGGAGAAGGCCTCGCCGATCCGGGTCTGCGCCTGCGCGGCGGTGTAGGTGGCCTTGATCGTTTCCTTCTTGGTGCGGAACGCGTCGACCTTGGCCTGCAGCCGCTGGGCGGCGAGAGTCAGCTTCTCCTCTTCGCCCTGCAGCGTCTGGTGCTGTGTCTCCAGGTCCGTGACCTGCTGCTGCAGTGCGGCCCGGCGGGACAGCGCCTCGCGGGCCAGATCCTCGCGCCCCAGGGCCAGTGCCTTGCGGCCCTGGTCCTCCAGCTTGGACGACTGGCCCTGCAGCTGGTTGAGCTGCAGTTCGAGGCGCTTGCGGGAGGTCGCCACGTCGGCTACTCCGCGGCGTACCTTCTGCAGCAGTTCGAGCTGCTTCTGGTACGAGTAATCGAGGGTCTCGCGCGGATCCTCGGCCCGGTCAAGGGCCTTGTTTGCCTTCGCGCGGAAGATCATCCCCATACGCTTCATGACACCGCTCATGGGCTTCGCGCGCCCCCTTCTGACGGACTACGACTCCAGCACTCCAACAGAACCCACAGTACGGGCCCTGCATCCATTACCGCACTGTTCGAGCGCGGATGCGCTCCTCCTCCAGAACGACTGTTGACGGCCGCCCTCAGGCGTAGGGAGTAGGTGTCGCCCAGGGAATCTCCCGGCCGCGCCCGCTCTGCCCCCATAACGACGCGTGCCGTTGCGGGATCGTTCCCCATGGGGGTGGGGTTCAAGGGCCCACTACCCCTTACCCTTGGGTTTTGTGTTCCGTAGCCGTTCCAAGGAAGAGAAGGCCGCGCCCACCGCCAAGGTGACGACGGACCTCTCCAAGCAGCCCCGTGACCCGCAGGCCCCCAAGGGCCGCCCCACGCCGAAGCGCAGCGTCGCCCAGACGCAGCGCCGGTCCGTGGTGGCCTCTACAGGCAACCGCAAGGAGGACGCGAAGCGTGCGCGGGAGCGCCGCCGTGCCGACCTCGCCCGGCAGCGCGAAGCCCTGGCGAGCGGTGACGAGCGCTACCTTCCGGCGCGTGACAAGGGCCCGGTGCGCCGCTTCGTGCGCGACTTCGTCGACTCGCGTTTCGCCATCGCCGAGTTCTTCCTGCCGCTCGCGGTGGTGATCCTGGTCCTCAGCATGGTGCGGGTGTCCAACATCCAGAACATCGCGCTGCTGCTCTGGCTCGGCGTCATCATCATGATCGTCATCGACTCGATCGGTATCTGGATCCGGCTCAGGAAGCAGCTCGCAGAGCGCTTCCCGGACGAGCCCAAGCGCGGCGCCATCGCCTACGGCCTGATGCGTACGCTCCAGATGCGCCGGCTGCGTCTGCCGAAGCCGCAGGTCAAGCGCGGAGAGCGGCCCTGAGTACTGCGGTCTCCGGATTCGACGGCGCTTCCTCCGCCTGGCTGAAGGGCTTGGGCGGCCTGCGCAACACCGTCCGCCAGGAGCTCGTCGCCCGCCAGGTCGACGAGCAGCTCGCCGCGCGCTTCCCGGTCGGGCAGCGGCTGCGGGTCCTCGATGTCGGTATGGGTCAGGGCACTCAGGCCCTGCGGCTGGCCCGGGCCGGCCACAAGGTGACCGGGCTGGAGTCGGACCCGGCCATGCTGAAGGCGGCGCGTGACGCCCTGGCCGGTGAACCGGCGGGCATCTGTGCGCGCGTGCGGCTGATCGAGGGCGACGGCCGCGACACAGGGGTGCATTTCCTGCCGGGCAGCTTCGACGTCGTGCTCTGCCACGGCGTGCTGATGTATGTCCAGGAGCCGGACGCGATGCTCGCGGGACTGGCCCGGATGCTGGCCCCCGGCGGTCTGCTGTCCCTGCTCGTACGGAACGCGGACGCGCTCGCGATGCGACCGGGCCTGTCGGCAGACTGGCCGGCGGCGCTCGCCGCGTTCGACACCGACGCGTACACCAACCGTCTGGGCCTGGAGGTCCGGGCGGACCGGCTGGACGCGCTGACCAAGACGCTCGCCGGAATCGGCGCCCCGCTGCATGCCTGGTACGGCGTGCGTGTCTTCACCGACACGGTGGGCACTGCGGATCCGGCGGACGCCACGGACTCGGGCGAAGCGGGCGGCAGGGCGGGCGGCGACGCCGGACTGCCGGCGGCCGGCGAGCTGGAGCAACTGCTGGCCGCGGAGGACCGGGCCGGGCGCACGGATCCGTACCGCCGGGTCGCCGCGCTGATCCATCTCTGTGGAGTGCGCGGCTGAGCCGGGCGCGTCCCTGTCCCCGGCATGCCCCAGCCCTCTGGTCCGCCCTCCGATCCAGTACTGGATACCTGAATAAAAGGGATAATCCGGGCATGGATGGTTCACGCAACGGTATCCGCGACCGTGTCCACCGACTGGTGCTGCCCGTGATCGCCGCGCTCGGCACCGTGGCCCTGCTCGGCGGCTGTACGAACGGGGCCTCCCCTTCCCCGACGCGGGCGGGCCCGGCCGAGGCGGGGCCGCGGCGGGCGACCAACGAGCTGCAGGAGGACTACCAGAAGGTGATCAAGGACGTACTGCCCTCGGTCGTCCAGATCGAGACGGCGTCCGGACTGGGCTCCGGCATTGTCTACGACGACAAGGGCCACGTCGTCACCAACGCCCATGTGGTCGGCCGGGCGCGGGACTTCAAGGTCACCGCGTCCACCGGCAGCGGGGCACTCAAAGCGAAGCTGGTCGCCACCTATCCGGAGCAGGACCTCGCCGTAGTGAGGCTCGACCAGGTCCCGGCAGGGCTGAAGACCGCCAAGCTCGGCGACTCCTCGAAGGTCGAAGTGGGCCACATCGTGCTGGCCATGGGGAGCCCGCTCGGCCTCTCGAGCAGCGTCACCCAGGGCATCGTCTCGGCGGTCGGGCGCACGGTCAGTGAGAGCCAGGAGGGCGGAGGGACCGGCGCCACCATCGCCAACATGGTGCAGACCTCGGCCGCCATCAACCCGGGCAACAGCGGCGGCGCGCTGGTAAACCTCGACAGCGAGGTCATCGGCGTCCCGACGCTCGCGGCCGCCGACCCGGAGCTCGGCGACACGGCGCCCGGCATCGGCTTCGCCATCCCGGTCTCGACGGTGAAGAGGATTGCCGACCAGATCATCAAGGACGGCAGGGTCACGGACTCGGGGCGGGCGGCACTGGGCATCACCGGGCGCACCCTCCTCGACGACACCTTCACGCCGGTGGGGGTCGCGGTGGTGGAGACCGTGGAGGGCGGGGCGGCGGAAGAGGCGGGCATCCGGGTCCAGGACGTCATCACGAAGCTGGGCGACACCGGCATCACCACCATCACCTCGCTGGCCGAGGCACTCGCTGCGTACCAGCCGGGCGACAAGGTGCGAACGACGTACCTGCGCGACGGCAGCGAACGGACCGCCGAGGTCACCCTCGGCGAGATCTGAACCCCGCCAGGATCGTGCACCGGTTCAGCCGCTACCGAACCGGCTACCGGCGGCGTCCAGCCACCGCGGAGCGCCACGGCCGGGCCCGTCGTCCCCGGCGGGGAGCGGCAGGCCCGGCCGTCGCAGGCCGGGCGAACGCAGGTCGCCCGGCCTGCGTCAGGCGTTCTCGGCGTGCAGGCTCATCGGGCCGTAGATCTTCGCGCCGTCCTCGAACAGGGACACCTGGTCGGCACCGCCCTCGACGAGGTCCTTCCAGACCTCACCGATCCACGATTCCGCGTCCCCCTGCGTGGTGAACTCCTCCGGCTCCACCGCCGGTTCCGTCTCCGTCCCGTCGGACTTCTCGAACCGCCACGTCCACGCCATGTCGCCTCCTGGGTCCGGCCACTTCTTCGTCACAGCCTGCCCGCAGCGTAGCCGGGCGCGCACCAGCCGCGGTGACGCGGGAGGATCGTCAGCGTGGAACTGACTCTCCTCGGCACCGGGGCCCCCGAAGGGCTGCCGCGTCCCGACTGCCCCTGCGCCGCCTGTGCGGTGTCGCTGGGCGGCCGGG
This sequence comes from Streptomyces sp. NPDC051219, assembly GCF_040682335.1. Lineage (NCBI taxonomy): Bacteria > Bacillati > Actinomycetota > Actinomycetes > Kitasatosporales > Streptomycetaceae > Streptomyces > Streptomyces sp. NPDC051219. The sequence continues at coordinate 419,378 of NZ_JBFBAS010000002.1, forward strand.
CGCGCGCCGCCACCGCACTCCTCGTGGACGGCGCGCTGCTTCTCGATCTCACCCCGGGGGCCGCCCTGGCCGCGGCCCGGGCCGGGCACTCCCTCGCCGGTGTACGGCATGTGCTGCTCACCCACCCGCACGACGGACCGGCCGTTGAGCTGCCCGTGGGGCTGCCGGCTGCCGGCCGGGTGCCCGACGGCCGGGAGCTGGCGCTGATCAGCGGACACCGGGTGAGGGCGGTGGCGATGGACTCGCCGGGCACCGGGTACGAGGTGACCGGCCCTGACGGGGACCGGCTGCTGTACCTCCCACCGGGCGGCGCCACCGCGGGGACGGAGGGAAACGGTCCGCAGACCCCGTACGACATGGTGCTCCTCGATGTCACCGGCCGTCCCGACGCGCTCGCCCGGCTGCGTGCCAACGGCGCCGTCGGCCCGGTCACCGATGTGATCGCCGTCCATCTCGACCACGACGTGCCACCGGGCCCCGAGCTGGAGCGCCAACTCGCGGCGGCGGGTGCACGCGCGGTGCCCGACGGGACGACCGTCGTGGTCGGCGACTACCACGCGGTGCCCGACCTCCCGCGCCGCACGCTGGTGCTCGGCGGAGCCCGCTCGGGCAAATCGTTCGAGGCGGAGCGCCGGCTCGCCACCTTCCCCAAGGTGCTCTACGTGGCCACCGGCGGCAGCCGTGACGGCGACACCGAGTGGGCCGTCCGGGTCAGCTTGCACCGCGACCGCCGGCCGGCCTCCTGGCGGACCGTCGAGACGTGCGAACTCGTCCCGCTGCTGGCCAAGGACGGGCCGCCGCTGCTCATCGACTGCCTCGCACTGTGGCTCACCGACGCAATGGACCAGGCCGGCGCGTGGGACGACGCCACGTGGGCGTCGGGCGGCGAACGGGAGCTGCGGGAGCGGACGGCGGCGCTCGTCGCGGCGGTGCGCGGCACCCGCCGTACGGTCGTCGCGGTGAGCAACGAGGTGGGCTCCGGTGTCGTCCCCGCGACCGCTTCCGGCCGCCGCTTCCGGGACGAACTGGGCCGCCTCAACGCCTCGGTGGCCGGTGAATGCGAGCAGGTGCTGCTGGTCGTAGCGGGGCAGGCGCTGACGCTGCGCGGGCCGGACATTCGCTGACACGGGCAGCTGACGGGCGGGCCCCGACCGGAGGTTGGGGTGCCGGTACTGTTCGGCAGATGAGCAGGCTGAATCTCGACGACTTCTCCGATCTGATCGAACGCCCCGACGGGGGTGTACGGCGTGACGCCGAGGAACGCCGGGAGCGGCTGACCGTGCCGCCCGGCTCGCTCGGCCGGCTCGACGAGCTGGGTGAGTGGCTGTCGGCCGCGCAGGCCTCGGTACCGGTCCGGGCCATCGAGCGTCCCCGCGTGGTGCTGTTCGCCGGCGACCACGGGGTGGCGGAGCTGGGCGTCTCCGCCCGTCCCGCCGGCGGCGCGCACGAACTGGTGCGCGGCGTGATCGAGGGCACGAGAGCCGTCTCCGTACTGGCCCGGCGGCTCGGCATTCCGGTACGGATCGTCGACGCGGGCCTGGACTGCGACCCGGGCCTGCTGCCGGACGAGGTGGTACGCCACCGGGTGCGGCGCGGCTCGGGGCGGATCGACGTCGAGGACGCGCTGACGGCCGAGGAGGCCGAGGAGGCCGTACGGCTCGGCATGGCCATCGCGGACGAGGAGGCCGACTCCGGCACCGATCTGGTCGTTCTCGGCGATCTGAGCGTCGGCGGCACCACATCCGCCGCCACTCTGATCGCCGCGCTGTGCGGCACGGACGCCTCCGTGGTCACCGGCCGCGGCGGTTCGCCCATCGACGACCTGGCCTGGATGCGGAAGTGCGCGGCCGTCCGCGACTCGCTGCGCCGGGCCCGGCCGGTCCTGGGCGACCAGTTGGAGCTGCTGGCCGCGGTGGGCGGCGCCGATCTCGCGGCGACCACGGGTTTCCTGCTCCAGTGTGCGGTGCGGCGGACCCCGGTGATCCTCGACGGTGTCGTGTCCGCGGCGTGTGCGCTGGTGGCGCAGCGGGCGGCTTTCCGGGCGCCGGACTGGTGGCTGGCAGGTCAGACGAGCGGCGAGCCGGGTCAGGCGAAGGCCCTGGACCGGATGGCGCTCAACCCGCTGCTCGACCACGGCGTCACCGTGGGCGAAGGAACCGGGGCGTTGCTGGCGCTTCCTCTCGTCCAGGCCGCCGCGGCGCTCGCGGCCGAGCTGCCCGAGCGTACGGACCGTCATCGCCAGGCGGACCGTGACGACCAGGCGGACCGTACGGGCGCGACGGAAGTGGCCGAAGAGCAAGAGACCGACTGAGTTTCCGGAGGGTGCGGCCCGAGCGGCCGCGTCCTCCGACCGAGCGCGGCTTCTCGATGGCGCTGGGGCGGCTCGGCGATCCGGCCGACGGGCAGTGCGTGATGCTCGAATGCACCGATGCCGGGGCGAACTGCGCGCGATGCCGAGTTTCGTGCCGTGGGGGACCCAAGGGTCTCTCCCCCGACCTGATGCGGCGTGACCGCGACTCCGAGAACGGCCTGATGGAGTTCATGGTCATCGAACTCCTCCGACGTGCCGGAGAGATCTGGATCACTCAGGTCGCACTCAACTTCGCGATGTTCAGGTCGGTCTTCGAACGTGGCTCGAAACTCGGCGCGGGACCCGTGCTGAGGCTGTGGCGCTCACTGCTCAGCTTCTTCTCCCGCTGGTGGCAGATCGAGTCGCTGTACCGCGCCAACGCCAAGTACCGGCCGATCTGGGAGCCCCGTTTCATGCTCTTCGAGAAAAGCAGCGATCTGCTGCGCATCGGACTCGCCGCGGGCCGCGCCGAGGGATTCCTCGAAGCGCCGGGCCTGCCCAATCGGGTGCACCGCAGGCACCTGGAGACAGAGCGATGAACCGCTCCGGCGTGCGCCGGGTCACTCGCCAGGAGTGGGGACCGCTCTACCGGACCTTGCGCGACGCGCTCGTCGCGAAGAAGTGGCGGGCTGTTCCCATGACCCTGTTCGCCGTCTGTCTGACGGCGTCGTTCCAGGTCGTACAGAACCAGTCCTGGGGCTTTCGGACGGTCCAGAACATCGGCTCCGTCAGGGCGGACGACCCGCTCTGGCTCGCGCTGCTGCGCACCCCGCTCTCGCTGTTCGTCCCCGCCCTCGATCTGCCGGTCTGGGGTGCGCTGGCCCAGATCCTGCTGGTGTTCGGCGTCGCGGAGATCTGCGTCGGCCAACGGCGCACGCTTGCGATCGGTTACCTGGCCACACTGGCCGGGACGCTGTACGCCCGCGTCGGTATCGCGCTGGGACCCGACGCCTTCCTCGGCCTGCCCGCCTCGGACGCACAGGTGGTCGACACCGGCCCGTCCGCGGCCGTGGTCGGCCTCGCCGTCTTCGTGTGCCGGCGATACGGGGCGCATCTCACCGGCGCCCTGGTGATCGCGCTCATGATCGTGGAGGTGCTGGTCAAGAACAACCTCGCCGGCAAGGAGCACCTGGCGGCGATCGCCGCGGTCCTTGTGCTGTGCGGGATCTCGGGGGCGGTGCACCGTACCGTTCTGCACCGTGCCGCACAGCGTCAGCGACGCTCCTCGGCAGCCGTCGCCTCGTCATCGGGGGTACCCCCGATGAGGTCCTGGAACTTGCGGCGTGGGCCCGCCCAGCGCCGGTCGTGATGGAAGGCGCGCAGCCCGGCCCGCGCGCGGGCGCGGGGGCGATTGCGGTAGAACCGCTTCGCCCACGGCGAGCCGGGCCGGGCCAGCCGGACGGCACCGATGATCGCCACGAAGGGGATGACGGTCCCCAGGAGAGCGGTGCGGGGTTTGCCCTTGCCCAGCGCGAGCAGCGCGAAGAAGAAGTTGAGCGCGACGTTCATGATGACCGCGCCGCGGCTCTGCCGCTCATGCGGGGTCAGTTCATTGACACCGAAGGGCAGGAAGCCGCCGAGGATCAGAGCCACCAGCGCGGCGGTGAGCACCACGACTTCGACGCTCTTGCGCCCCTGTTCGCTCCAGTAGACGTCGTCGAGATGCAGTACGAGGGCGAACTCGTCGAGCACCAGTCCCGCGCCGATCCCGAAGATCACCGCGGAGACCATGGCCCCGACGCCGAACCGGCCGCTGCCCACCGCCCCGAAACCGCCGACGACCGTCAGGATGACGCCCGGGACGACGTGGTGAACGTGCAGGCCGCCGGGCGAGACGTTCCTGAACGGCCCCTTGCCGGCCCGGATCAGCCGGGTGATGGTCCGGGTGATCAGGAAGGAGAGGACGAAGGAGAGGAGGGCGAGGAGGAGCGGAAGCTTGCCCGGCTCGACGATGTTGCGGTACCACCAGTCACCCATGCGACTCACCCATGCGACCGCTCCCGTTTTGCGCGTTATGAGCAACTTACCGGGATCAGTGCCGGACGGACCGGGATAACCTGCGCCCGATGACCGAGACCACTCCCCCGCCCCCTCCGCCCGCGCCCGGCGACGGCATACGGTTCGCCTTCGGCACCCTCACCGCCCTGCCCGTCCGGGTGGCACGCTGGGACCGGCCCGCGGCGCGCGCGGGCATGCTGGCCGCGCCCCTCGCCGGACTCGTCGTGGGCCTCTGCGCGGCCGCGCTCGGCGGCGTCCTGCTGCTGCTCGGGTCGGGACCCCTTCTCGCCGCGGTCGCCACGGCGGCCGTACCCGCCGCGCTCACCCGAGGGCTGCATCTGGACGGGCTGGCCGACACGGCGGACGGCCTGGGCAGCGCGAAGCCGGCGGCCGACGCGCTGCGCATCATGAAGCAGTCGGACATCGGCCCGTTCGGTGTCCTCACCCTCCTGTTCGTCCTGCTCGCGCAGGTGGCGGTGGTGTACGAACTGTACGACTCGGGGGGCTGGGCCCGCGGAGCCGGGGCCGCGGTCGTCGCGGGCGTCGCCGCCCGGCTGGCGCTGACCCTGGCCTGCCGCGCCGGCGTTCCGCCGGCGCGCCCTGAGGGCCTGGGCGCTGCGGTCGCGGGCGTGGTGCCGGTACGGACGGCGGTGACGGCGGCCGTGCTGGTCACCGCCGGATGCGCGGGCGCCGGGGGGTTGTTGGGCCCGTACGGCGCACTGCAGCATGCGCTGGCGGCACTGGCGGCACTGGGGGCGGCCCAACTCCTGCTGCGGCACTGCGTGCGCCGGTTCGGCGGGGTGACCGGGGACGTGTTCGGCGCTCTCGCGGAGACCGCGGCGACGACGGCGCTGGTCGTGCTCGCGCTGGGCTGACGACTGCTCGCGAGGGGCCCAACTCCGTGCGAATGACCGGTTCGAGGCGGGGAACACGGCTTCTGACACGGCGCAGCTCCGCATCCGAGCGGGGCTCGCCACCGAGTGGTAGGAGCAGACATGCTGGCATTCGTGGCGGGCGCGCTCTTCTTCATCGCGTTCATCCTCCACGCGACCGAGACGTCGACCGAGGTGCTCTTCTCCCCGATGAGCCTCATGCTCCTCGGACTGACGGTGCTGGCCGTCCATCTGGCCGGCGTGGGCGCCGGCTGGTCCTCCCGGCGCGGACGTCGGTAACGGACGGCGGTACGAACTGGGTGCCCGGCGGCGCGCGCAGGCCCGGGAAGGCCTAGCAGGAGCGCCGCCAGGCGCCCAGTTCGTACTTCTTCAGGATCGAGCTGAGCTTCAGGCCGCGTGCCTCTCGGCAGAACCTGGCCGTCGGAAGTGCGTACTCGGCGTGGAAGACCGCCTTCCCGGCCGCGGTGAAGGGCGCCAGCTCGGCGCACTCGCCGTACTGCGCGCACTGCTCGTTGACCGCGAAGTCGAAGTCGGCCACCAGCTCCTGGATCTGGTCCAGGTCGTTCTTCAGGCCCACCGCGAGGCCGCGCTCGTGCGCGAGCCGGGCGATCAGCCGGTTGTAGCGCAGCTGGTCGGCGGCGGTCAGGGGGAAGCCGGTGCGGTTGCGGTAACCGTCCATGTTGTCCGGTTCGACCGCGTCGAAGCCCTTGTCGCGGCACATCTCGATCCGCTTGGCCATCAAGGGCCCGAGCACGTCTGTACGACGGATGTCGAGCCAGCGCTCGCCGTCCCATCCGTTGCCCCGCCCGAGTACTTCCCGTGGGAAGTCGGCGGCGTCCGGGCGGAATTCCTCCCAGGCTCCGGTGGAGAGGTAGCAGATGACCTTGCGGCCCTTGCGGTGCAGGCCCGCCACGGCTGAGGCCGAGTGGTCGAATCCGTCGATGTTGTAGACCGGCACGTCGACCGAGGTGTCCAGCTTCCCGCTGAGCTGCCACTGCCAGGCGACACCGGGCGCCGGCTGCCAGCGGCCACGCGAGGGCGGAGCCGCGTCCCCCTCCGGCGACGGGGACGTGCAACCGGCGCCGGCCATCAGGAGGAGCAGGACCATCAGGCACAGGCGCCTCATCCGGCAGTCTCCAGGGCATGTGGAAGGGTCCCCCACGGGTGCGCGCCGCCGCCGGGGACGGCGCAGTGCACGGCGGCGCCGCGTTCGGTGGCGAGTTCGGCGGCGGGCCTGCCCTGCGGGACCGCGTACACGAGGTGGCAGAAGCGCTCGGGCGGGTGCGCGGCCGTCCACTCCGGGACCACGTCGGACTCGTACGCGTCCCAGGGGCCCTCGAAGGTGACGAGTACGTCGGCCAGGTCCAGGTAGCCGGGGTGCGGGTGGACGCCGTGGTTGAGGACAACCGTCGCCGCGCCCGCGGCCCTTGCCGCGACGGACAGCCGGCCGTAGTGCGGGAGCAGTTCGGGCTCCGCGGAGACCTGGTCGAAGAAGACCCCGTCGGTGCCGTACCAGTCGCGATGGCGCAACAGGTCCTGGACGACGGCCGGGTGCGGGCGCCGCGCATAGTCCGTGTCGGCGTAACCCAGAATGCGGACACCGGCCGACCGCAGACGCTCCGCGACCGCGGCGAACGCCTTGTCGGGCGCGCTGCCGGGGCCACTGGCCGGGTTGAGCACGACGCCGTACAGCCGGGCGGCGGACCGGATCACGGCCTCCCAGGCTTCCGGCCGGTCGGCGGGGTGCTCGTAGAGCGGCACCAGCAGCATGGCTTCCTTCTGCCTTCTGACTTCACTTCTGACTGCCGGACTTCTGGCTGCCGGCTTCCGGCTTCCGGCGTCCGGCTTCCGGCTTCCGGCGTCCGGCTTCCGGCTTCCGGCTTCTGACGTGTGCCGGTTCTAGCGGTGAGCGGTCGCCCGCCCCAGCAGAACACAGACCAGCGCGGCGAGGACCGCGGCCGCCGTGCCCGCCACCACGAGCTGGACCCGCTGAGGGTTGTCCGCCTCCATGAGCAGGGCCACCGTCTGGGCGAGGGCGGCAGCTCCGCAGACCGAGGCCGCGGCGAGCACCGCGCCGAAGGACTGCAGGAGCAGCCCGGTCCACAGGACCGCGCCGAGCAGCAGGAGCGTGGCGAGCCGTACCCCGCCGAGGCCGGGGGCGTCCGGCCACAGCGCGGTGCCGACGACGCCCAGGGCCAGCAGGACCAGGAGGTAGCCGGTCAGGCACTCGGCGAGCGTGCCGGCCGTGGCCCGCCAGAAAGCGCCGGGGGTGGTGGAGGCCCGGAGCCCTGCGAGGCTGTCGCTGCGGAAGCGGTGCAGCAGCCACTCGGCGGGCCCCATGCTGAGGGTGAGCGCGACGGCGGAAGGCGCGGCCACCGCCGCCCCGGGTCCGCTCGCGAGCACCTCGCCGAGCGCCGCGTGGAGTACCAGGACGCCGGTGCCGAGACCGAAGAGCCCGTACGGAAGCGAGGCGGCGAGCCGAGGTGCGGGCCGTACCCGCGAGGCCGTACCCTCCCTGCCCCCGCGCCCCGCGCCGGAGCGCCCGGATGCCCGGAGCCCGGCCACACCGTCGGCCAGGAGCCGCCACCGGAGCCGCGCCCAGGCCTCGAGGCCCGCCGCGCGGCGCGCGGTCGCGTCGGGCGGCAGGGCCCAACGCGGTACGCGTGGCTCCCGCGGGCCGGCGTCGGCCTGCCGGCAGTGCGGCCCGAGTTGGGGAACCGCCGCCTCGCGGCTGTACAGGTGGGACACGGCCGTCGCGAACCGTCGGCGGCGCAGCGCGGACAGGAAGAGCACCGCCGCCCGCAGGCCCGGCCCACCCGGCAGCGGCAGTTCGCGCGCCGCCAGTGCCACCGCTGCCAGCAGCGACGTCACCAGCAGTGCTATGCGCGCCGCCGAGGGGAGCGTGAGGACCGTGGTGAGGGCGGCGCCCGCCGCCATCGGCAACAGGGCGTAGAGCAGTGCGCGTTCGCGGCCCAGTACCAGCAGGACGGTCGCCGCGCCGAGGTACAGCGACTGCCCCGACGCGAACGCCGCCGCGGAGTCCGGCCCCGACACGGAGAACGAGACGGCCGCCCCGAGCAGCGCTCCCGCCGGCGCTCCGGCGAGCAGCGCGCGGCCCGCCGCCTCCCGGTCGCCGAGGCCCAGCCACGAGTACGCCCGGTGGGAGAGCGACTGGTTCCACACCCATCCGACGAGCGCGCCCGCCAGCAGGGTGACCGTTCCCGCCGGCAGCCCGAGCCGGTCCGGGGGGCCGGACAGCAGCGGGGCGCCCAGGACGTACGCCAGTCCCGGCAGCGCGAAGACCAGGCCGCGCAGCAGACAGCCGAGAAGGCTGGCGTTCCACGGGTCGACGACCGGGCCGGGCGGCTCCGGGAAGCGGCGCGGCACCCGGGCGTACAGCTCCTCGGCGAGGGCGAAGGAGTCCTCGCGGCCGTAGCTGAGCCTGATGTGGTCGTCCGTCATTCCGTCGGACTCGAGAATCGCGGCGATCTCGTCCGGGTGCACGGCGGCGGCGATCATGTCGTCGAGCCGCTCGGCGAGTTCCTCCAGCGGGTCGGCGGCCGCCCGGCCGGGGCGCTGCCTCGGAATGAGCGGCAGCGTGTCGGCGCGGTCGCCGGGCGTGAGCCAGAGCGGGCCGCTCACCGGAGCGAGCCTCCCTCGGTCTTCGTCCCCGAGTGCCCCCAGACAGCGAGCTCGCGGTGCCAGGGATCGGTGAGCCGCAGGGTCCAGTCGGAGCTGTCTGCGTGCCCCATGCCGCCGTACGCGGGCTCGAGACCCGGCTCGTACGCGGGCTCCGGAAAGCCCGCGAGCTCGCGGTAGATCCGCCGGAAGCCGTCCACGGAGCGGCGCAGTGTGAACTGTTCGACGACCCGCTGCCGGGACAACCGGCCGAGCCGGGCCCGTCGTTCGTCGTCGTTCAGCAGCGTGAGCGTGGCCTGTGCCATGAGCGCGGGCTCTCGCGGGGGCACGACGAGTCCGGTGTCGCCGACGGCCTCGCGCACGCCCCCCACATCGGTCGACACGGTGGTCCGGCCGCAGGACATGGCCTCGATGATGCTGAAAGGGAAGCCCTCGCTGATGCTGGAGAGCATCACCACACTCCCCGCCGCGTAGGCGCGGGCGACGTCGCTGACGCGGCCCTCGTAGGTAATGCCGTCGGTGACTCCCAGCTCGGCTGCGAGTTTCTCGAGCCGTGTCCGGTAGTCCTCGCCGCCCGCGGGGACCCCGCCGAAGAGGCGCAGCCGCAGTTCCGGGAGCTCGGCGCGCATCAGCGCGTACGCCCGTATGAGCGTCTCCAGGTCCTTGATCGGGTCGACCCGGCCGGCCCAGCTGAGGGTCGGGACACTCGGCTCGGCGCCCGCCTCGGGGAACGCGTGCGGATCGACGCCGTTGTAGATGGTGCGGATCTTGTGGGCGGGGGCGCCGCCCCGCTCCTCCCAGCGCCGGTTGTACTGGTTGCACGGGGTGATGAGGTCGGCGCGCCGGTAGCCCTCCGAGTTCAGCTCCCGGTAGAAGCTCAGCATCAGGGCCTTGACCGGCCAGCGCTGTGACTCGCTCCGGTAGCCGAGGTAGCGCTCGCGCAGGTAGATGCCGTGCTCGGTGAGAAGGAAGGGAACGCCGTCCAGCTGTTGCGCGGCGAGCGCCGGCAGGGTCGCGAGCCCGCTGCTGACGGCGTGCGCCACGCTGTCCTCGGGGATCCGGACGGACAGCGGGCGCAGGGCGTGCTCCAGCAGGTCGGTGGCGGTGAGCGCGTCGTGGACGGTGGGCCTGGCCGCGGATATCTCCAGGTGCGGCATGGTCCAGATCCACATCAGCGAGCGCAGTACGGACTCCGAGCGCAGCGCCCCCGACAGCCGTCCTTCGCGGGCCAGTTCGGCGAGGGAGTACAGGGCGGAGGAGAAGTCGCAGCCCGACTCCGGGTCGAGAAGGGCGAGGAGAAACCTTTCGTAGGTGTCGATGAAGCGGCGGCGTTCACGACCGAACATCGGACGCCTGACCGACCGGGCCGACGGCGGCCCCCAGAGGGGGACCGCCGTGTGCCGGTAGACGTTGCGCGGCAGCTCCCAGGTGACCGGCTCGCGGCCGCTGCCGGTGAGGGCGACGACGTTGAAGTCGACCTCGGGCATGCCGCGCACGAGCTGGTCGCACCAGGTACTGACGCCCCCGTGGACATGCGGATACGTTCCTTCGGTGAGCATGGTCACGTGACGCCCATGGCTCATTCGGTGTCCCCCCAGGACGTGATCGGCTGTGCTGGTCAGGCCTGCCGTGCGGGTCAGGCGGGCAGTTTCAGCGTGATCGCCGACTGCAGCAGTTCGGGCGCCGCCCACGCGGAGCGCTGCCCGGCGTACGCGGTGCCGAACGCGGAGGTTCCCAGGAGCAGTTGCTTCCTGGTGCCCTCGGGCGCGGTGACCGGTGCGGTAACCCCGGCCGGGGCCTTGACCGTGACCGTGGTGCCGACGCGGTACGCGGTCACCTTGCCGTCCGCGAGGGCCTTGTCCCATGCCGTGCGGCGGTTCAGTTCGGTGCCGGCCTGACTCTGGCGAGGGTTGACGATCGGCGCGTTGTCGGCGAAGAGCCCCCGGTAGTCGGCCAGGAGCTTGTCGAGGACGGGGTAGAGGATCCGCTCCTCCGCGAGGTTGGACTGGTGGACGTAGTGCGGGCGCGGGTCGTTGCCGATGACGTGGCCGAGGGCGGTCCGGGCCTCCTGCGGGACGATGTGGCCGGTGTAGCCGGTGGCCTCGTCGAGCGGTTCGTCCAGGCAGGTGGAGGCGGGGTTGGTCGCGCAGACGCCGCTGCCTCCGTCCTCCGCGCTGGTGTAGATCCAGTTGTACTCGTCGGTCATCTCGGCGGCGGTGCCGACGTTGTAGTACACGTTCATGGGGTGGCGGGGCACGGTGAGGGCGCTGCCGACGGCGCGCTGCCGCGGCTCGCGGGAGTTGTCGCTCGCGGTCCATTTGACCCCGTTGTCGGCCAGGGCCGGTGCGAGGTTGGGGTTGTCCACGGGCTGCTGCGGGAGGGTCTTGAGCCCTGAATGCTCGCCGGTGACCAGCTCGGTCCGGTCGACGGGCAGGCCCTTGCCGAGCGCCCAGTTGTGGTTGTCGCGGATCTGCGCGGAGATCTCGGCGCGGCTCATCCACGTGGTGTTGCCCGCCGCGTCCTTCGCGCACTGCCAGGGCACGGTCGAGGTGTCCTGCACACAGCCGAGGAAGGGGTGGGTGTAGGTGTGGTTGATCCAGCGGTACTGCGCCCGGTCGGCGAGCAGCCGTTCGGTCAGCGCGTCGGCACCGCCGTTCTCGGCCTTCCACTCCTCGCCGGCTCCCGCGTTGTAGACCATGTCCAGGGTGAAGCCGCTGGACCGCTGCCACTGTGCGGCGTACTGCGCGTCGGCGGCCGTCATCCGGATCGGCGTGGTGCCCTCGCCCTCGCCGTCGCCGCAGTCGAAGTCGCCCGGTGTGCAGTTGAGCTGCTTGTCCCAGCGGGCGTCCGGTGCGAAGACGTCGTCGACGTGGACGGAGAAGTAGTTGCGGCTCTGTCCGAGGTGGACGCCCTGGGTGAGCCATTCGACGATGCCGCGGGCCAGCAGCCGGAACTGCCGCTGGTGCTGGTTGTAACCGAAGGTCACGACGAGCTCGCGGCGGCCGTCGTGGGCGTACTCGCCGAGCAGGCTGCCCCGGCCGGTGCCGCCGGTGACGGGTGCGTCGAGGTAGCTGGTGAAACCTTCCCTCGGCCGCGCGACGTAGCCGTAGCTCTCGTCGACGACGCCGGAGTTGTCCTCGAAGGTCACCTGGCCGTCGAGGTAGCCGAACGGCCCGGCCTTGCCGGCCGGCGTCAGCGCGGCCTCCGCGCCGTCCAGGACGCCCGAGTAACCGCCGCTGTCGGTGTAGTCGAGCCCGACGCCCGGGTGCGCCCACGTGTAGGCGTCGACCTGGCGGATTCCGTACGTCTTCTCGTACGCCACCAGGGCTGTCATCTCGGCGGAGCCCGCGCCGAACGGGTCCTCGTTGGGAAGGACCACGCCCTGGTACTTGGCGCGCGGCAGTCCGGCCACGGTGTCGCTGAGGAAGGCGCTGTCGATGACCGGCCGGCCGTACTCGCCCAACTCGATCTCCGTGTACGGGACTCCGGTGTTCTTCAGTTCGGCGGTCACGGCCTCGACGGCGCTGCCGCCGTCGTCGACGACGAGAACCTTGAGGTCGATGCGCGGCGTCGGCGGGGCCGCGGCCGCCGACGCCGGCAGGACGGCCGACACCAACGCTGCCGTCGCGAACGCGACGGCAGCTCTGCTCATACGGATGCTCTGCACCATCTGTGGTCTTCCCCCCTGCCAGATCCTCCGTGGACGTCCCACGGGGGATCTGTGGAAATCATGCAAAGGAACACAGCGTTCCCTTGCGAGAGTGGCTTGAGTGTGGCGGACCTCTCACTGTCTGGGCGGCAAACCTGGAACAGAGACCACACACGGGTGAACCACGCCGCTTCACACTCGAACAATTTGCCAAACCCCCGAGACCCGTACGGTCGAGTCAAGGCGCGTAGGCTCATTTCCGGCGTGAGTGGGGCCGGAATACGATGCGCCGGGAACGGTCGATCCCGTCCCCCCGGCCGCTAGAGGCCCATACAACAAACGGAAGCGAGACCTCACCACCGTGACTGCTCTGACTCTCAGCACTGCCGGCGCGGCGACGCTCCGCGCCGACGCCCTCGTCGTCGGCGTCGCCAAGAGCCCGAAGGGCGGGAAGGGACCCGTAGTCGCCCCCGGCGCGGAGGCCGTGGACACGGCGTTCGACGGCAGGCTCGGCAGCGTCCTGGAGGCCCTCGGCGCCACCGGCTCCGAGGGCGAGGTGACCAAGCTCCCCGCGCCGGCCGGACTCAAGGTCCCGGTCGTGCTGGCGGTCGGCCTCGGTCCCGCGCCCGAGAAGGGTGAATCGTTCGACCCGGACGCCCTGCGCCGCGCCGCGGGTTCCGCGGCCCGCGCGCTGTCCGGCGCCAAGAAGGCGGGCTTCGCGCTTCCAGTCGAGGACGCCTCCGACGTGACGGCGATCGCCGAGGGTGCCCTTCTCGGCGCGTACGCCTTCACCGCGTACCAGGGCGGCGAGAAGACCGGCAAGGCGAAGAACGACAACGGCGTGAAGCTGCCGCTCGGTGAGGTCACCGTGCTCGGCGCCAAGCCCCGCGACAAGGCGCACAAGGCCGCCGCGGAGCGCGCGCAGATCGTCGCCACCGAGGTCAACATCGCCCGCGATCTGATCAACACCCCGCCGAACGACCTCACCCCGGAGGCCTTCGCCGCCGTCGCCGCCGCGGCCGGCAAGGAGAACGGCATCAAGGTCCAGGTGCTGGACGAGAAGGCGCTGGTCAAGGGCGGTTACGGCGGCATCCTGGGCGTCGGCAAGGGCTCCGAGGCCCCGCCGCGCCTGGTGAGGCTCTCCTACACGCACCCCAAGGCGACCAAGTCGCTCGCCTTCGTCGGCAAGGGCATCACCTACGACTCGGGCGGCATCTCGCTCAAGCCGGCCGGCCACAACGAGACGATGAAGTGCGACATGAGTGGCGCGGCCGCGGTCTTCGCCGCTGTCGTCTCGGCCGCCAAGCTCGGCCTCGCGGTCAACGTCACCGGCTGGCTCGCGCTCGCCGAGAACATGCCGTCCGGCTCGGCCACCCGTCCCGGTGACGTGCTGCGCATGTACAGCGGCAAGACCGTCGAGGTCCTCAACACCGACGCCGAGGGCCGGCTCGTACTGGCCGACGCGCTGACCCGCGCCTCGGAGGAGAAGCCGGACGCGATCGTCGACGTGGCGACCCTGACCGGCGCGATGGTGCTGGCGCTGGGCAGCCGCACCTTCGGCATCATGGCGAACGACGACGCTTTCCGTGCCTCGATCCACGAGATCGCCGAGGAGGTCGGTGAGGCCTCCTGGCCGATGCCGCTCCCCGCCGACCTCCGTAAGAGCATGGACTCCCCGACCGCGGACCTCGCCAACATGGGCGAGCGGATGGGCGGCGGCCTGGTCGCGGGTCTCTTCCTGCAGGAGTTCGTCGGCGAGGGCATCACCTGGGCGCACGTCGACATCGCGGGACCGGCCTTCCACGAGGGTGCGCCGTACGGCTACACCCCCAAGGGCGGTACCGGCTCCGCGGTCCGCACCCTGGTCCGGCTTGCAGAGCGCACCGCCGCCGGCGACCTGGGCTGAGTCACCCCTTCCCTACGGCCCGGGCTGCCCTACGGCCCGGGCCGTAGGGCTGTGTCCGCCGAGGATCCGCGGCGTGGCACCGCCGTGGCCGCTGCCGTGGGAATGGGCGTGCCGGCTGCCGTCGTTGCCGTGAGGGCCGCGTGTACGCCTGCGACGAAATCCGTACCTTCGTACGCAGCGGTAACCCGTCGAGACGGCGGATGGGACGTTTCACACCCCGGCCCGGCGTCCCGCCTCCCGTCAACAAGTGCGAAGATGGGTTCTCGGCAGGACAGGGCCCCCACCACAGGGCCGAAGAAAAAGCGGCCGAACACCAGCCGCCGCCCGGTCATCGAGGACCGGCGCCCGGCGCACATGCATGGAGGACGTGACGTGGCGAACGACGCCAGCACCGTTTTCGACCTAGTGATCCTCGGCGGCGGTAGCGGCGGCTACGCCGCGGCCCTGCGCGCTGCGCAGCTGGGTCTGGACGTGGCCCTGATCGAGAAGAACAAGCTCGGCGGCACCTGCCTGCACAACGGATGCATTCCCACCAAGGCCCTGCTGCACGCCGGCGAGATCGCGGACCAGGCGCGCGAGTCGGAGCAGTTCGGTGTCAAGGCCAGCTTCGAGGGCGTCGACATGGCCGGCGTCCACAAGTACAAGGACGACGTCATCGCCGGCCTGTACAAGGGCCTGCAGGGTCTGGTCGCCTCCCGCAAGGTGACCTACATCGAGGGTGAGGGCCGCCTCTCCTCCTCGACTTCCGTCGACGTCAACGGCCAGCGCGTGCAGGGCCGCCACGTCCTGCTGGCGACCGGCTCAGTGCCGAAGTCGCTGCCGAGCCTGGACATCGACGGCAACCGCATCATCTCCTCGGACCACGCGCTGGTCATGGACCGTGTCCCGCAGTCCGCGATCGTGCTGGGCGGTGGCGTCATCGGCGTCGAGTTCGCCTCGGCGTGGAAGTCCTTCGGTTCCGACGTCACCGTCATCGAGGGTCTGAAGCACCTCGTCCCGGTCGAGGACGAGAACAGCTCCAAGCTCCTGGAGCGCGCGTTCCGCAAGCGCGGCATCAAGTTCAACCTCGGCACCTTCTTCGAGAAGGCCGAGTACACCGAGAACGGTGTGCGGGTCACCCTGGCCGACGGCAAGACCTTCGAGGCCGAGGTGCTGCTCGTGGCCGTCGGCCGCGGCCCGGTCTCGCAGGGGCTCGGCTACGAGGAGCAGGGCGTCGCGATGGACCGCGGCTACGTCCTCGTCGACGAGTACATGCGCACCAACGTGCCGACGATCTCGGCCGTCGGTGACCTCGTCCCGACCCTCCAGCTCGCGCACGTTGGCTTCGCCGAGGGCATCCTCGTCGCCGAGCGGCTGGCAGGCCTCAAGGCCGTGCCGATCGACTACGACGGCGTGCCGCGCGTGACGTACTGCCACCCCGAGGTCGCCTCCGTCGGTGTCACCGAGGCCAGGGCCAAGGAGATCTACGGTGCGGACAAGGTCGTCGCTCTGAAGTACAACCTCGCGGGCAACGGCAAGAGCAAGATCCTCAAGACCGCGGGTGAGATCAAGCTCGTCCAGGTCAAGGACGGTGCCGTGGTCGGCGTCCACATGGTCGGTGACCGTATGAGCGAGCAGGTCGGCGAGGCGCAGCTCATCTACAACTGGGAGGCTCTGCCGGCCGAGGTCGCGCAGCTCATCCACGCGCACCCGACGCAGAGCGAGGCGCTCGGCGAGGCCCACCTGGCCCTGGCCGGCAAGCCCCTGCACTCCCATGACTAGTAGTCCCGGGCGCGACGACCACTTCCGCACATCTGTAAGGAGCAACTGAAACCATGGCGGTTTCCGTAACCCTTCCGGCGCTCGGCGAGAGCGTCACCGAGGGCACTGTCACCCGCTGGCTGAAGGCCGAGGGCGAGCGCGTCGAGGCCGACGAGCCGCTGCTCGAGGTGTCGACCGACAAGGTCGACACCGAGATCCCGGCCCCCGCCGCGGGCATCCTCGCGTCCATCAAGGTCGCCGAGGACGAGACCGTTGAGGTCGGCGCCGAGCTGGCCGTCATCGACGACGGCACCGGCGGCGCAGCCGCTGCCCCCACCCCGGCCGCTGCCGAGGCGGAGCCCGTGCAGGCCGAGGCCCCCGCGGCCCAGGCCCCGGCCGCCGAGGCCCCCGCGGCCCAGGCTCCGGCCGCCGAAGCCCCGGCTGCCGAGGCTCCGGCCCCGGCCGCCGCTCCGGCTCAGTCCGGCGGCGCCGCCGAGGGCACCGACGTCGTCCTTCCCGCGCTCGGCGAGAGCGTGACCGAGGGCACCGTCACCCGCTGGCTCAAGGAGGTCGGCGAGACGGTCGAGGCCGACGAGCCGCTGCTCGAGGTATCCACCGACAAGGTCGACACCGAGATCCCCGCCCCGGCTTCCGGTGTGCTGCTGGAGATCGTGGTCGGCGAGGACGAGACCGCCGAGGTCGGCGCCAAGCTGGCCGTGATCGGTGCCGCGGGTTCCGCCCCGGCCGCCGCTCCCGCGCCCGCCGCTCCGGCTCCGGCCGCCGAGGCCCCCGCGGCTCCGGCCGCCGCCCCGGCTCAGCCTGCGGCTCCGGCTCAGCCTGCGGCTCCGGCACCCGCGCCGGCTCCGGTCACGCCTGCTGCCCCGGCCGCTCCGGCCGCCGCACCGGCTCAGGCGCCCGCGCCTGCTCCGGCTCCGGCTCCGGCCGCCGTTCCGGCCCAGGCCGCGCCCGCCGCTCCGGCTGCCCCGGCTGCCCCGGCTCCGGCCGCTACCGCCGGTGACGACGGTGCGTATGTCACGCCGCTGGTCCGCAAGCTCGCCGCCGAGAGCGGCGTCAGCCTCGCCTCGGTCAAGGGCACCGGCGTCGGTGGCCGTATCCGCAAGCAGGACGTCATCGCCGCCGCCGAGGCCGCCAAGGCCGCCGCTCAGGCTCCGGCCGCGGCTGTCCCCGCCGCCGCGAAGGCCCCGGCCCTCGATGCGTCCCCGCTGCGCGGCCAGACCGTCAAGATGACCCGGATGCGCAAGGTCATCGGCGACAACATGATGAAGGCGCTGCACACGCAGGCCCAGCTGACCTCCGTGGTCGAGGTGGACATCACCAAGCTGATGCGTCTGCGCGCCAAGGCCAAGGACGCCTTCGCCGCGCGGGAGGGCGTCAAGCTCTCGCCGATGCCGTTCTTCGTGAAGGCAGCGGCCCAGGCGCTGAAGGCCTACCCGGTCGTCAACGCCCGGATCAACGAGGACGAGGGCACGATCACCTACTTCGACACCGAGAACATCGGTATCGCGGTGGACTCCGAGAAGGGTCTGATGACCCCGGTCATCAAGGGAGCGGGCGACCTCAACGTCGCCGGCATCTCCAAGAAGACCGCGGAGCTGGCGGCCAAGGTCCGCGGCAACAAGATCACTCCGGACGAGCTGTCCGGCGCGACCTTCACGATCAGCAACACCGGCTCGCGCGGTGCGCTGTTCGACACGGTCATCGTGCCGCCGAACCAGGTCGCGATCCTGGGCATCGGAGCCACCGTCAAGCGCCCGGTGGTCATCGACCACCCGGAGCTCGGCGAGACCATCGCCGTGCGCGACATGACCTACCTGGCGCTCTCCTACGACCACCGTCTGGTGGACGGCGCGGACGCCGCCCGCTACCTGACGGCCGTCAAGGCGATCCTGGAAGCCGGCGAGTTCGAGGTCGAGCTCGGCCTGTAAGGCTCCGGCAGCACGACGGCGCCCCCGCCCGGAGAAAGTGATCCGGGCGGGGGCGCCGTCATGTGCGGGCGGGAGCCGCGCCCGGCACCACCGTGCGTCCGGTCGTCAGTCGCCTCGCCAGATGTTGTCGAAGGCCGCCTTCTCGATGTCTCGCCGTTGCCGTTCGGCCTCCAGGTCCCGCAAGGCGTCATTGACCGCGGCGAGCACTGTCGCCACCGCGTCGTCGGCCACGCCCGGGAGGTCACCAGTCCGCTTGTCGCGGATGCCGACGGCCGCCGCCAGGGCGGCGAGGACGGGCTCGTCCGATGTCCAGCGGTTCGCCGCCAGGCGGCGAGCGGGCGAATCGACGAGCACCATCCGACTGCTCCGGAAGGGGATCCAGCGGCGGCGTTGCCGAGTGAACTGCCCTTCCTCCTCAAGGGCGGCCGCATAGGCCGCGGACAGGCCGCGGCCTCTGCGCCACAGCCACTCGCCGACCGACTCGTACGGCGCTTGTCGGGCAAGTGACGACGCGGCCTCGTCCAACAGGCGATCGGCCGTTGCCGGCCGGTCGCTCGGCACGATGCGATCGCCGTCCAGCCTGACGGCCTGGGCACTGAGAAGGTCGATCACCTCGGCTCCCGCGAGCGCGAGCGACAGATTGCCCGGCTCGACAGGGCGAGTGGGGGCCATGTCCATGGCAACGGTCAACAGGTCGCGCGGTGTGCTCATGAATGGCTCCACGTCAGGGGCGTCAGGGGCGTCAGGGGCGTCAGGGGCTATGGGTCACTGAGCAGCCGGCGGCGTGACACCACGCCAAGGTCAGCTGCCCTTGTCGGTGGCCGCCGCGATCGCTCCACGGATCTGCTGCGCGTAGCCGGCGGGCGTGAAGTCCGGCCCCACACCCTCGACCAGAATCAGATCACTGATCGTGTGGTCGGTGCGCAGAGACGGGATCTGCTGGTACTCGGGCGAGTTGTACCACTCCTTCCCCTTCGCCATGTCGGGGAACTCGATCAGCACCGCCGAGCCCAGCCATCCTCCCTCCTTCGGAACCCCACCCGGGATGCGCAGGTGATTGATCAAGTATGTGCTCATGTCCCGCCCCTCTCGGATCGTGTCGTGCCAGCAGCCAACCGTGCGCCGGAGCGGACTCCGTCCGGGAGCGGCGAGTGAGTGCGAGCGGGTCGCCCTCGCCATGGACGTGATGGGTGAGCGGTCGCCAGGTGAGCGGTCACCAGGTGAGCGGTCACCAGGTGAGCGGTCACCGCCCAGCGGTCGCCCGGGAGTCGATGTCCGGCCCGAGCGTCTCCCGGATCTGCGCGGCGAGATACGGAAGGCAGGCAATAACGTGCTCGGCCGGCGCCCGAGGAGAGGGAGGCGAGCGGCGGGCGGTCCGGTGGGGCTCGGCGCCCGCCCACCAGCACTTCCGAGTACGAGCTTCCGAGTACGAGTTTACGGAGCGAGGACCGCAGCTGCATCACTCGCCGATCGACCTGATCCGCCGCTGCTCCGAAGCCGGAGGGACAGTGCAGCGTAGGGGGACGATCCCGGAAGCCCACCCCCGGGGATAATCGCCGGTAGCCTCGGCCTCGGCCACCGCGAAGGAGCCCTCATGACCCCGCCCGTCGTCCACTCGCTGCGCGAGCAGATCCGCGAGCACATCGTGGAGGGGATCGTGAGCGGGCGCTGGAAGCCGGGTGAGCGGATCGTCGAGCGGCGGATCGCGGTGGAGCTCCAGGTGAGCCAGACGCCGGTACGGGAGGCGCTGCGCGAGCTGGAGACTCTGCGGCTGATCGAGTCGGCGCCCAACAAGGGCGTCCGGGTGCGGAATCTGTCGGCGGCCGACCTGGAGGAGATCTATCCGGTACGGGCGGGTCTGGAGCAGATCGCGGCGGAGCTGGCCGCGCCCCGGCTGGCCGAGGACGTCTCGCTGCTCGAACCGCATGTCGCAGCCCTCCACGAGGCCGACCGCATGGCCGACGGGACGGCCCAGGTCCTCCACACGGTCGGCTTCCACCGCGAGCTGGTGCGGGCGGCCGGCAACAGCGTGTTGCTGCACACCTGGGAGAGCCTGGGCATCGAGGTGTTCACCGCGCTCTCCATCCGGTGGCTGGGGACGGTCCAGCAGTCGTACGCGGAGGAGCACGAGGCGCTCGTCGACGCCTTCCGGCGACGCGATCCGGAGATCGGTGTACTGGTGAAGCAGCACGTGCTCGGATGTGCACCACGCGCCTGATCAGCCCCCATTTGCCGGTAATGCGAGGCGGCACCGCGTGCCCTATTTCGCGGCACGGAATGCCAATTTCGGTGTCCGGACAAGATTTTGCCTCCCAACCTTTGATCGATCATCGATCAATTGTTTACAGTCTTCTACGGGCTCACCCGCCCTTCGCCCTGTCCTGCCAGACAAGGCCCCTTTTCTCCACCCCCCTCCAGTCCGGAAGGCGGCGCATGATGACCGACCTCGTAGGAAACCGTCCGAGTGAGCTCGACCAGCTCCCGGACCGTGACACCGAGGAGACCGCCGAATGGGCGGCCTCCCTCGACGCCGTCACCAAGGCCGCCGGCCCGCACCGCGCCTCGTATTTGATGCGCCGGACGCTCCAGCACGCCGAGGGCGCGGGCCTCGCCCTGCCCAAGCTGCTGGAGACGGACTACGTCAACACCATCCCCACCGCCGCGGAGCCCGAGTTCCCCGGCGACGAGGAGATGGAGCGCCGCATCACCGCGTGGAACCGCTGGAACGCGGCCGCCATGGTCACCCGGGGCTCGCGCTTCGGCGTCGGCGGCCACATCGCCACCTTCGCCTCCGCGGCCTGGCTCTACGAGACCGGCTTCCAGCACTTCTTCCGGGGCAAGGACTCACACGAAGCACCCGGGTCCGGAGACCAGCTCTACATCCAGGGCCACGCCTCCCCCGGCATCTACGCCCGTGCCTTCCTGGACGGACGGATCAGCGAGCAGCAGCTCGACAACTTCCGGCAGGAGTCCGGCGGCAACGGACTGCCCTCCTACCCGCACCCGCGCCGGCTGCCCTGGCTGTGGGAGTTCCCCACCGTCTCCATGGGCCTCGGGCCGCTCTCCGCGATCTACCAGGCGCGGTTCAACCGCTACCTGCACAACCGCGGAATCAAGGACACCGCCCACTCGCACGTCTGGGCCTTCCTCGGCGACGGCGAGATGGACGAGCCCGAGTCGACCGCCGCTCTCGCCCTCGCGGCGCGTGAGCAGCTCGACAACCTGACGTTCGTCATCAACTGCAACCTGCAGCGCCTCGACGGCCCGGTCCGCGCCAACTTCAAGATCGTGCAGGAGCTCGAGGCCCAGTTCCGCGGGGCCGGCTGGAACGTCGTCAAGTCGCTCTGGGGCTCCGCCTGGGACGAGCTGTTCCAGCTCGACACCACGGGCGCGCTCGTACGGCGGCTGCGTGAGGTACCGGACGCGCAGTTCCAGACGTACGCCACCCGCGACGTCGCGTACATCCGGGAGCACTTCTTCGGCACCGACCCGGCGCTCGTCCAGCTGGCCGGGGTTCTGACCGACGCGAAGATCGCCGAGTGCTTCCACACCTCGCGCGGCGGCCACGAGCCCCGCAAGGTGTACGCCGCCTATCGCGCCGCCGTCGGGTTCAAGGGCGCGCCGACGGTGATCCTGGCCCAGACGGTGAAGGGCTACACGCTCGGCCCCGGATTCGAGTCCAAGAACGCGAACCACCAGATGAAGAAGCTCTCGGGCAAGGAGTTCCGCGCGATGCGGGACCGGCTCGACCTTCCGATTCCGGACGCGAGGCTCGACGAGGACCTGGTGCCCTACGGCCACCCGGGCGAGAACTCCCCCGAGGTCCGCTACCTCCAGGAGCGCCGCGCGGCCCTCGGCGGCCCGGCCCCCTCGCGCCGCGTCCACGCCGTGGCCCTGCCCGACCCCGACGAGAACAACGCGCGCGCCTTCGAGGCCCTGTACAAGGGATCGGGCAAGCAGGAGATGGCCACCACCATGGCCTTCGTCCGCCTCGCCAAGGACCTGATGCGGGACAAGGAGACCGGAAAGCGCTGGGTGCCGATCGTCCCGGACGAGGCCCGCACCTTCGGCATGGAGTCGCTCTTCCCGTCGGCCGGCATCTACTCGCCCCTGGGCCAGACGTACGAGCCGGTCGACCGCGACCAGCTGATGTACTACAAGGAGGCCAAGGACGGCCAGATCCTCAACGAGGGGATCACCGAGGCCGGTGCCATGGCCGACTTCATCGCCGCCGCGACGTCGTACGCGACGCACGGCGAGACGATGATCCCGTTCTACATCTTCTACTCGATGTTCGGCTGGCAGCGCACGGCCGACCAGATGTGGCAGCTCGCCGACCAGCTCGGCAAGGGCTTCATCGTCGGCGCGACCGCCGGCCGTACGACCCTGACCGGCGAAGGCCTCCAGCACGCGGACGGCCACTCGCACCTGATCGCGTCCACGAACCCGGCGTCGCTGAACTACGACCCGGCCTTCGCGTACGAGATCGCGGTCATCGTCAAGGACGGTCTGCGCCGCATGTACGGCCCCGAGGCCGAGAACGTCTTCTACTACCTGACGGTCTACAACGAGCCGAAGCCGCAGCCGGCGATGCCCGAAGGCGTCGAAGAGGGCATCGTGCGCGGTCTCTACCGCTTCAAGGAGGGCGTGGCGCCGTCGCCGGACGCTCCCCGGCTCCAGCTCCTCGCCTCCGGTACGGCGATCCACTGGGCCCTGGATGCGCAGAACCTGCTCGCCGCCGACTGGGGAGTCGCGGCCGACGTCTGGTCCGCGACCTCGTGGGGCGAACTGCGCCGCGACGCGCTGGAGTGCGACGAGGCCCTGCTCCGGGGAGAGCAGCGGACTCCGTACGTCACCCAGGCGCTGGAGGGCGCACCCGGGCCCGCGCTCGCGGTCAGCGACTGGATGCGGCAGGTGCCGGACCAGATCAGCCAGTGGGTCGAGCAGGACTACTCCTCGCTCGGCACGGACGGCTTCGGCCTCTCCGACACGCGTGACGCGGCCCGGCGTCACTTCGGCGTCGACGCCCAGTCGATCGTCGTCGCCTCGCTGGCTCAGCTCGCCCGCCGCGGCGAGGTCCCGGCCTCGGCCGTGAAGGAGGCCCGCGAGCGGTACGAGCTCTGACCTCGTCCCGACCGCGTCACGCAGACCGGCAGGAGAGGCGCCCCGTCGCACAGCGGGGGGCCTCTCCTGCCGCTTGCGGCCCGGCCCCCTGCACAATGGGTACTGGAGCCCGACGGACTGCGCGCGCGGTTCGCGGAGGCCGCCGCCCGGACAGCAGCGCTCTACGGGTAGGGGTGCTGCACCCTACGGGGTACTCCACGGGCTGGGGGTGCTGCTCAGCGGTACTCCTCCGCGGAGCGGTCCGCGCCGCCCAACGCCACCTCCGAGATGTAGGTCCACGCGTCCGGCCGGCTGCCGTCCGCGTCCGTGAACCCGTACACCTTGGCCAGCTGTCCGCTGGACAGCGACTGCCCGTTCCACCGCAATCGGTCGGGGTCCGCCGCCAGCTCGGCGACCGCCCGGCCCACGAAGAGCGGCGACTCGGAGATCGCGAAGTGCGGGCTCTTGGCGATAGCGTCGCGCCAGTTCTCCTCGGTGACGCCGAAGGTGTCCAGCATCTGTTCCGAACGGAGGAAGCCCGGCGTGACCGACACCGCCGTACAGCCCATGTCCTTGAGGTCCTCGCCGAGGTTGAAGGCCATCCGGATCGGGCCGTTCTTGGCGAGGTCGTAGTAGAAGTTCTCGCGGAAGTTCTTGTTGGACTCCGCCGTGCCGTCGGTGACCTCGACGACCAGGCCGCCCCGGTTCCGGACGAGCAGCGGCAGCGCGATGCTGCTGGTGATGATGTGGCTCTTCACGCTGAGCTCCAGCATCCGCAGTCCCCGGTCGAGCTCGGTCTCCCACATCTTCTTGCCGAACTCGACCAGGTGCTCCCCGCCCCAGAGGTTGTTGACGAGGATGTCGAGCCGCCCGTGGTCGCGTTCGATCCGGTCGACGACCTCCCGCACCTGGTCGCGGTCGAGGTGGTCGGCCTGCGACGCGATGCCCTTTCCGCCCGCCGCGGTGATCAGTTCCGCCGTCTGCTCGATCGTCTCCGTCGAGCGGCCCACCTCGCTGAGCTTCTCTCCCGTGGTGCGGCCGGTCGCGTACACGGTCGCGCCCCCCGCGCCGAGCTGGACGGCGATCGCCCTGCCCGCCCCGCGGGTGGCTCCGGCCACCAGTGCGATCTTTCCGTTCAGCGGTGTGGGTGCCATGGCTGTCCTCCCGGCGTGCGGCTTCTGTGTCTCCCGACGTTCGCACGTAATACCGACATCCTCTGTCCGCATTACCGAGAGGACCATGAGGTGGCGTGGCTCCCCGCCAACCACGATGCTTGACCCGTGATGATGGACGAGACGGAGTTCTGGGAGATCGTCGACGGCACCCGAGAGGCCGCCGAGGGCGATCCTGAGGAACAGGCCGACCTGTTGGTCGAGCGCCTGCTCCAGCTGGACCCCGACTCCGTGCTGGATTTCGCCCGTCACTTCGAGGCGCGGTACAACCGCGCGTACCGCTGGGACCTGTGGGGCGCGGCCTGGGTGATGCTCGACGGCGCGAGTGACGACGCCTTCGACTACTTCCGCTGCTGGCTCATCGGACAGGGCCGCGAGGTCTTCGAGGGCGCGCTGCACGACCCGGACAGCCTCGCCGAGCTCCTCGACGAGTTCGACGAGGAGATCGACGGGGACGGCGAGGAACTCGGGTACGCGGCGGACGAGGCGTACGAGCAGCTCACCGGGGTGGTGGCCCCCGACCTGGGGATTCCGGGGCAGGCCGGGGAGCCGGAAGGGACGCCGATCGACTTCGAGAACGAAACGGTCCTTGCGGAACGATTCCCGCAGCTGTGGGACCGGTTCAGGCCTTAGGGTCTCTCGCTCGGATCCTGCCGGGCGCGCGGGGTCCGGCACGCACTCCCCCGCGGGCTCCGCCACGCCTGCCCGCTGCACCGACGGTCACTGAGGAACGGCGGCGTCCCGTACCGCCCCCGGCGACAGCACCAGCAGCGCCACGTCGTCCGCGGCGCCCCCCGCGAACCGCGACAGGTCCCGCCAGACAGCGGCCGCCAGGGCGGACGGGTCGGTCTCGAACTCGGCAGAGAGGGCGGGCAGCCGTTCGGCGAGCGGGTAGAAGACCCCGGCGGCGTCCCGGGCCTCGGTCACCCCGTCGGTGTGGACCAGCAGCCGGTCCTTCTCCTCCAGCCGTACGGTCGCCACCTCCGCCCCGGTCAGGCCGGCCAGCCCGAGGCCCAGCGGCGCGCAGGGTTCCGCATCCAGCTCGGTGGCCGAGGAGCCGCGAAGCAGCAGCGGCGGAGGATGCCCGCAGGAGACGATCCGTACCAGCGGAGCGTCCGGCGGGAACTCCAGCAGCACGGCGGTCGCGAAGAGTTCGGCGTGCTCCACGCCCGCCGAGTCGGCGACCAGCCTGCGGTCCAGCCGCGCGGCGACCCCGCCGAGCCCGGGATCGTCGAGCACGGCTTCGCGGAAGGCGCCGAGCAGCGCGGCCACCGTGCCGACCGCTGCGAGCCCGTGCCCTTGGACATCGCCGACCAGGGCCCGTACCCCGTACGGCCCCTCGCGTACGTCATAGAGATCGCCGCCCACGAGCGTGCCGCGCTGGGCGGCCCGGTAGAGCCCGGCGCAGCGCACCGGGCCGACCTGTTCGGGCAGTGGCGGCAGCACCGCCAGCTGGGCCGCCTCCGCCATGGAACGCACGCTCACCAACTGGGCGTCACGGCGCCGCCGTACCCAGGCGACGATCACGCTGAGCGCCGCCACGAAGGCGACCGTGACCAGGTCGCCGCTGCCCGCGCGGCCGAGTTGGGTGACCGGAACGGCCAGCAGGATGAGAGTGACGCCGCCGAATACAGCGGTGCCCGCCGCTCCGTACGCGAACGCGGCGACCGGCGGCAGAGCCGCGAGGAAGTAGCCCAGCTCCACGGTCCGCGGGGTGGCGAGCCGCGCCGCCGAGAGACCGACCAGCAGGACGATGGGCAGCGCGCGGACCCAGCGGGGCGGCGGGGCGCCAGGGAGCCAGCGGGGTTCCTCGTCCTTCCGGTCCATCCCTTCAGCCTTGTACGCGCCGGTCGGCGCCGCACCCCGGGCGGGCCGTCGGGTGGCCGGGACCGCGTCGGAGGCCGACAGTGGTCCGGTGAGCAACGACGGGCAGCAGGCGCACGGGCCCCAGCGCCGCAAATCCCGGCCCCGCAAACCGCAGCGCCGCAATCCCCTGCCCGAGCGCAGCAAGCAGCCCCGCGAACCGCACGCCGAGGGCATGAGCACGCGGTTGAACTGGCTGCGGGCCGCGGTGCTCGGCGCCAACGACGGCGTGACGTCGACCGCCGGGCTCGTCGTCGGCGTCGCGGGAGCCACCGGGTCGCGCGCGACGATCCTGGCGGCCGGCGTCGCCGGGATGCTGGCCGGCTCGCTGTCCATGGCGGCCGGCGAATACGTCTCGGTCAGTTCCCAGCGGGACTCCGAGCGGGCCGCCCTGGAGACCGAGCGACAGGAGCTGGCCGAGGACCCGCAAGCCGAACTCGACGAGCTGGCACAGCTGTTGGAGGTGCGCGGGCTGAGCCCCGAGCTGGCCCGGGATGCCGCCGTCCAGCTCACGGAACGCGATGCCCTCCGCGCCCACGCGCGGGTGGAGCTGGGTATCGAACCGGACGAGCTGGCCAACCCGTGGCACGCGGCGGTCGCCAGCTTCGCCTCCTTCACGGTGGGCGCGCTGCTGCCGCTGCTCGCGATCGTGCTCCCACCGCCCTCGCTGCGGCTGCCCGTGACCGTCGTCGCCGTGCTCCTCGCGCTGGCCCTGTGCGGCTGGGTCAGCGCCCGGCTGGGCGCGGCGCCCGCGGGCCGGGCGGTCCTGAGGAACGCGGCCGGCGGAGCGCTGGCGATGGCGGTGACCTATGCGGTGGGATCGCTGCTGGACACCGGTTGATCACCGGTGAGAAGGCGACCCATCAGGATGTCGTCCACATAGTGGCCGTCGAGCAGGAACTCCCCGGGCAGCACCCCTTCCACCGCGAAGCCCTCGGCCTCGTACAGCCGGCGCGCCGGGGTGTTGTGGCCGAGGACCCGCAGAGTGATCCGGCTCGCGCCTCGGCGGCGGGCCTCGGCGCAGGCCGCCCGCAGCAGTGACCGGCCCAGACCGCGGCCGCGCGCCCGGTCGGCGACGGCGAACCCCTGGATCTGGAGCACGTGCGCGTTGGCGGGGAGCGGGGTGGGGGCTCCCAGCCGGATGTAGCCCGCGACGAGCCCGTCGGACTCGGCGACGAGATAGTCCCCAGGAGTGTGCCTCTCGTCGAAGAACGGCGCGTACGGCGGCTGCGGCTTCGGCTGTACCGCATGCAGCGGGGACCAGGAGGCACGGTCGAGCTCGGCGAGAGCGTCGTCGTCCTCGGGACGGGCGGGGCGTATGCGCGGCTCGGACATGGCGGCCACTGTGCCACGCGGCTCCGGGGCGGGCAGGATGGGTCCCATGCGCATCGCTGTCACCGGTTCGACCGGGCTCATCGGCAAGGCACTCGTACATTCGCTGCGCGCGGACGGGCACGACGTGGTCCGCCTGGTGCGACGCACTCCCGGGGCGGCGGACGAGGTCGAGTGGGATCCGGCGCGTCAGTACGTCGACACGCGTGGGCTCCTGGGCTGCGAGGCCGTCGTGCACCTGGCGGGGGCGGGCGTCGGCGATCAGCGGTGGAACGAGGCCTGGAAGCGGGAGATCCGGGACAGCAGGGTGCTCGGGACTGCCGCGCTGGCAGAGGCGGTCGCCTCCCTGGACGTCCCGCCGGAGGTCCTGGTCAGCGGTTCGGCCATCGGCTACTACGGCGACACGGGAAACCGTGCGGTGGACGAGGACGCGCCTCCCGGGACCGGATTCATGGCCGACGTCTGTGTGGAGTGGGAGGAGGCCGCGGCCGCGGCCGTGGAGGCCGGCGTGCGTACGGTCTACGCCCGAACCGGGCTGGTGGTCGCACGCGAGGGCGGTGCGTGGGGGAGGCTGTTCCCACTGTTCAGGGCCGGGCTCGGCGGGCGGCTCGGCAGCGGCCGCCAGTACTGGAGCTACATCTCCATGCACGACGAGATCGCGGCGCTCCGGCACATCATCGACACCGAGTCGCTGACCGGTCCGGTGAACCTGACCGGGCCTCAGCCGCTCACCAACCGGGAGGTGACCAAGGCGATGGGGCGGGTGCTGCACCGCCCGACGATGTTCACCGCGCCCGCGCCCGCCCTGCGTGTCGTGCTGGGCGAGTTCGCCGAGGACGTGCTGGGCAGCCAGCGGGTTCTGCCCAAAAGGCTGCTCGAATCCGGGTTCTCCTTCGCGTTCCCGGGGATCGACGAGGCGGTGCGGGCGGCGCTTCGGTGAAACTCGTCAGCGAGCGGTCCCGGCGCCCCGTGCGAGCGCCGCGCGCTCGACGACGTCGTCGAGATGACCACCACCGACCACCTTCGAGCGAACCTGACCGGTTCGCAGCCGGCGTGCGACCGCCGTGCGCCGATGCCCGGTCGATGCGCGACTGCGTCCGACCGGAACCGCTTTTACTCTCGTCCGGTACTCGGGTATTCCCGGGGCCTGTTGGGGGAAGGACGACCTCACCAGCCGCGCCGACCTCGGGGAGGGGCACGTGCTCAGCAGCGCACACCACGCGGATGTCGTCATTGTGGGAGCCGGAGTCGCAGGACTGTCGGCGGCACACCAGCTCGTCAACGCCGGACTGACCGTCACAGTCCTGGAGGCCGCGGCCTGCCCGGGCGGCCGCATGGCCACCGAGCGGATTGACGGGTTCCGGCTCGACCGGATCGGTCAGTTGCTCAGTACCTCCTACCCCGAGCTGCGCCGCACGCCGGGGCTCGACGGACTGGCTCTGCGCCCCTTCTCCCCCGGCGTCCTCGTTCACAGCGAGGGCCGCCATCTCCGGGCCGGGGCAGCGGGGAGCGCGCGGGGCGCACTCACTGCCGCGCGCGCCCTCGCGAGCGCCCCGCGCGCGCCTTTGGGGGGCGCGCTCGACCAGGCACGGCTCGGCGCGGCACTCGGCCGGATCGCCTCGATGCCCACGGAACGGCTGCTGGCCCGCCCCGAACGGACCGCGCGGGAAGCGCTCGCCGTCCGCGGCCTGCCGCAGCGCACGGTCAACGGCTTCCTGCGGCCGCTCCTGTCCGCCCTGCTCTGCGACCCCGAGCTCACCACCTCCAGCCGGTGCGCCGACCTCGCGTTGCGCGGGTTCGCCCGCGGCCGGCTCTGCGTGCCGGAAGGGGGTGCGGCGGCCCTGCCGGAGCGGCTGGCGGCCGCGCTGCCGGCCGGGACCGTTCGTACCGGCGTCCGGGTCCGGTCGGTGTCGGTCAGCTCCGTCGTCACCGAGGACCACGGTGAGTTCGGCTGCCGTTCCGTGCTGTTGGCGACCGGCGCCCGGGCCGCGGCAGGGCTGCTGCCGGGGCTTCGGGTACCCGGCTTCCACCCGGTGACCGTGCTGCATCACACCGCGCCCGTGCCACCGCTGGCCGAGCCGGCGCTGCTGCTGGACGCCCACCGGCGCGGGCCGGTGGCCCACACCTTCGTCATGAGCGAGGTCGACCCGACGCGCGCCCCGCACGGCCGCGCGCTGGTCTCCTCCACGGTGCTGGGCACTCCGCCGCCGGCGGCGGACCTCGACCGCGAGGTCAGGGCCCACCTGGCCGCGCTCTACGGCACCAGGACGGACGGCTGGGAACTCCTCGCGGTCCACCACACCCCGGAGGCCGTCCCGGCCATGCCGCCGGCCCACGACCTGCGCCGCCCGGTGCGGGTACTGGCCGGCCTGTACGTCTGCGGCGACCACCGGGACACGAGCACGGTCCAGGGCGCTCTCTTCTCGGGCCGCCGTGCGGCGCAGTCGCTGCTGTACGACCTGGGCATCCGCGCGGAGTACGCGGTGCCGGTACCGGCGGCGGCGTAACGGAGGCGGCGTCACCGGGGGCGGGGCGGTTCCCCCGACCGGCCACTTCCCGAGCCGGAGCGAAAGCCTCCGGGCCCGGCACGCCGCCGAGCGGCAGACGCGACGCACCGCACCCCCCCCACGCCCCCGCACGCCGCCGCCCAGGCCCGTGTCAGCCCATGGCCGCCACACGGTCGCGGTAGCCGCGGACCGCCGCCGCGTCCCGGTAAGGCTCCAGCCGGCGCTCGAAGTCCCCTACGTACTCCAGCGCCCGCACCGACCGCATCTCCGTGGACTGCTGCGCCGCCTCCGCTCCCAGCGCGCAGGCCTGGTCGAGCTCGCCGAGGCCCAGCCGGGCCGAAGCCAGCACGACCCGGCAGAAGAGGCGGCTGCGCGCGAACGCGGGCCCGCGCAGTTGCAGCGAGCGCTCCGCGTACTGCGCGGCCGCCCGGTACTGCTGCAGGTCCCGGTAGCTGTGGCCGAATTCGTCGGCGAGCTGGCCCTCGTCGAAGAAGCGCACCCAGTGCGGCACGTCGTCGCCCGGCCGTGCGGCCTCCAGCGCCCGTTCCGCCCGGACGAGCGAGGACGTGCACGCGCGCACGTCCCCCAGTACCCCGTGCCCTCGTGCCTCCACCGCGTGCAGCAGTGCCTGCACCACCGCCGGGGCACCCGTGCCGACACCCTGCTGGGCGACCCGGGCCAGCTGTACGGCCTCCCGGCCATGGCCCAGATAGACCGCCTGGCGGCTCATCGTGACCAGCACATACGACCCGTACGCCCGGTCGCCGGCCGCCTGCGCGAGCCGGAGTGCCTGGACGAAGTACCGCTGGGCGAGCCCGTGCGCCGCGATGTCGAAAGACGTCCATCCGGCCAGCCGCGTCAGATCGGCGGCGGCGGCGAACAGGCGCCGCCCGGTCGCCTCTCCGTACGTCCCGCGCAGCATCGGCTCGGCCTCGTGCTCCAGATAGCGCACGAGCGCCTGGCGTGCGTGTCCGCCGCCGTACGCGTGGTCGAGCGTGCGGAAGAGTTCACCGACCGAGCGCAGGGCTGCGATGTCGCCCGCCGTGACCCGCTGGCCGGGCGCGCGGTCGATCTGCCGCTGTCGTGGCACGGAGGACCGCCCCTGCATGGGAATGAGACCGACGTTCGCCGAAGGCTCACCGCGCCCCACCTGCTCGTCGGCGCGGCCGATCAGCCAGTCCCGGCTGGGCACCACCAGACCCGCGGGAGTGAAGGCGATCTTGCGTGACTCCGCATGGCTTCCGGAGTCCTTGCGCCACAGGCCGCTGGCGATGTCGACGGCCTCCTCGGGGGTGGCGGCGAATTCCAGCCCCGCATAGACCGGAGCGCACGCATCCAGCCCGAGGTCCTGCGCGGACAGCCGCCGCCCGAGCCGGCGGGTGAAGACCTCGGCGATCAGGGCGGGCGTGGTTCCGCGCGGCTGCTGGCCGCGGAGCCAGCGCGTCACCGACGTCTTGTCGTACCGCAGGTCGAGGCCGTGCTCGAGTCCGAGCTGGTCGACCCGGCGGGCGAGCCCGGCATTGGAGAATCCCGCTTCAGCGATGAGCGCGGCGAGCTGTCGGTTGGGGATGCGCTGCGGAGGTCGTTCCGTCATCAGTTGTACGGTCTCCTGCCTTCCGGGCCCGGGAACAGCCCCTTGATCGGCGCGAATTTAGCGGCCCTCCCCGGCCTCACCGCCAGCTTCGTCCCACATTCATCCGATCGTGTGAGGATTGACCCGCCGACTGACAGGAACGTCGGGCCCGTACAGTGGCGGGAGGGCGGATGAGTGCACGGTGAACGTTCTAAGGAGGCGCTGCGGTGACTGAACTGCGGTTTGTCAGTCTGGGCTTCGGCGCGGACGCCGTCGAGTACCAGGCAGCGTGGGATGAGCAGCGCCGGGTGCACGCCGCCCGGTTCGCGGACGACATCGAGGACACCTGCCTGCTGCTGGAGCACCCGCCGGTCTACACGGCCGGCCGGCGCACGGCCGAGAACGAGCGCCCCCTGGACGGCACCCCGGTCGTCGACGTGGACCGCGGCGGCAAGATCACCTGGCACGGGCCCGGTCAGCTGGTGGGATATCCGATCATGAAGCTGCCGCGCCCGGTGGACGTGGTGGCCCATGTGCGCCGGCTCGAGGAAGCCCTCATCCGCACGGCTGCGGAATTCGGCCTGGAGACCACCCGGATCGAGGGCCGCAGCGGCGTATGGGTACTGGGTGACCCGGTCGAGGAGCGTCCCGCGCGCGGCCTGTCCCTCGACTTCGACCCACGCCTGGCGGACGAGGAGTTCGACCCCCGGATGAACGGACCGGAGTACGCCCCGTCGAACGCCGGCCAGCGCCGCGAGGACCGCAAGCTGGCGGCGATCGGCATCCGGGTCGCCAAGGGCGTCACGATGCACGGCTTCGCCCTCAACGTGAACCCGGACAACACCTGGTTCGACCGGATCGTGCCGTGCGGCATCCGCGACGCCGGCGTCACCTCGCTCTCGAACGAGCTGGGCCACGAGATCACCATCGCCGAGGTGCTCCCGGTGGCCGAGAAGCACCTTCGGGAGGTCCTGGAGAACGCGGACCTGCGGCCGCGGGACGTGGAACCGGCGGTTTCGACCGCCTGACCCCGGACCCCGGGCCTAAAAAATTAAGGGCGTACCCTGGTGTTCGCCGAAGAATCGTTGCCGCGTTAGCAGAAAGGGGCGCCGGACGTGTCCGCTGTCGCACCCGACGGACGCAAGATGCTGCGCCTGGAGGTCCGGAACAGCCAGACCCCCATCGAGCGCAAGCCCGAGTGGATCAAGACCCGGGCCAAGATGGGTCCCGAGTACACGAAGATGCAGAGCCTCGTCAAAAGCGAAGGCCTGCACACCGTGTGCCAGGAGGCCGGCTGTCCGAACATCTACGAATGCTGGGAGGACCGCGAGGCCACCTTCCTCATCGGCGGTGACCAGTGCACCCGGCGCTGCGACTTCTGCCAGATCGACACCGGCAAACCGCAGGCGCTGGACCGGGACGAGCCGCGCCGCGTGGGCGAGTCCGTCGTCACGATGGATCTGAATTACGCCACCATCACCGGCGTCGCGCGCGACGACCTGGAGGACGGCGGCGCCTGGCTGTACGCGGAGACCGTGCGCCAGATCCACGCGATGACCGGCGAGCGCGCCGACGGCCGCACCAAGGTCGAACTGCTGATCCCCGACTTCAACGCCGTGCCCGAGCAGCTCGCCGAGGTCTTCTCCTCGCGTCCCGAGGTGCTCGCCCACAACGTCGAGACCGTGCCGCGGATCTTCAAGCGCATCCGCCCGGCCTTCCGGTACGAGCGCTCCCTCGAGGTCATCACCAAGGCTCGCGAGGCCGGCCTGGTCACCAAGTCGAACCTCATCCTTGGTATGGGCGAGGAACGCGAAGAGGTCAGCCAGGCGCTGCAGGACCTGTACGACGCGGGCTGCGAGCTCATCACCATCACCCAGTACCTGCGCCCCTCGCCGCGGCACCACCCCGTCGAGCGGTGGGTGAAGCCGGTGGAGTTCGTGGAGCTGAAGGAGGAGGCCGAGGAGATCGGCTACTCCGGTGTGATGTCCGGGCCTCTGGTGCGTTCCTCGTACCGCGCCGGGCGCCTCTTCCAGCAGGCGATCGAGCGGCGTGGAGCGGTGATCGCCTCCCAGGCCGTGTAGTCAGCCTATGTGAAGCTGCGCACAAGTAGTTACCAGCCAGTAATGGCCGTATTCGCGCGGTCCGTACCGTCCCCGCAGGTGAGGGACGCGTACGGGCCGCGTTTGCGTTCTGTGCCCCCGCACGCCCCCGGCGTAAAGGTTTCATCGGCGTTTGACCACCCGGTCACGCCCTGGTAACACCAATCAGTGACAGTAGGTTCACGCACCGCTCCCGCTCATCGTCGACGCTTGTCCCGAGGGGGGACCTTCACCATGCAGGCCGCGCCAGTCCGCGCCACCGCCATCCCGACGCTCACCGACGCTCTCCGTGCAGTCGAGTCACTGCTCATGGGCAGCGGCCAGCGCACCGCCCGCCGGAATGCGTGGACCGCCGTGCTCGAGGACCGGCGTCGCGCCAAAGACCGGGTCGAGGCTCAGCACGTACTGGAGGCCGTGGCCGACCGCACTTCCTGAGCCACGTAAACTTCATTTCATGGCGAGGAAGGCAAACGCAGACACTGCGAACACCGGGCGGCTCAAGCAGATCGCCCTGACGTACAAGATGACCCGAAAGGCCGATCCCAAGGTCGGTCTCGTCGTCGCGGCTGTGGGAATCGTCACCTTCGGTGTCCTCCTCGCGATCGGCTTCCTGATCGACCACCCGGTCTACGCGGGCATCCTCGGCTTCCTGCTGGCCTTCCTCGCGATGGCGATCGTCTTCGGACGGCGCGCCGAGCGAGCGGCCTTCGGGCAGATGGAGGGGCAGCCGGGTGCGGCCGCGGCGGTACTGGAGAACGTGGGGCGGGGCTGGACCACCACCCCGGCGGTCGCGATGAACCGCAGCCAGGACGTCGTCCATCGCGCTGTCGGCAAGGCCGGCATCGTCCTGGTGGCCGAGGGCAACGCGAACCGGCTGAAGAACCTGCTGGCGGCCGAGAAGAAGAAGATGGCGCGCATCATGCCGGACGTCCCGGTGCACGACATCATCGTCGGCAAGGGCGAGGGCGAGGTGCCGCTGAAGAAGGTGCGCACCACCCTGCTGAAGCTGCCGCGGGTGCTGTCGGGCCCGCAGATCACCGCGACGAACGACCGGCTGCGTGCGATGGGCGACCTGATGAGCAACATGCCGCTGCCCAAGGGCCCGATGCCCAAGGGGATGCGGATGCCGCGCGGCGGAAAGATGCGCTGACACACACCGCGTACAACCGCGTGCATGCGAGTGGGGTGGCCCGGAACCGATCGGTTCCGGGCCAGCCGTGGTTGCGACCGGCAGGCCTGGTCGCGGCCCGTCGGTCGTGGCTGCGTCCCGTCAGTCGAGGGT